>NZ_JBHUUW010000026.1:0-95705 GCF_042670825.1 Streptomyces sp. NPDC057137 | reverse complement strand
CGCCGGACCTGAAACCGGCGACGCCCCTCGGCCGTGTCATCTCGGCCGCACGCGGCTCACGCCCCGCGCAGCACCGCCCCCGTGCGCTCGGCCGCCAGCGCGACCGCGGCGTCGCGCGCGGCGGACGCCTCGTCCACGGTCAGCGTCCGGTCGGCGGCGCGGAACCGCAGGGCGTACGCCAGGGACTTCCGCCCCTCGCCCAGCTGCTCGCCGGTGAACACGTCGAACAGCCGCACCGATTCGAGCAGTTCACCCGCGCCCTCGCCGAGCGCCCGCTCCACATCGGCGGCCGGTACGTCCTCGGCCACCACCAGCGCCACGTCCTGTGTGGCGACGGGGAAGGTCGAGATCCGCGGCGCCCGCAGCGCGCCCGTGCCCGCCCGCTCCACGAGATCCAGTTCCAGCTCCATGGCGCAGGTGCGCTCCGGCAGGCCGTACGCCTTGATGACGCGCGGGTGCACCTCACCGGCGTGGCCGACGAGAGTGCGCCCACCGTCCACCGTGGCGTACAGCGCCGCGCAGCGGCCCGGGTGCCACGGCGCGTGCTGATCGGCCTCGACCGTCAACTCGACGCCCGCCTCGGCGGCGACCGTACGGGCCGCCTCGACCGCGTCCGCCCAGTCGGTGGGACGGCCCGCGCCCCACCAGCCGGCCTGCTCACGCGCACCGGCGAGGACGACGGCCACGCGGCGCGGCTGCCGGGGCAGCGCGGCGTCGAGCGTCGCCAGTTCCTCGTCCGTGGGCCGCCGGTCGACGGGCAGCCGGGGCGGCACCTTCTCCTCGCCCGTGGGCCGGAAGACCAGGCCCGTCTCGTACAGCGCCAGATCGTGCGAGCCACGGCCGTCGTTACGGCGCAGCGCGCCGAAGAGACCCGGCAGCAGTGTCGTGCGCATCTCGGGCTCGGTGTCCGCGAGCGGGTTGACGAGCGTGACCGTACGGCGGCGGTCGTCGTCGGCGGGCAGCTGGAGCTGGTCGAGCTGCGCCGTACCGACGAACGGGTAGTTCAGCACCTCGACATAGCCCGCGCCCGCCAGCGCGCGGCCGACCCTGCGGCGCAGCCGCTGCCGCTCCGTGAGCCCGCGCCCGGCCGGCGGCCGGGGCAGCGTGGAGGGCAGATTCTCGTACCCCTCCAGCCGGATGACCTCTTCGGCGAGATCGTTGATCTCGCGCAGGTCGGAGCGCCAGCTCGGGACGGTGACGATCAGCTCGTCCTGTCCCTGGACGTCGCAGCCGACCTGCTGGAGCCTGCGGACGACGGTCTCCCTGCCGTACGCGAGACCGGCCACCCGGTCGGGGTGGTCGGCGGCCATCGTGATGGTGTGCGGCCCGGACGGGGCGACGACCTCGGTGACTCCGGCCTCCGCCGAGCCGCCCGCGAGCAGCACCAGCAGATCGACGGTCCGCTGCGCCGCGGCGGACGCGGCGTGCGGGTCGACACCGCGCTCGAAGCGCCTGGACGCCTCGGACGGCAGCTTGTGCCGGCGCGCGGTGCGGGCGATCGAGATCGGGTCGAAGTGCGCCGCCTCGATGACGACCTCGGTGGTGCCGCGCGCCGCGCGCTCGGCGGCGGACGAGGACAGCGGGCTCGCCGCGATCTCGCCGTCGGCGATCTCGGTGTCGGCGCCGCCCATCACTCCGGCGAGACCGATCGGCCCGCGGTCGTCGGTGATGACGAGGTCGGCCGCGTCCAGGACGCGCTTGACGCCGTCGAGCGTGGTCAGCTCCTCGCCCTGCTCGGCACGCCGGACACCGATCGCGCCGTCCACCCGGTTGCGGTCGTACGCGTGCAGCGGCTGGCCGATCTCCAGCATCACGTAGTTGGTGATGTCGACGGCCAGCGAGATCGGCCGCATCCCGGCCTTCTGCAGCCTGCGCTTGAGCCAGATCGGCGAGCGCGCCTCGGGGTCGAGCCCGGTGACCGTACGCGCGGTGAAGTGGTCGCAGCCGACGGGGTCGGCGATCTCCACGCGGTGGCCGTACGAGTTCGGCGCGGGCACGTCGAGCAGCGCCGGGTCGCGCAGCGGGAGCCCGTACGCGGTGGCGGTCTCACGGGCGACGCCGCGCATCGACAGGGCGTAGCCCCGGTCGGGCGTGACGGCGATGTCGAGGACCTCGTCGACGAGCTGGAGCAGCTCGATCGCGTCGGTGCCGACCTCGTACTCCGGCGGCAGGACGATGATGCCGCCGCTGCCGTCGTCACCCATGCCCAGCTCGCCGCTGGAGCAGATCATGCCGTGCGAGGTCCGGCCGTACGTCTTGCGGGCGGAGATCTCGAACCCGCCGGCCAGCACGGCGCCGGGCAGGACCACGACGACCTTGTCGCCGACGGCGAAGTTCCGCGCGCCGCAGATGACTTCCTGCGGCTCACCGGTGCCGTTGGCGTCGCCGACGTCGAGCGTGCAGAAGCGGATGGGCTTCTTGAACTCGGTCAGCTCCTCCACCGTGAGGACCTTGCCGACGACGAGGGGGCCCTTGAGGCCCGCGCCGAGTTGTTCGACCGTCTCGACCTCAAGACCGGCGGGGACGAGCTTGGCCTGCACGTCGCGGCCGGTCTCGGTGGCCGGCAGGTCGACGTACTCACGCAGCCAGGAAAGCGGGACGCGCATCAGATCTCCATCCCGAACGGCCGGGTGAACCGGACGTCACCCTCGACCATGTCTCGCATGTCCTCGACGTTGTGGCGGAACATCAGCATCCGCTCGATGCCGAACCCGAAGGCGAATCCGCTGTACTTCTCCGGGTCCACACCGCAGGCGACGAGCACCTTCGGGTTGACCATGCCGCAGCCGCCCAGCTCGATCCAGCCCTCGCTGCCGCAGGTGCGGCAGGGCCGGTCCGGGTTGCCGACGGACTCGCCGCGGCACACGTAACAGACCATGTCCATCTCGGCGGACGGCTCGGTGAAGGGGAAGAAGTTCGGCCGCAGCCGGGTCTTCATGCCCGCGCCGCCGAACAGCTCCTGGACCATGTGGTCGAGGGTGCCCTTGAGGTCGGCCATGGTGAGGCCCTCGTCCACGGCGAGCAGTTCGACCTGGTGGAAGACCGGGGTGTGGGTGGCGTCCAGCTCGTCCGTGCGGTAGACGCGTCCCGGACAGATGACATAGACGGGCGGCTCCCGGTCGAGCAGGGCGCGCGCCTGGACCGGTGAGGTGTGCGTACGCAGCACCACACCGGACTCGTCGCCCGACGTGCCGTCCGGGCCCTGGACGAAGAAGGTGTCCTGCATCTGGCGCGCCGGGTGGTCGGGCACGAAGTTCAGTGCGTCGAAGTTGAACCACTCCGCCTCGACCTCGGGGCCGTCCGCGACCGCGTAGCCCATGGCCGTGAAGATGTCCTCGATGCGCTCCGAGAGCGTGGTGAGCGGGTGCCGGGCGCCGGCGGGGGTGCGGTCGTAGGGCAGCGTGACGTCCACCGCCTCCTCGACCAGCACGCGCGTGTCACGCTCGGCCTCCAGCTCCACCTGCCGGGCGGCGAACGCCTTGTTCACGGCGCCGCGGGCCTGGCCGACGCGCTTGCCCGCCTCGGCCTTGGCCTGCGGCGGCAGCGCGCCGATCTCACGGTTGGCGAGCGAGAGCGGCGAGGTGCCACCGGCGTGCGCCGTCTTCGCGTGAGCGAGCGCGTCGAGGTCACCTGCGGCGGCGAAGGCGGCGAGCGCCTCGTCCCGCATGCGCTCGATCTCTGCCGGTTTCAGCGCCTCGACCTCGACTGGGTCGTACGACTTGTTGGGTGCGGACATCTCTTCCCGTACTTCCGGTTGACCGGGCAGGACCCGGGCGAAAACGACCCCGCTCGATGGCCGAGGACGCAAAGGTGCCAAGGGTCGAGTCTAAAGGCCGTGTGGAGTGAAGAAGCCCGTGGGCGGTCTCAGGCCAGATAGGCCGGGGCGCCGACGGGCAGGATAAATCGGAACTGGGCCCCGCCACCGGGTCCGCGGCCGACGGTGATCGTCCCGCCGTGCGCCTCGACGATGCCCTTGACGATATACAGGCCCAGGCCCGTGCCACCGCGCTTGCTCCCCCGCCAGAAGCGGGTGAAGACACGGCCCATCGACTCCTCGGGGATGCCGGGACCTTCGTCGCTCACGGTGACCGCCGTTCCTTTCGCACCGCCGTCCGCGTGCGTGTGCTCCGCGTGCCCGTGGTCGACATGCTTGACCTGGGCGGGTGCCACCTCGATGGTGACGGTTCCCTCGCCGTGGCGCACCGCGTTTTCCAGAAGGTTGCCGAGTATCTGGTCGATCTTGTCGGGGTCGGCCCACAGCGCGGGCAGCGGCTGCTGGATCCGTACGAGGAAACGGTCCGGGGACTGGCCGGACGCGGTGATGGACTGGATGTGGCGGCCGACGGCCGTGCCGATGTCGACCGGCTGGCGGCGCACTTCGAGACGGCCGGAGTCGATCCGGGAGATGTCGAGCAGTTCGGCGATCAGCCGGGTCACGCGGTTGGCGTCGGCGTCGACGGTCTCCAGCATGAGCTTCTTCTGGTCGTCGGTGAACCGTTCCCACTTGGCGAGCAGCGTCGCGGTGAAGCCCTTCACGGAGGTGAGCGGGGAGCGCAGTTCGTGCGCGACGGTCGCGATCAGCTCGGCGTGGCTGCGTTCGGTACGGCGGCGGGCCTCGGTGCCGCGGATGCTGATGACGAGCCTGCGTACGGGCCCCTGGGGGTACTCCCGCACATAGCGGGCGGAGACCAGGACCTCACGGCCGCCGGGCAGCAGCAGATTGCGCTCGGGCTGGCCGAAGCGGGTGAGGAGACCGCCGTACGGATCGGTGAGCGCCCACCAGCGGCGGCCTTCGAGGTCTTCGAGGGGCAGCGCACGCTCCAGCGGGCTGCCGACGGCCTCGGCGGCGGCGACGGCGGTGATCCGGGCGGCGGCGGCGTTGAAGCAGATCACGCGGCCCGTCTCGTCGGCGACGACGAGACCGTCGGGGAGGTCGTCGGGATCGATCCCGAAGTCCTGTCCAAGGTTCTGCCCGACACCCTGTCCGAGGTCCGGTGGTGTCTCTCCCACCGGGTCCCGGCCGAGGTCCGGTGCGCCGGTGTCGCCGGGATCAGGCCTGACGGGTCCCCGTCTGATGGCCGACCCGCTCGCCCCGACCGTCATGCCCGCATCCCACCTCTTCCGAAGAGCACAGTGGGCCCCCGACTTGCCCGTCACCCTACTAGCTCTCATCGCTCAAGGTGACTGCGCGGACCCCCTCAGCTCGCGGTGCGGACCCGCTGCGCCCGAGCCGAGGCGTAGAGACATACGGCCGCGGCGGTCGCCAGGTTCAGACTCTCCGCCCTGCCGTGGATCGGCACGCGTACGACGGCGTCCGCCAAGGCCCGGGTCTCGGCGGGCAGTCCCCATGCCTCGTTGCCGAAGATCCAGGCGGTCGGACCGCCCATGGTGCCCGCGTCCAGCTCGTCGTCGAGGTCGTCGTCGCCCGCGCCGTCGGCGGCCAGGATCCGGACGCCCGCCCCCCGCAGGCCCGCCACGGCCTCTTCGACGGGGACGCCGACGGCGACCGGCAGATGGAAGAGCGAACCGACCGACGCCCGGACCGACTTGGGGTTGTAGAGGTCGACGGACCCGTCGGTGAGGACGACGGCGTCGGCGCCCGCCGCGTCGGCGCAGCGCAGCACGGTGCCCGCGTTGCCGGGGTCGCGTACGTGCGCGAGGACGGCGACGAGGCGGGGGCGCGCCCGCAGGACGGACTCGAACGGCGAGTCCAGGAAGCGGCAGACGCCGAGCAGGCCCTGCGGGGTGACGGTCTGGGAGACGTCGGCGACGACGGCGGCGTCCGCGTAGTGCACCTGCGCGCCGGCGGCGCGGGCGGCGTCGACGATGTCGGCGTACCGCTCGGCGGCCTCGACGGTGGTGAACAACTCGATCAGCGTCGGGACACCGTCATCGCCCCAGTGCGCGACCGCTTCGCGTACGGCCTGCGGGCCCTCGGCGATGAACCGGCGTTCCTTGCCGCGGAAGGCCCGTCTGACGAGTCGCCGGGCGGCGGTGACACGCGGGGAACGCGGAGAGATCAGCTCGGGGGTGCCCATGGGCGGCGGCTCGCTTCTCGTGCGGACGTACGCGCGTACGCGCGCGTGGCGGGAGGTGGCGTACGTGCTCCGTGTACGGGGTGGAACGCGCCGGACCCGCAGGCGAGATGCCTGCGGGTCCGGCGGGAAGTGCTGCGGTCCGGGACCGGCGATCGACGACCGGTGATCCGTGACCGTGATCCGGCAGGGGATCAGGCAGCGGCCTTCGGGGCGTTGACGTCGCTCGGGAGCGCCTTCTGGGCGACCTCGACCAGCGCGGCGAACGCGTTGGCGTCGTTGACCGCGAGCTCGGCCAGGATCTTGCGGTCCACCTCGATGTTGGCGGCGTTGAGACCCTGGATGAGGCGGTTGTACGTCATGCCGTTCTGGCGGGCGGCGGCGTTGATCCGCTGGATCCACAGCCGGCGGAAGTCGCCCTTGCGCTTCTTGCGGTCGTTGTAGTTGTAGACCAGGGAGTGAGTGACCTGCTCCTTGGCCTTGCGGTACAGGCGTGAACGCTGGCCGCGGTAACCCTTGGCCTGCTCGAGAATCGCCCGGCGCTTCTTGTGGGCATTGACTGCCCGCTTGACGCGTGCCACTTGTTAACTCCTTGTAGCGGGGCTGGGTTCAGCGGGAGTAAGTCACCGCTCACCCGGCCCGGAAACGAATTGGGTCCCGGTCCTGGCGTCGCGCCCCCGTCACCGGGGGCCGCGACGTCACTTGCCGAGAAGCTTCTTGATCTTCTTGGCGTCGCCCGGGGCCAGCTCGACGACGCCGGACAGGCGTCGGGTCACTCGCGACGACTTGTGCTCGAGCAGGTGGCGCTTGCCGGCACGCTCACGCATCACCTTGCCGGAGCCGGTGATCTTGAAGCGCTTGCTGGCACCGCTGTGCGTCTTGTTCTTCGGCATAGCGCCGTTCTCTCCTCGTCAGTGGCGCTCCCGGCCGGTCGGACCGGCTCCTGGGAGCGTCAGTTCTCTATCTGGACTTTCCGGGCGGAACCCGGGGGAGCCTGGATGGCCACCCCGTGGGTCACGCGTCGGAGGACGATTCGGCCGGAGCCTCGGCTTCGGCTTCGGCGTGCGCACGAGCCTGCGTGGCGTCCGGGGACTCGTCCACGTGGTCGTCGGGCGCGTAACCCTGGCGCTCCGCCTTGCGGGCCGCCTGGGCCTCGCGGGCCTCTGCCATGGCTTCGGTCTTCTTCTTGTGCGGGCCCAGAACCATGATCATGTTCCGGCCGTCCTGCTTCGGGTTCGACTCGATGAAGCCGAGCTCCTCGACGTCCGAAGCGAGACGCTGGAGCAGCCTGAAGCCCAGTTCCGGGCGGGACTGCTCACGACCACGGAACATGATCGTGATCTTGACCTTGTCACCCTGCTTGAGGAACCGGACGACGTGACCCTTTTTGGTGTCGTAGTCATGCGGGTCGATCTTCGGCCGGAGCTTCATCTCCTTGATGACCGTGTGCGCCTGGTTCTTGCGCGCCTCACGGGCCTTCATGGCCGACTCGTACTTGAACTTCCCGTAATCCATGAGCTTGCACACGGGCGGACGGGCGGTCGCCGCGACCTCGACCAGGTCCAGGTCGTACTCCTGCGCGAGCTCCAGGGCCTTCGCAAGCGGCACGATGCCGACCTGCTCGCCGCTGGGGCCGACAAGGCGGACCTCGGGAACACGAATCCGGTCGTTAATGCGGGGCTCAGCGCTGATGGATCCTCCTCGGTAGCACCACACGACTGTCTGGCAGACAGCCGCGTAACGTCTGTTTCGGACCAACCGCGGGGAAGAGAAAAGCCCCGAACGGGACACAGGCAGGAGCTCCATAAATACCGGAACACCGCCGCGTCGAACCGCGGGGCGCGCATCGGGCGGCTCCATCGTCCGTACGGAACGATGGGCGCCACCTGACCGGTGACCCGCCACCCCGAGGGGCAGCCAGGTGGGAGAACGGAGCCTCCACTTGTGGGTCGGCCACACACGTGTCCGACCGGTCGTAACACAAGGTTAGCAGTACGGCGGGCATGGTGCTAACCGCCGGGCACACACCGGGTGCCCGTCAGGCGCACGCCCTGGTGCCCGTCACTCAGCGGTGACCGCGGCGGCGGCGGCCCGTACCCCGGGGCCTATCGTGTGCGGCATGAGCGACACGCCCTCCCCCCAGGACTCTTCCCCCGACTTCGACGCCATGACCCGCGACATCGCGGAGGTCCCGGCCGTCGAGGTGATCGTGACGGTCGCCGTGAACCTGATGAGCGCCGCCGCGGTGAAGCTCGGTCTCACGGAGGACGGCGACGCGCACAAGGACCTGGACGAGGCCCGCAAGCTCGTGCACGCGCTGGCCGGGCTGATGGACGCGAGCGCGACGGAGATCAGCTCCTTCCACGCGGCGCCGCTGCGCGACGGGCTGAAGTCGCTCCAACTGGCCTTCCGCGAGGCGTCGCTGGTCCCGGACGAGCCGGGCCAGGGCCCCGGCGAGAAGTACACGGGTCCGGTCTACGGCTGACCGTGTACGGGCCGGTCTACGGCTGATCGCGTACGGGCCGGTCCACGGGCCGGTCGCGTACGAACAGGGGCTCGCCCGGGAGTGAGGCACCGGCCGGCAGCAGTGCCAGGTCGAGACCGCGCACCAGGCGGGCCCTCAGCACGTCGTCCGCCGCCAGCGCGCCCGCGATCCGCCGGACCGCGTCCGCCGGGGCGGCGTCCGGGAGCAGCACGAGCGCGAGAGTGCCGTCGGCGTCACCCGGGCCGAGATGCGCCCTCAGTACAGAGGTCTCGGCGGCGACCACCTCTTTCACCGCCGCGACGACGGCGGGGTCGTCGAGCGGGTCGGTGCTGATGCGGCCCTCGGCGAGCGCGAACAGGGCCGGCCCGGTGAGTTCGTACGGCACGGGCCCCGCCAGATCGATGACCACCGTGTCCGCCTTCTCGTGCGCCGCCGCGCTCAGCGCCTGGTGCAGCGGTACGGCGACGGGACGCGCGGCCGGGTCCCAGCGGGCCAGCGAGGCGGTCGAGGTGAAGGCGGGCAGGGCACGCCGGCCGCCGGCCTGGAGCGTGGGGACGGCCATGTCGCTGTTCTTCTCGCGCCGCAGCCCGCGCTCGTCCTCCTCGGTCTCGCCGAGGACGGCGACGACGGGGACCAGTAGCCGGGCGCCCTTGAGGGCGGCGAGTACGCGCGGCTCGGCGGTCCGATCGCCGGACCAGGCGGCGAGGGCCTCCATGAGGACGGGGTCGGCGGTGCCGTCGTCGGTGGAGAAACCGGAATCGGGAATGTTCTTGAGAGCCACGGGTCGAGGGTAGTCGCGTGGTGTCGCCGCCCGGCGACGGAGGGCAGAATCGGCGGCGGACCGAGGGGGACACATCATGCGCGCTCCTGATGAGGCGCTCGTCGGGACGGTCGACGAGAACGTCACGTACGACGTCGCCGTACGCGACACGGCCACCGGCCGCACCACGGCGTACCGCCATGGACCGGAGCCCACCCACCCGACCGCCAGCGTCGTCAAGCTCGGCATCCTCGCCGCGCTGCTGCTGCGCACCCAGGACACGGGTCGCGAGCCGACCTCTCAAGAGCGTGTGTCGGCCGCCGACATGATCGAGCGCAGTGACAACGACGCCGCGACCGCGCTGCTGAAGGTGATCGGCGGCGCCGGGGAACTGGACGCGGCCCACCGGCGGCTCGGTCTGCGCGAGTCGGCGGCGGCGGAGAGCTGGGGCCTCACACGTACGACGGCGACGGATCAACTGACGCTGCTGGACGCCGTGTTCAGCGGCGGAGAGCGTGGAGAGACGCCTCTCGGCGAGCGGTCACGCGCCTTCATGGTGGACCTGATGACCCACGTGGTGCCGGACCAGGCGTGGGGCGTCTCGGCGGCGGGGAGCGCGCCCGCGCTCAAGAACGGCTGGATGCCGTTGAGCGCCACGGGGCTCTGGGTCGTCAACTCGGTCGGCCGCGTCACCGCGGCAGACCGCGACTACCTCGTGGCCGTCCTCTCGGGCGGGCATCCTACGAAGGACGCCGGAATCGCCCTGGTCGAGGCGGCGGCACGGGCCGCCGTCAGCGCCGCCGGCCGCGTCCGCTGAGCGGTCCGCCGCGCCAGAGCACCACCGCACCGGCCAGCAGCAGCGCGCCGAGGCCGCCCGCGAGCGGGGCGATCCAGGCGGCCGGCTCGGACTCCCCCGAGGCGTTGTCGGGGCCGCGGCCGAAGTACTGCTTCGTATAGCCGGTCGCCTTGTTCTTCTTGCTCTTCGGGTCGGCGGTGGCGGGGGCCGGCTTCCCGCCCGCCTCGATCGCGGCGGCCGGATCGACGATGCCGTAGCCGGTGGAGTCGTCGCGGCCGCTGTCCGGGGCGTCGCGCGTGGTGTCGGCCAGCAGCTTCTTGATCTGGACCGGGCCGAGGTCGGGGTGAGCGGCACGTACGAGGGCGACGGCGCCGGAGACGAAGGCGGCGGCGGCGCTGGTGCCCCAGCCTTCGTAGTAGCGGCGGTCGGGGTCCGCTATGACGACGTCGACACCGGGCGCGCTGACAGTGGCGTACCAGCGGCGGGTGGAGAACGCGGCGTGGGTGCCGTAGCGGTCGACGGCCGTCACGGCGATCACGCCGGGGTACGCGGCCGGATACGAGATGCGGTCGCCCTTCTCGCCGCCGTTGCCGGCCGACGCGACGACGGAGGCGCCCTTGGCCAGCGCGTACTGGACGGCCGCGTCCTCGCCGGGCTCCGGGTGGGCCGACTCGCTGTCGTCACCGAGGGAGAGGTTGATGACGTCGGCGCCGTTGTCGGCGGCCCAGCGGATGCCGTCGGCGAGTGAACCACCACGGGATTTACGGGCCTTGGACCGGTCCGGGTCGGTGCCTTCGAGGATCACGCGGACCGGCAGGATCTTCGCCTCGGGGGCGATCCCGAGGACACCGTCCTCGCGGCCGGGGCCGTGCCCACGGCCCGCGATGATGCCCGCCATGGCGGTGCCGTGCCGGGCCCAGGCCCGGTCGCCGCTCTTGGCGCCGAATCCGATGAGGTCCTTGCCGGTCAGGACCTGCCCGGCGAGGTCGGGGTGCGTGGGGTCGACGCCGGTGTCGAGCACGGCGACGGTGATGCCGTCGCCCTTGGTGGTGCGCCAGGCGTCGTCGGTGTGCATCGCTTCGAGGGCCCACTGCTGGGCGCGGATGACGTCCGCGTGGGCGGGCGTCGCGGGGACGGCGAGCAGGAAGGAGGCGGCGGCGAGGGTGGCGACGAAAGGGTGGCGACAGGACTGGAACAGTCGCGTCGTTCGTCCTGCCGGAGTCGATCGTGCTGCCGGTGTGGGTGTCGGAGGTGTCGTCATCCGGGGGGCTCCGTTGCCGTACTGACTGCTGTGCGCAGACCGCGCTCGACCTGGTCGGCGACGCCCTTGGCCTCATGACCGAGCCCGGACTGGGCGGCGGCCGTCTTCGCGCCGTCGGCGGTGGCCTTGTCGACCGGCTGGGGGTCGGGGACCCGGCGTCCGTCGGCGAAGCCGGAGACGGCGTAGACGACGACGGGCGCCTCGGTAAGGACGTTCACCGTCCAGCTCGCGCGCTGCCCGTCGCCGAAGTCGGCCGCGACGGTGCCCTTCACCGGGAAGGTGCGGGGCATCAGGTCGGTGCGCTCCGTGAGCTTCTCGTCGGTGAACCGGGCGCCCAGCGCCTTCATGGCCGCCGGTTCGGCCTCCGTGAAGACCATGCCGACGGTGATGACGCTGGTGTTGGTGGCATCCGTGTAGGTCGCCCGCAGGACCCGTTCGCAGCCGACCGTGCGCAGCGTCTTGAGGAGGAGCGGATCGAGGGCTCCGGCGCAGCCGCTGTCCGGCGCCACGGCGACCCTGGTCCAGGTCCGGTCTGCGCCGCCGGGACCCGCGCCGTCGCCCTTGAGGGTGGGCGGGAAGAAGGTGTCGACGGGGGTGCTGTGCCAGAGCGTACGGAGCGGTGCGTAGCCCGCGCCCGAGGCCGGGTCGGCGGACGAGTCGCCGGTCAGCCAAGTGCCGGTGACGGCGCCGCCGATCAGGCCGAGGCCCAGGACCACGCAGCCGATCGCGGCGGCTGTCCTGCCGGGGTGGCGGGCGGGTACGGGACGTAGCCGGGTGGTCGTCTCGGCGGGGGTCAGGGGAGGCTCGACCGGCCAGCGGTAGGGCGGCGGCGGGAGAGTCGGCCGGCCGCTGCCCGGGGGGCGGGTGAGGTCGACGGAGCCGACCGGCCTGCGCTGGGTCCGGGCCGGCGGCCCGTCCGGAAGCTGTGGGGTCTCGCGCGCGACCTTGTAGGCGGGGGGCGGCGGCGGGAGCGGGGTGGAGGTGCCCGTGGAGGCGGAGGCGGGCGCCGACGGCGGTGGTGTCGCGGGGGGCCGGGTGGGCCGGGGCGGGACCGCGCCGGCGGGCGGGGCCGGGGGTACGGGGCGCAGCCGCGCCGTGTCCTCGTCGGGGGGCACGGTGGATCGCGGGGCCGTTCGCCGTGCGGCGGGCGCACGCTGGGCGGGCGGTCGCTGTGGCGGCGGCCCGACGGGGCGCGGAGGTATGCCGGGCTTCCCGCCCGAGGTCCGGCCCGATATCCCGGTGGGCGCCGCGCCCGGCTGCGGGGCCGGGCGCCGGCCCGCGTTCGTACCGGGGGTGCTTCCGTTCGACGCCGGGCCCGGGTTTCGCGAGCCGTCGGCGGCGGATTCGGGCCGGGGCGCTTCGCCTGGGTCGGCGGGATCGGCGGCGGGCCGGGCGAGCGGGGGTCCCGACGGTGGCGGTGGGCCGGCGGGGCGGGGCGGTACGGGCGCGCGCCGCGCTTCGGTACTCATCCGCCCCCCTGTGATCACGGCCTTGTCCACGGCGGATCGCCGCCCGGGGCAGGCCCGTTCGTCGCCGCGTGGGCGTCACTCTACGGGCTGGAGAGCACCCCGCGGGGACAGCTCCGCAGGTCCGGGCGGATCTGACCAGAACATCCCCCTACCGTCGGGTAAGCCCGTCTGGCAAGCTCGGACGATGACTCCCCGCGCCGCCGACAGGGCCCGGTACGACCGGGCCACCGCTCATCTGGACGCCCCGCTCGCCGTGGTCGATCTCGACGCCTTCGACGCCAACGCGGACGATCTCGTCCGCCGTGCGGCGGGCAAACCGATCAGGGTCGCCAGCAAATCGGTGCGCTGCCGCGCGCTGTTGGAGCGGGTCCTGGCGCGCGACGGCTTCGCGGGCATCATGTCGTTCACCCTGGCCGAGTCGCTGTGGCTGGCGCGTGCGGGTTTCGACGACGTACTGCTCGCCTATCCGTCGGTGGACCGGGGCGCGTTCGCCGAACTCGCCGCCGATCCGAAGCTGGCCGCGGCCGTGACGGTGATGGTCGACGATCCGGCGCAGCTGGATCTCGTGGACCTCGCGCGGGCGGGCGGCACGGAGGAGATCCGGGTCTGTCTGGAGCTGGACACGGCGTTCCAGCTGTTCGGCGGGCGGGTGCGGATCGGGGCCCGGCGCTCGCCGCTGCGTGAGCCGGCCCAACTGGCCGAGCTGGCCAGGTCGATCGCCCGCCGGCCCGGTTTCCGGCTGGTGGGGCTGATGGCGTACGAGGGGCATGTCGCGGGTGTGGGCGACTCGGTCGCGGGCCGGCCGCTGCGCTCGCGCGCGGTGCGGCTGATGCAGTCCGCCGCGCGCAAGGAGCTGGTGGAGCGGCGCAGGGCCGTGGTGCGCGCGGTGCGGCTGGTGGCGCCGGAGCTGGAGTTCGTCAACGGCGGCGGCACGGGCAGTGTGCAGCACACGGCGGCCGAGGACTCGGTGACGGAGATCGCCGCCGGGTCGGGGCTGTATGTGCCACGGCTGTTCGACAACTACACGTCGTTCACGGGCCGTCCGGCCGCGCTGTTCGCGCAGCCGGTGGTGCGCAGGCCGGGTGTCGGCGTGGTGACCGTGCTCGGCGGCGGCTACCCGGCGTCGGGCGCGGCGGGCCGGGACCGGCTGCCGGAGCCGTATCTGCCGGAGGGGCTGCGGTACGACGCCCAGGAGGGCGCGGGCGAGGTGCAGACGCCGCTGCTGGGCTCCGCCGCCGACGATCTGCTGATCGGCGACCGGGTGTGGTTCCGGCACGCGAAGGCCGGGGAGCTGTGCGAGCGCTTCGACGAGTTGCTGCTGATCGAGGGCGACCGGGTGACGGCGACGGTGCCGACGTACCGGGGCGAGGGCCGTACGTACCTCTGAGGCGCCCTCTCAAGGCCAGGAGCGAACTCAGGAGGGGCCGATGGAGCTCCCGACGCCGCCGCCCGTCGTGTCGCCGATTCTGCGGATGCCCTGGGTGATCGTGTCCATGCCGCTGAGGGGCGGGCCCTTGGGCCCGGCGTCGAATCCGAACCGCACGATGATCAGTGATTCGGCGCCGATGGTCGAGGGGAAGGCCAGCGACTGGACGTAACCGCCGGGCCCGGAACCTGTCTTGACCTTCCAGCGCACCAGGTATCCGGTGCGTCCGGCGACGGTGGTGGCCGCGGACTTGACGACGGTGTGCGAGGTGACGCCTCCGTAGAGGTTGGTGCCGATGGAGTCCTCGTCGTACAGGGCGTCGGACGCGTCCTGGATGTCCTCCTTGGCGAGGGCTTCGGGGGTGGCCGCGTCGGTCTGCGTGGCGGTGAAGGACATGACCCGGCCCTGGTGGCAGAACCGGCTGGAGTGCCCGGGGCACTCGTAGTCCTCCACGGTCGTCATGGTGATCGACCGGTCGACGACGCTGTCCGACTTCTCCCAGCCGTCCGGGATGGGCAGGGTGATGCCGTTGAGCTGGTCGACGAGCACGGTGGGGTCGGCGCTCGGCTCGGCGCTGTCGTCCGACGGACCGGGAGCGGGCTCGCTGATGGTCGGGGCGGACCGGGGCACGGTCTTCGGCCCGTCGTCGCCGAGCAGGGTGACGCCGCCGGCGATCGCGACGACGAGGACGAGCCCTGCGACGGTGGCGGCGATCACCCGGCCACGACGGCCACTCGGGCCGCCGGGCGCCGACTGCGGCTGCTGGTACGGCTGTTGGTACCCCTGCTGGTACGACGGCGACTGCTGGTACGGGCCGGGCGGAACGGCCCCGCCGAGCGGCCGGGTGTGCGCGGTCCAGGCGTTCCCGTCCCACCAGCGCTCGGTGCCGGGGACGCCTTGGTCCGCGTACCAGCCGGGCGGGGTCGACATGCTCATCCCGCCACCCTATGGGCCGGGACGCGGACCTACAGCGGCGTCACGTACTCCCGGCACCGGCCTCAGCGGTACCGGATCACGTGCAGCGCGTGGACCCCTGTCGGGTCGAAGGACACGGGCTCCTCGGACGAGCCGTCGAACAACAGCACACCCGTCGCCGTGGTGAGCCCGTTGACCAGCCATCCCACGGCCTCGCGGCCCCGGCCGTCCGTGCGGCGGATCCAGATCAGGGCGCGCGCCCCGGTCGGGAACGACGACAGTTCGTCCACCGCCGACGACCAGACCTCATGGTCCGACGTCGACAGGACGGCCCCGAGTTCGGCGAGTGTCGGTTCGAACCACAGGGCGCGGCCGGGCGAGGGGGGCGGTGGGAACTTTCCGGTGCCGGGAAGCCCGCCGGTGTCCCAGTGGGCCAGCCAGTTCCAGGGGTCCGAGTTCGGGAGGCCGAACGGCTCGGCCGTGTCCTTGGGGACGACCAGCGTCGCGTCGAGCATGGTGTCCTGCCAGCGCCCCTCGCTCAGATGACGCCGTGTGTCGCAGGAGAAGACCCAACCCCGCCGGGTCTCGTCCCCCGCGGTCGGAGCGACCAGCTCGGCCTGACCTCCGTACGCGTTCTCCAGCCACAGCCGGGCCTTCGCGAGCGCCGAGTCGAAGTCGTGCGCCTCCCGCTCCCAGGGGTGACGCGGGGCCCTCAGCGCCTCGGGCAGGGCCCGAACGAAGACCAATTCGCGCACGTGGTCGGTGTCCAACTGCGCGAGGGACGACGTCAGGCTGTCGAGGAAGACGACCCGTCCTTTGTTGTTGTGCGCGTAGATGAGATTGCCGGTCGCTTCCAGCCCGCCGATCTCACGGCGCACCCACACCAGGCCCCGAGTGTCGGGCCCGGTCTCGGCGACCGCCTTGACGATCTCGTCCCAACTGTCCGAGCGCACCCGCTCGAACTCCGGGAAGTAGCGCCGGGTCAGCCTGCTCCACCAGCCCGGGGCCTCGTCCGACGCCTGCCAGGGCAGCGGGGCGGAAGGGCTTCCGTTGATCGCCGAGTGCAGGGCCACGACAGAGCCGCGCGCGTTGATCCTGCGCCCCTGGTCCTGGACCCGGGCGACCGCTGCCTCGTACGACGGGGCCGGCTCCAGGTCGACGAGCGGCGCGCTCGGCGCCGGATGGAAGGGTGAACTGCCGTCCTTGGGCACGACGGCCGAGGCGGCGAGCATCGGCGTGTGCGGGTATCCGGGCTGCTCCACGGTCCGGCAGGCCATGAGCCAGGCTGTGGCCGACTCGTGCACCGGGTGGGGTGCGGCCAGTTCGACAAGACCGCGGTAGGCCCGATCGAGCCAGGGCGCGGCCTGGTGTGCGGGGGAAATCATGCTGTCAGTGCCTCGCTGGGGGCCAGTCGCCTGCCGCGCGGAGAGCCATGTACTCGCTCACGGGGAGATGCGACGGAGGGAAATGGGCGGCGGATCCATCGTGGGGGACCACGACCACGGAGGTGAACGGGGCGTCTATGAAGGCCCCTGTTTCGATGTGTTCCTTGAAATCGAAGCGAACACTCCAGCCATCGGTGAATTCAATGGCCGTTTCCGGGAGCATCACCACGGAATCCGGCCTGTCCGGGTAAGCGGTATTCCTCAGAAATCTGGCAGCTGCCGCCACCGCTTCAGCCTTGGTTATCATCTATGAAGCTCCATTACGATACGGGATGTGCCCGATGGACGAGACATTTCTCTCCAGCATGCCCAGGGTCCCGCTCTGGCCGTCGAGGAAAGTTACACCGTGCGGAGTGTTCACGGCGTTGAATATGTGGGCCGAGCCGTCGGGGCGACTGACGTAGACAGCGCTTCTTGAGCCTTCCCCGCGTGCTTGGAGGTCACGGATTATGTCATCGTAGCTATCCACGAAGTCGTACTGGCCCGTGGCCCTGTCCTTAAGACCGAGCTGCTCCGGCGGAATGTGGGCGCCCGCCTGCTTCGGGGCCGCGCTGACCTCGATGCCGTCCAATCGGCGGTCCACGGTGACCGTGTTGTGGCTGCAGTTGTCCACGTAACCGGGATGCCCTGTCTTGTTGACGTCCCGCATCCACGGATACTCGGCATCCAGGAATTCCTGCGCCTTCTTCGGATCCACCGAGTCATAGTGAATTGCGTTCTCTTTCACCATGTCCGTGCTGCGCGCCAGGTCGCTCCAGTCCTTCGGTGCGGAACCGGCGGCTTCGTCCGCGTACTTCAGCCCGTTCGGCGGCGCCTTCGTCGCGGCGGACTCCAGGCCCTCCTTGATCCCGAGGCGCAGCCCACCGCGGGCAAGGCCGGCGCCCTTGGTGCCGACGAGTTCGGGGAGAAGACGGCCGACGAACTCGGAGGGGTCCTTCTTGAATCCGTCCACCGCGGCCTGGGCGGCCCGCTCAGGATGTGCCGCGGTGGACACCAGCCCGGCAAGAGTCATGTTGACGTTCTGGACGTACTCGGCGGGGTGGGTGAGGTTGTAGGCATCGAGGGGGTTGAGGCCGCGGGCGAAGTTGAGGAGCCCTGCGGTGCCTTTGAGAGCGCCGCCGACGACGTGGGTGAGTTCGGTGTTGAGCGCCTGGTAGCCGTCGAGGAGATTGTCGCCGAGCCGGTCCAGTGGCGGGGGCTCGGCGGGGGCGTGCGCCAGCGCCGCCTTGACCTTGCCACGTGCCGTGGCGGCAGCCTCGTTCCGCTGTTTGCGGGCTTCGGCGAGTTTCTCCCGCGCCGCCTTGATGTCGGCCTTGCCGGGGTCGCTGAAGGGCTCGGGCACCGGGCCGGGGTCCTGGTCGGCCTTGACCTTCGCGTTGTACGTGTCGATGCGCTGGTTGTACGTCTTCAGCGCCTCCTCGGAGGCAGCCTTGCCCTTCTTGTAGAGCGTGATCGCCTCCTTCGCCTGTCCCTGCGCCCACTTGACGGTGTCGGCGTACGCGTCCAGGGCACCCCCCGCGGTCTCGCAGGCGTCTGACGCCCGGAGCCACTTGGTGGGGTGCATCTCGAACTTCTTACGGAAGGCGTCACCGCCCTCGCCCCGCCAATGCGTGGAGTCAAGGCCGCGCATGCCCTGGCCCACCTTGTCGAAGGCGGCTTGGAAGTCCTTGAGGTGTTTCGCACTCGCGGAGATCTTGCCGGGGTTGCCGTGGATGAGTTCGTTGGCGTCCTCGGTCCGGCCGAGTTGCTGTTCGCCGGGGGTGGCGCCAAGATCGGAGGCGAGGATGTCGCCGACGTCCGTGACAACGTCGGCGGCGCCGTGATAGCCGAGGCCGTCGAGGCCGTCACCGATCTTGTTCGTGCCGTAGTCGACGCCCTCGCCGAGGATCTTCTTGCCCTCGTCGATACCGTCCTCGATAACGCCGAGACCGTCGTTGAGGCCGTCTTTGACATCGCCACCGAGGTCCTTGAGACCGTCGCCGATATCGCCGAGGACGCCCATCAGCCCTCACCTCCACCCTGCGGCTGTTGGGCGGCGGCGCGTGCCTCGGGGGACGGGCCGAAGGTGTCGTCCAGCATCCGGTTGTACTCGGCGTCCGTGACGCCGAAGTTGTCGCGCAGGTTCTCCGGGTTGAGACCCGCCGGCCCGACCATCCGGGAGGTCAGCACATCGCGGCCGGTGTCCTTCCAGCCCTGCTCGATGTTCTCCCCGGCCCGGTCCCACGATTCCTGGCTGTAGTCGACACCACCGAAGGCACCGGACTTGGTGATGTCGCCCCAGCCCTGCTGGGTGACTTCGTCCTCGGAGGCGTACGGATTGCCGATCGCGGCG
The DNA here is from genome assembly GCF_042670825.1 of Streptomyces sp. NPDC057137. Taxonomy (NCBI): domain Bacteria; kingdom Bacillati; phylum Actinomycetota; class Actinomycetes; order Kitasatosporales; family Streptomycetaceae; genus Streptomyces; species Streptomyces sp. NPDC057137. The sequence goes on along the minus strand of NZ_JBHUUW010000026.1, from coordinate 76,781 downwards.
TTCGTGACGACCTTGAAGGTGCCCTCGACGTACTGCTCGGTCTCATGGTACGTACCGGCCGACAGGCCCGTACGTACGGCGAACCCGTTGCCCTCCTGGACCAGCGAGCGCACGCCCCACTCCCAGCGCTCGCAGAACGACTTGAACTCCTCGGTGAGCCCTTCGTCGCCCAACTCCAGGCCGGACAGCTCGATTTCCCCGAAGCCACGTCCCATGCCGGCCTGGCCGACCATGCCCAGCTCTTTCAACTCGCTGAGCGCGTCGGTCAGGCCCTTGGCGATCAGATCCAGGCCCTGAGCCTTGAGATCCTGGCCGTCTCCGCTCATCGCACGTCCCACTCGTACTCGTACATGTCACCGTCGACCGCGGCCTCTTCGGGCACGATCCCCTTCACGGGCGGGAAGATCGCACCGTCCGATCCGTCCGCGCAGTCGAGCGCCACCCCGCACGGCACCCCAGCCGCAGGAACCGCCACGTCGAGCAGTCGGGCGCCGAGGATGGTCTGGTAGGTCCACTTGCGGCGGAACTCCCCGCGGGCCTGCGCGTATCGGGCGAGGGCCTGCTGGTCGGAGAAAGCGAGGATGAAGCGGATGCCGTTGAGGTCGGCGGTCATCAGTCCGCGCTCGTCGTCAGGTCCTGGCGCCTCGCCCAGCGGCACCAGGACCGGGGTTGCCCGGAACTCCTCCAGCAACGCCTCGAACTCCCGCCGCCGCTCGGCGACCAGAGGGTCCTCGGTCGACGCGGTGTCGTCCATTGGCGTCGGCGCCCGCGTCGGCTCTGCCGGAGGCACACCCGTCAAGTCCCCCGGATGTTCGTTCTTCCCCGCCGGTTCGACCATTTCCGCGTAGTCCGCGAGCCGCGACCTCGGGATGCCGGCCCGTGACTGTGCGTCTGCCCAGCCCCCGTCTTCAGTCATGATTCACATCATCACATCTGCAACCTGAGCCTCGCAACGCCCCTCAGCCACAGCTCAGTCATGGTCCCCAAGGCCCCAAAGCCCGATGGCAATGGGGCAGGTCCCCAACCGCCCTACAGCGGCGTCACGTACGCCCCGCCGATGCCGCCGTCCACCATGAAGTCCGTCGCGTTGACGAACGACGCGTCGTCGCTGGCGAGGAACGCGACCGCCGCGGCGATCTCCTCCGCCTCGGCGAACCGTCCGCCCGGGATGTGTACGAGCCGCCGCGCGGCACGCTCGGGGTCGCTCGCGAACAGTTCGCGCAGCAGGGGGGTGTTGACCGGGCCCGGGCAGAGGGCGTTGACCCGGATGCCCTCGCGGGCGAACTGCACGCCCAGCTCGCGGGACATGGCGAGCACGCCTCCTTTGGAGGCGGTGTACGAGATCTGGCTGGTGGCCGCGCCCATCGTCGCGACGAACGACGCCGTGTTGATGATCGAGCCGCGCCGCTGCTGCCGCATGTAGGGGATGACGGCCTTGCAACAGAGGTACACGGAGGTGAGGTTGACCTCCTGGACCCGGCGCCACGCGTCGAGGCCGGTGGTGAGGATCGAGTCGTCGTCCGGCGGCGAGATGCCCGCGTTGTTGAACGCGATGTCGACGCTGCCGTAGGTGTCGAACGCCTTCTTGAAGAGGGCGTCGACCTGTTCCGCGTCGGTGACGTCGACCCGGACGAAGATGCCGCCCACCTCGTCGGCCACCGCCTTGCCCGACGTCTCGTCGATGTCGCCGCAGACGACGTGCGCGCCTTCGGAGGCGAGGCGGCGCGCGGTGGCGAGACCGATGCCGCTGCCCGCGCCGGTGATGACGGCGGTGCGGCCGACCAGCCGGCGGCAGACGGGGGTCTCGGCGCTCTGGTTGATCTCGTCGGGCATGGGTCAGGCCTCCGTACTGATGAAGATGTTCTTGGTCTCGGTGAACGCGGTGAGTGCGTCGGGTCCCAGTTCACGCCCGATGCCGGACTGCTTGTAACCGCCGAACGGGGTCGAGTAGCGCACGCTGCTGTGGGAGTTGACGGACAGGTTGCCGGCGGCGACCGCGCGCGAGACGCGCAGCGCGCGGCCGAGGTCGCGGGTCCAGAGGGAGCCGGAGAGCCCGTACTCGGTGTCGTTGGCGAGGCGGATCGCGTCCTGTTCGTCGTCGAACGGGATCACGACGGCCACCGGGCCGAAGATCTCCTCGGTCACCGCGGGGTCGTCGGCGGCCACATCGGTGAGGACGGTCGGCGGGAACCAGAAGCCCGGCCCGTCGGGCGCGCTGCCCCGTACGGCCGCCCGGTCCTCGGGGACGTACCCGCGTACGCGCTCCAGTTGGGCGCGCGAGATCAGCGGACCCATCTGGGTCTTGTCGTCCGACGGGTCACCGACGACCACCGACCGGACGGCCGGGGCGAGGAGTTCGAGGAACCGGTCGTAGGCGGTGCGCTGGACGAGGATGCGGGTACGGGCGCAGCAGTCCTGTCCGGCGTTGTCGAGGAAGGCCATCGGGGCCTCGGCCGCCGCGCGCTCGATGTCGGCGTCGGCGAAGACGATGTTGGGGCTCTTGCCGCCGAGTTCGAGGGTCACGCGCTTCACGAGGCGCGCGCTCCTCGCCATGATCTCCTTGCCGACGCGGGTCGAGCCGGTGAAGACGATCTTCGCGACGCCCGGGTGCTCGACCAGTGCCTGACCGGCGATGTCCCCGGCGCCCGGCAGGACTTGGAACAGATGCTCGGGAAGGCCTGCTTCCAGGGCGAGTTCGGCCAGGCGCAGGGCGGTCAGCGGGGTGGTCTCGGCGGGCTTGAGGAGTACGGCGTTGCCTGCCGCCAGCGCCGGCGCGGTGCCCCAGGCGGCGATGGGCATGGGGAAGTTCCACGGGGCGATGACGCCGACGACGCCGAGCGGTTCGAGGAGGGTGATGTCGAGCCCGCCGGCGACCGGGATCTGACGGCCCGTCAGGCGCTCCACTCCCCCGGCGGCGTAGTCGAGGAGGTCGCGGACGTTGCCCGCCTCCCAGCGGGCGTTCCCGAGGGTGTGGCCTGCCTCCTTGACCTCCAGCCGGGCGAGTTCTTCCAGGTGGTCGTCGACCACGGCGGCGAAGCGGCGCAGCAGGCGCGCGCGGTCGGCGGGGGCGGCGGCGGCCCACCGGCGCTGGGCGCCGGCGGCCCGTACGACCGCCGTGTCGACCTCGGCGGCGCCGGTCGCCGGGACGGTGGCGACGACCTCCTCGGTCGCCGGGTTGAGGATCTGATGGGCGTGGGGCTGGTCGGGCACGTCTTTCTTCCTCACATGCGTTCGAAGGAGCGGCGCAGCTCCCAGTCGGTCACAGCGGCGTCGAAGGCGGCCAGTTCGACACGCGCCAGATTGAGGTAGTGGGCGACGACCTCGTCCCCGAAGGCGGCCTTGGCGATGGGGCTGTGCTCCCACAGGTCGGCGGCCTCGCGGAGGGTGGTGGGGACCTGCTCGTACGCGGAGGTGTAGGCGTTCCCGGTGCAGGCCTCGGGGAGTTCGAGCTGGTGCTCGATGCCGTACAGGCCCGCCGCGACCAGGCCCGCGACGGCCAGGTGGGGGTTGACGTCGCCGCCGGGCAGCCGGTTCTCGAAGCGCATGGAGCGGCCGTGGCCGACGACCCGCAGGGAACAGGTGCGGTTGTCGTTGCCCCACGCGACGGCGGTCGGGGCGAAGGAGCCGGGCGCGAAGCGCTTGTACGAGTTGATGTTGGGCGCGTACAGCACGGAGAAGTCCCGCAGCGCGGCGAGCTGACCGGCCAGGAAGTGACGCATCACCGGGGACATGCCGTTGGCGTCGTCGCCCGCCATGACGTTCGTGCCGGGCTCGTCGGCGGACTGGAGCGAGAGGTGGATGTGGCAGGAGTTGCCCTCGCGCTCGTTGTACTTCGCCATGAAGGTGAGCGAGACACCTTCTTGGGAGGCGATCTCCTTGGCGCCGGTCTTGTAGATGGCGTGCTGGTCACAGGTGAGCAGCGCCTCGTCGTAACGGAAGACGATCTCGTGCTGGCCCGGATTGCACTCGCCCTTGGCGGACTCGACGGTCAGACCGGCGGCGGTCATGTCGTTGCGGATCCGGCGCAGCAGGGGCTCGATACGACCGGTGCCGAGGATGGAGTAGTCGATGTTGTACTGGTTGGCGGGGGTGAGGCCGCGGTAGCCGCTGTCCCAGGCCTGCTCGAAGGTGTCCTTGAAGACGATGAACTCGAGTTCGGTGCCGACGTGCGCGGTGTAGCCGTGCTCGGCCAGGCGCTCCAGCTGGCGGCGCAGGATCTGGCGGGGCGCGGCGACGACCGGTGAGCCGTCGTTCCAGGCGAGGTCGGCGATGAGCATCGCCGTCCCCTCGTTCCAGGGGACACGGCGCAGAGTGGAGAAGTCGGGGTGCATGGCGAAGTCGCCGTAACCGCGGTCCCAGGAGGACATCGCGTAGCCATCGACGGTGTTCAGCTCGACATCGACGGCGAGGAGGTAGTTGCAGCCCTCGGTGCCGTGTTCGAGTACGTCCTCCAGGAAGAACTGCGCGGCGAAGCGCTTGCCCTGGAGTCTGCCCTGCATGTCGGGGAAGGCCAGGACCACGGTGTCGATCTCGCCGCTCGCCACCAGGGCGCGCAGCTCCTCGACGGAGAGCGGGGGTGTGCGGTCTGCCACGGGACAACTCCTCCATCGGCCAGCCGGGGACCTTAAGGTATTCCGGGAGACCATTGCTTGGGAAGGGGAAACGGCGACGTGGCGAAGAAGGATGTGGCGAAGAAGATCGAGCCCGCCGACCGGCTGACGCCCGTCCTGCGCCCCGTGCGGGCGGGCAACGGCTTCGAGGAGGCGCTGGAGCAGATCATGCAGGTGCTGCGCCTCGGTCTGGTGGCGGGCGGCGAACGGCTGCCCGCGGAGCGTGAGTTGGCGGAGCGGCTGCGGATCAGCCGGGTCACGCTGCGCGAAGTGCTGAAGGTCCTCACCGACCAGGGGCTGGTGGAGAGCCGGCGCGGGCGCTACGGCGGCACGTTCGTACGGCCCCGGCCCGACACCCCGCCACAGGGGGTCGAGGAGGAGCTGCGGCGCCGGGTCGCCGGGGTCGACATCGAGGACGTGCTGCGCTTCCGCGAGGTGCTGGAGGTCGGCGCGGCGGGCCTGTGCGCGGCGCACGGCCTGACCGAGGAGGGGACGGCCCGTCTGCGTACGGCGCTGGCGGCCACGCACGACGCCCCGCTGGGCGACTACCGCCGTCTCGACACGCTGCTGCATCTGACGCTGGCGGAGCTGTCGGGCTCGGCGCGGCTCACCGAGAGTTACGCGTCGGTGCGCGCGACGGTGAACGACCTGCTGGACTGCATTCCGCTGCTGGTACGGAACTTGGAGCACTCCCAGCAGCAGCACACAGCGCTGGTGGAGGCGGTCCTGGCGGGCGACGCGGACGCGGCGCGCGAGGTGATGCGCGAGCACTGCGGCGGGACGGCGGCGCTGTTGCGGGGATTTCTGGCCTGAGAGCGGGGTAGCGGGGGTGGTGGGGTTCCGTGAAGGGTGACGTGCGGGATTACGCGCGGAGTTACGTGCGGAGTTACGTGAGCCCGGACCGTCCCGGCCCTCCCGACCCTGAGGTCCGTAACAGTCGCTTAACGCACAGGGCTTGCGCGCGAGCGATTCCGGCCGCAATGGTGTGGCCTCACACCTTTACCCGTGGCAGGAAACCGAGGCAGGAGCGGCTCATGGCCGAAGGCACGGACTCCCGTATTCCACCAGCCGGCCCGTCGGACTCCGCCGACGACGCGGCCTATCTGAAGCGCCGTACGCTGAAGCGCGGCAGCGCCGGCTGGCTGCTGCTGACCGGTCTCGGCGTCGCGTACGTCGTCTCGGGGGACTTCTCCGGCTGGAACTTCGGGCTCGCCGAAGGCGGCTTCGGCGGGCTCGCCATCGCGACCCTCCTGATGGGCGCGATGTACGCCTGTCTCGTCTTCTCGCTCGCCGAACTGTCCGCGATCCTGCCCACGGCGGGCGGCGGTTACGGCTTCGCCCGCCGCGCGCTCGGCACCTGGGGCGGCTTCCTGACCGGCACGGCCATCCTCATCGAGTACATCCTGGCGCCGGCCGCGATCTCCATCTTCATCGGTGACTACGTCGAGTCGCTGAACCTCTTCGGCCTGGACGCGGGCTGGCCGGTCTATCTCGCCTGCTTCGCCATCTTCATCGGCATCCACCTCTGGGGCGTCGGCGAGGCGCTGCGCTTCAGCCTGGTCGTGACGGCCATCGCCGTCGCCGCGCTGCTGATCTTCGCGGTGGGCGCGTTCACCGAGTTCGACAGCAGCGGCCTGAACGACATCCCTGTCCAGGAGGACGCCTTCGGGTCCAACTCCTGGCTGCCGTACGGTCTGTTGGGTATCTGGGCCGCGTTCCCGTTCGGTATGTGGTTCTTCCTCGGCGTCGAGGGTGTGCCGCTGGCGGCCGAGGAGGCGAAGGACCCGGTGCGCTCGATGCCGCGGGCCCTGTCGATCTCCATGGGCATCCTCGCCCTGCTGGCGTTGATCACGTTCTTCGCCGCGACGGGGGCGCGCGGCTCCGCCGCCGTCATGGACGCCGGGAATCCGCTGGTCGTCGCGCTGCAGGGGGACGGCGAGCCCACGGCGCTCAGCCGGTTCGTCAACTACGCGGGGCTCGCCGGTCTGGTCGCGTCCTTCTTCTCCCTCATCTACGCCGGTTCCCGGCAGCTGTTCGCGCTCTCCCGCGCCGGTTATCTGCCCCGCTTCCTCTCGCTGACCAGCAGCCGCAAGGCGCCGTACCTCGGCCTGCTGATACCCGGCGCGATCGGCTTCGCCCTCGCCGCGGGCAGCGGCAACGGCAGCCGGATGCTGAACGTCGCGGTCTTCGGCGCCACCATCTCCTACGCCCTGATGGCCCTCTCGCACCTGGTGCTGCGGCGCCGCGAGCCCGGCCTGCACCGTCCGTACCGGACACCGGGCGGCATGCTGACCTCCGGCGTGGCGTTCGTGCTGGCCCTGTCGGCGCTGGTGGCGACGTTCCTGGTGGACAAGGACGCCGCGTTCATCGCGCTCGGCGTCTATGTCGTGGCTCTCGCCTACTTCGCCTTCTACAGTCGGCACCGGCTGGTGGCCGCCGCACCCGAGGAGGAGTTCGCCGCGCTCGCGGCGGCCGAGGCCGACCTGCAACGGGACTGAGACCCCGCACGACCGCACGACGGCGCCACCGCACCACCGCACAGCACAAGCACGGCACCAACGGAGGAACGTTCAGTGAAGCCGCTCATCGGCGTCAGCACGTATCTGGAGACGTCGGCCAAGTGGGGCGTCTGGGATCTGCCCGCCGCTCTGCTGCCCATGGGCTATCCCCGGCTCGTCCAGCGCGCGGGCGGCGTCGCCGCCATGCTCCCGCCGGACGAGTCGGCCACGGCCGCCTCGGTGGTCGCCCGGCTCGACGGACTGGTGATCGCCGGTGGTCCGGATGTGGAGCCCGTACGGTACGGGGCCGAGCCCGACCCCCGTACCGGCCCACCGGCCCGGGAGCGGGACGACTGGGAACTGGCCCTGATCGAGGCGGCATTGGCGTCCGGAACGCCACTGCTGGCGATCTGCCGGGGCATGCAGCTGCTGAACGTCGCCCTCGGGGGCACGCTCGTCCAGCATCTGGAGGGCCACACGGCCGCGACTCTCGGCGTCTTCGGCGAGCATCCGGTGAAGCCGGTCCCGGGCACACGCTACGGAACGGTCGTCCCGGAGGAATCGGACGTCCCGTCCTCCCACCACCAGGCGGTGGACCGCCTGGGCGAGGGCCTGATCGCCTCGGCGTACGCGACCGACGGAACGGTCGAGGCGGTGGAGCTGGTGGACGACCGGTGGGTGCTGGGGGTGCAGTGGCACCCGGAGATGGGGCAGGACGTGCGGGTGATGGCGGCACTGGTGCGGGAGGCGTCGCGGGTGCCCTCGGGCGCGGGCCCGGCCTGATCGGCAGGCCCTAGGGGGTGTCTTGCCGATCAGGCCGGGTCGGGGAGCGCCCGCCGCGACAGCGGCTGGTGTCGCGTTGGTGCGTACGCTCGCAAGGCGGAAGAGGGAGGCATGGCGGAGCCATGCCGGCCACGACAACGGAGGGGGCACCTCCCGTACTCCCCCTCGGGGGCTACGGGGGAGAGCGTGCGCGCCAGGGACCGCGAGCCCCGCAAGATCGACAAGACACCCCCTAGGCCGGTCCGGCGGATCTTCGGGGATCAGCTCGGCCCGCTGCGGAGCGGCTGGTGTCTCGTTGGTGCGGTGCATCGCAAGGCGGAGGATCGGCGTTGTGGATGGTCCGGCCCTGCGTGGCCGACTCCGACAACGACGCAAGGTGCCACCCGCCGCGGCAGCGGCTGGTGTCGCTGCGGCGTCCCGGGCCGCCCCCGAAGATCCGCCGGACAGGGCCTAGGCCGGGTCCTCCGGGCCGGAAGTGCGCGTCAGGGACAGCAGTTCGCGGGCCGGGCCGGTCGGGCGGTGGCCCGTCGGCCAGACCGCGCGGAGTTCGCGGCGCAGTTCGATTCCCGGCACCTCCACCTCCAGAAGGCGGCGGGCCGCCAGCTCCTCCCCCACGGCCAGTTCGCTGAGCACCGACGGGCCCGCGCCGCTCAGCACCGCCGCCTTGACCGCCGTCGTCGAGGACAGTTCGAGCAGCGGTTCGGCGAGACCTCCGTAGGAGGCGAGTGCCGCGTCGAGCACCTGGCGGGTGCCCGAGCCCTCCTCACGGAGGATCAGCGGGGTGGCCGCCAGTTCGGCGGGCGTCAGCGCCGTACGCCGTCCGCTCCACGCGTGGGCCGGCGCCACCACGACCACCAGTCGGTCGCGGCCGATCACCGTGCCGTCCAGCCCGCCGGGCACAGCCAGGCCCTCCACGAACCCGAGGTCCGCCTCGCCGCCGAGCAGCCGCGCGGCCACGGCGCCCGAGTTGCCGGCCAGGAGCGAGACGGCCGTGTCCGGTCGGGCCGTGCGCAGCGCGATGAGCCAGCCGGGCAGCAGATACTCCGCGATGGTCATGCTCGCGGCGACCCGCAGCCGCGAGTCGCGCCGGTCGCGCAGCGCCTGCGCGCCCGCGTCGAACGCCTCCGCCGACTCCATGATCCGCCGCGCCCAGTCGGTGACGAGCGCGCCCGCCTCGGTAAGCCGGGAGCCGCTCGGCGACCGGTCGAAGAGGCTCACGCCGAGCTGCCGTTCGACGGACCGTATCCGGCTGCTCGCCGCCGGCTGGCTGATACCCAGCTCACGGGCGGCCCCGCCCATGCTGCCGTGCCGGGCGACGGCGATGAGCAGCTCCAGCGCGCCCAGCTCGGGCACCCGGTGGGCGAGGGTCACAAGAGGCTCATCAGTCATACATGCAGGTTATGGCCTCATAGCATCAAGGGGCCTGGTGGGGAGCCCGCGGAGCGAGGAGGGTGCGAGCATGCCCACCCTCGCCCCGGACACCCCGGCCGCCCCGACGTTCCCGATGAAGCCGCTCGCGCCGGCCCGCCCCAGGCGCTACCCGGCCCTGCGCCACGTCGGGCCCAACTGGTACGCGAGCGTGATGGGCACCGCGATCGTCGCGAGCGCGGGCGCCGCACTCCCCTGGGGCCCGGCTCTCGCCCCCGTATCACGCGCCTTCTCCGTCGCCGTCTGGGCACTGTCGGCGGTGATGCTCCTGATCGTGCTGGTCGCCCGCGCCGGGCACTGGATCCACCACCGCGACCAGGCGCGCGCCCACATACTCGACCCCGCCGTGGCGCCCTTCTACGGATGTCCGGCGATGGCGCTGCTCGCGGTCGGCGGCGCCACGCTCACCGTGGGCCGGCAGGTGATCGGCGAGAGCGCGGCCGTGGCCGTGGACGCCGTGCTCTTCACCGTCGGCACGCTCGTCGGCCTGGCCGCAGCCGTGGGCATCCCGTATCTGATGGTGGTACGGCACCGAGTGCGGGCCGCCGACGCGTCCCCGGTGTGGCTGCTGCCGGTCGTGGCGCCCATGGTGTCGGCGGCCCTCGGCCCGGCGCTGATCCCGTATCTGCCCGCCGGGCAGTGGCGCGAGGCGCTGCTGTTCGCCTGTATCGCCCTGTTCGGACTGAGCCTGCTCGCCACCCTCACCCTGCTGCCGCTGATCTTCGGCAGGCTCATGCTGGTCGGTCCGCTGCCCGTCACCCTGACGCCCGCGCTCTTCCTCGTACTCGGCCCGCTCGGGCAGTCCACGACGGCCGCCGGCCACTTCGCAGAGGCCGCGCCCTCCAGCATCACCGGCCTCTCCGGCCTGGACACGTTCGCCGTCCTGTACGGCGTCCCGGTGCTGGGCTTCGCCCTGCTGTGGCTGGCCCTGGCGGTCGCGACGGCGGTGCGCGCGATACGGCGCGGAATGCCGTTCTCGATGACGTGGTGGGCCTTCACCTTCCCCATCGGCACCTGCGTGACCGGCGCCGCCGGGCTGGCCCGCGCCACGGACCTGGTCGCCTTCTCGTGGCTCGCGTTCGGTCTGTTCGCCCTGCTGACAGCCGCCTGGGCGGTCGCCTGGACCCGTACCGTCCATGGCCTGGTCAGCGGAGCGCTGCCCGCAGCGCCGCCGGCGCCTCGGCCAGTGACGGCCCGTACCAGGTGAGCAGGCGCCCGTCGACCAGCGCGGCCGGCAGTCCGGGAAAGGCCTCCGGGCCGTCGTCGGCGGTGAAGCGGTACGGCTCGTCGGGCAGGACGACCAGGTCGGCGCCCGAGGCCCGCAGTTCGTCGAGCGGGATGCGCGGGTAGCGCTCCGCGCGGTCGCCGTAGACGTTGTGCACGCCGAGCCTGGCGAGCAGATCGCCGGCGAAGGTGTCCCGGCCGAGCACCATCCACGGCCTGCGCCAGATCGGTACGACCGCCCGGCGCCCGTCTCCGTACGGAGGCGGGGCGGGCACCGCCGCCCAGGCGTCACGCGCCTCGTCGAGCCAGCGCGGCACCGCGAGCCCGCAGCCCGTCACGAGCATCCGCTCCAGTTCGGCGAACGCCTGGTCGAGGTCGCGCACCTCGGTGACCAGGACCTCGATGCCCGCCGCGCGCAGCGCGGCCAGATCCGGCTCGCGGTTCTCCTCCTCGTTGGCAACGACGAGGTCGGGGCGCAGCGCGGTGATCGCGGCGATGTCGGGATTCTTGGTGCCGCCCACGCGTACGACGTCGAGGCCCGCGGGGTGGCTGCACCAGTCGGTGGCGCCCACCAGCAGTCCGGGCGCGGTGACCGCGACGGCCTCGGTGAGCGAGGGGACGAGCGAGACGATCCGCACGGCGCGGCCCGCCGCTCAGCGCCGGGTGTCGAACGTCGCGTCGATGTGTTCCGCGACGGCGACGACGAGGATGCGGGTACCGGGGTCGGTGGCGCGCCAGCGGTGCCTGACCCCGCCGGACAGATACAGGGTGTCGCCGCGCTCCAGGCGGTACGCGCGGCCTTCGGCCTCGACCTCCACCGACCCGTCGGCGATGTACATGACCTCGTCGTTGCGGTGCTGGTACTCGCGCCCGGTGTCCAGCTCGCCGGTGTACTCCTTGGCGTGCAGCTGGTGTCCGCCACGGGCCACCCTGCGGACGCCCGTACCGCCGCTGTCGTCGGCCCGTACGACGTCGACCGTGCGTGCGGAGTCGGCCGCGGCGTGCAGCGCGGCGATGGTGGTGTCCAGGGCGCCGGCCACCCGCTCCAGCGAGCGCGGGCTGGGCCGGGCGCGTTCGTTCTCGATCTGGCTGAGGAAGGGTACGGACAGTCCGCTGCGGTCGGCGACGGCCGCCAGCGTCAGCCCGAGGGACCTGCGCCGCCTGCGGACGGCGGCGCCCACCCTGAGCGCTTCCTTGTCGTCCATGTCTGGGCTCCCTCCGGCCGGATCGTCATCTTCTCAGAGTTGACGGCCGCGCACGGGCGGTCCGCACCACCCGCGGCCGATCCGTCTCGATCCGGTTACCGGCCCGTAGGGCCACAGCTTCCAATCTACGCGAGCGGGGTCCGACGCGAGCGGGGTCCACCGGTGCGGAAAAGGCGGGCACCGCCGCTCGCGGTACCCGCCTCTCGCCTTCCGCCGCCGCCTACCGCGTACCGCTCACGGCACTGCTCACGGCACCACTCACCGCACTGCTCACTGCGGAGCGATCTGATCGGCGATGCCCGGATTCTTCTCCATCCAGGCCTGCACCGCCTCTTCCTCATGTCCCGTGCCGCGCTTCTGGATCTCGTTCTCCAGGCCGGCGAGCTGTTGCTCGCTCAACTTGAAGTCCTTGAACCACTCGGTCAGCTGCGGATAGTTCTTGGGGAAGTCCTTGTTGCCCACCGTCCGGATCTGGTCGCCCTCGCCGAAGGCCTTCAGCGGGTCCTTCAGCTTGGTCAGCTTGTACTCGTTGTAGGCCCAGTGCGGCGTCCACAGCATGACCGCGATGGGCTCCTTCTTGGCGTACGCCCGCTCCAGCTCGGCCAGCATGCCGGGCGTCGAGCTGTCGACGACCTTGTAGGCGCCGTCCAGGCCGTAGCCCGGCAGGACCGTGTTCTTGAGGATGTTCATGGTCTCGGTGCCGGGCTCGATGCCGACGATCCGGCCCTTGAACTCGTCCTCACGGCCCTTCAGATCCGCCAGCGAGTCGACGCCCTTCACATAGGAGGGCACGGCGATCTCCAGGGACGTCGGCCCGTACCAGGAGCCGAGGTCGGAGAGTTTGTCGCCGTACTTGTCCCAGTACTTCTTCTGCGTGTTGGGCAGCCAGCCGTCGAACTGGACGTCGATCTGCCCCCGGGACATCGCCGTGTACATCGGACCGACCTCGAACTGCTTGAGGTTCATCTTGTAGCCCCGGTCCTCCAGCACCGCCTTCCACAGATACGTGGCCGCGATGTCCTCCTCCCAGGGGAACCAGGCCACCTCGATGGGCCGTTCACGCTCGTCCTTGCCGTTCGCGCCCTTGCTGACGCCGCCGACCGGGGTCCACTTGTCGGCCACTCCCGGGTTGTCCTTCAGCCAGGCGCGTACGGCCTCCTGCTCCTTGCCCTTGCCCGCGCCCTGGATCTCCGCCTCAAGACTGGTGAGCTGTTTCTCGGTCATCTTGAAGTTCTTGAGCCACTTGGCGACGCTCGGGTTCTCGGCGGAGAAGCCCTTGCGGGCGAGCGTGTGCACACCGTCGCCCGTGCCCCAGGTGCCCTTGGGGTCCTTGAGCTTCTTCAGGTCGTAGGTGTTGTACGCCCAGTGCGGGGACCAGAGCGTGACGACGACCGGTTCCTTCTTCTCGTACGCGCGCTTCAGCTCGGCCAGCATGCCGGGCGTGGAGCCGTCGACGACCTTGTACTCGCCTTCGAGGCCGTACTCCTTGAGGACCTTGTCCTTGAGAATGCCCATCTCGCCCGCGCTGGGCTCGATGCCGATGATCCGGCCCTTGAACTGGCCGGCCTTGCCCTTGAGATCAGCCAACGAGTCGACACCCTTGACGTAACTGGGCACGGACAGCTCCAGGGACGTCTCGTCGTACCAGGAGCCCATGTCCTCCAGCTTGTCCTGGTACTTGTCCCAGTAGGTGGCGTGGGTGGTCGGCAGCCAGGAGTCGGTCTGGATGTCGATCTGGCCGTTGGCCTGGCCGGTGTAGAGCGCCCCCGCCTCGTACTGGGTGGCCTCGACCTCGTAACCGCGCTGCTCCAGCAGCTCCTTCCAGAGGAAGGTGGAGGCGATGCCCTCGTCCCAGGGGATGTAGCCCATGCTGATCTTCTTGCCCTGGCCGACGTCGCCGTCGGCGGCGACCGTCGCGGACTTGTCGCCGCCGAAGATGCTCATGCCGCCCGCGACGAGCGCGAGAACGACCACACCGACCACCGCGACCGAGGGGCGCGGCCGGTGGTCCGAGATCTTCAACGAACCGCGCATCGCCTGCGCCTTGGCCAGCGCGCGGCGGCCCAGCGGTGAGACCTGCCGGCCCAGCGCGCCGGTCAGCCGGTCGAGATACATCGCCAGGATGACGATGGAGACGCCCGCCTCGAAGCCGAGGCCGATGTCGACGTTGCCGATGGCGCGGTAGACGGCGCCACCGAGGCCGCCGCCGCCGACCATGCCCGCGATGACGACCATGGACAGGCCCAGCATGATCACCTGGTTGATGCCGGCCATGATCGTCGGGAGCGCGAGCGGAAGCTGCACGCGCAGCAGGGTGTTGCGCGGGCTGGTGCCGAACGCCTCGGCGGCCTCGACCAGTTCGGCGTCGACCTGCCGGATGCCCAGCTCCGTCATACGGACGCCGGGCGGCAGGGCGAAGATGATCGTGGCGATGATGCCGGGGACCACGCCGACGCCGAAGAAGATGATGCCGGGGATCAGATAGACCATCGCGGGCATCGTCTGCATGAAGTCGAGCACGGGCCGGATGACGGCGCTGACGGTCGCCGAGCGCGACGCCCAGACGCCGAGCGGCACCGCGATGACCAGGATGACGATCGTCGCGACGAGCACCAGCGAGAGCGTCGACATCGCGAGTTCCCACAGCTCGATCGAGTCGATGAGCGCGAAACCGACGAAGGCGAGCACGGCCGCGAGCAGACCGCGCAGCCACCAGGCGAGCACGGCCAGGATGCCGGCGAGGAGGAGCGGTTCGGGACCGTTGAGCACCGCGTCGACCGCGTCGTACATGCCGGTGACGAGTGAGCTGATGGCGTCGAACAGCCAGGAGAGATGGCGCTGGAGGAAGTCGACCGCGCTGTCGACCCACTCGCCGAGCGGGAGCCTAGGCACTGGCCGCCTCCTTGCCGACGGACAGCGTTTCCGGGCCGCCGTCGGCCACGGGCGCCGACGCGCTCGCGGGCGCTTCGGCGGGCGTCATCGGCTCGCCGAGTACGGCGAGCAGCCTGGCGCGCGGTACGACTCCGACGAGCCGCCCCTCCTCGTCGACGACGGCGACGGGGACCGAGCTGGTCGAGCAGGGGGTGAACAGCTCGATGATCGGGGTGCTCGCGGAGACGGTGGCGGGCGCCGCCGCGAGCACGTCCTTGTCGGTACGCAGTTCCTTGCCGTCGTCCGTACGGCTGCCATGGGCGGTGTCGGCGTCCGCCATGATCGCGCCGGCGGTCAGGACACGTGAGCGGTCGACGTCCTGGGTGAAGGAGGCGACGTACTCGTTGGCCGGGGTGACGAGGATGTCCTCGGCGGTGCCCAGCTGGACGATCTCGCCGTCACGCATCACGGCGATCCGGTCGCCCAGCCGCATGGCCTCGTTGAGGTCGTGGGTGATGAAGACGATGGTCTTCTTCAGCCGCTTCTGGAGTTCCAGGAGCTGGTCCTGCATGTCACGGCGGATCAGCGGGTCGAGCGCGCTGAACGACTCGTCCATGAGCAGCAGGTCCGCGTCGGTGGCGAGCGCGCGGGCCAGCCCGACACGCTGCTGCATACCGCCGGACAGCTCGTCGGGCCAGGCCTTCTCCCAGCCGGCCAGGCCCGCGAGTTCGAGCGCCTGCGTGGCGCGTCTGTTCCGCTCGGCGCGAGGGACGCCCTGGACCTCCAGGCCGTATCCCGCGTTCTCCAGCACGCTGCGGTGCGGGAAGAGCGCGAAGTGCTGGAAGACCATGCTGATCTTGGTCGAACGCACGGTGCGCAGCTCGGCCGCGCTCAGGGCGGTCAGATCCTGGCCGTCGAAGAGCACGCGCCCGGCCGTCGGTTCCAGCAGTCCGTTGAGCATGCGCAGCAAGGTGGACTTGCCGGATCCGGAGAGTCCCATCACGACGAATATCTGACCGGGATCGACGGAGAACGAGGCATCGATCACCGCTGCGGTCGTACCGTCGGCGCGCAACTCGTCGCGGTCCGTGCCGCTTTCGAGCTTTCTCACCGCTTCTTCGGGTCGTGCGCCGAATACCTTGTACAGGTGTTCCGCCTGCAGCCTGGACACATATACCTCACGCCGTCGAAATGAGAAACGGCCCGCCACCCCCGCCGGCGGGCCGTGGAGCGGTACGGGGTCGGCCCGCGTGGCCGGTCGACGGTCCCTGAAGAGTCCGCGCCCGGGTCTGCTCCGCATGCGCGTCTGCCCTGGCCCATGAGAACCAAACGCTTATGTGGTCCACACCACTCGACGGCACTGCCGCGCAGGTCAGAGGGGATCGAGCGGTGTCGGGGAGTCACCGTCCCGCCGCTGTCAGTGGGATACGGCATCATCGGGGTGTGACGCGACGCCTGATGCTCCTCGACACCGCTTCCCTCTACTTCCGGGCCTATTTCGGGGTCCCCGACTCGGTGCGCGCCCCCGACGGCACGCCCGTCAACGCGGTCCGGGGCCTGCTCGACTTCATCACCCGGCTCGTCCAGGACCATCACCCGCACGATCTCGTGGCCTGCTGGGACGCCGACTGGCGGCCGCAGTGGCGGGTGGATCTGATCCCGTCGTACAAGGCGCATCGCGTGGCGGTTCCGAAGCCGGAGGGGCCGGACGAGGAGGAGACGCCGGACACGCTCGCGCCGCAGGTGCCGATCATCGAGGCCGTGCTGGACGCGCTGGGGATCGCGCGGGTCGGCGTCGCGGGGTACGAGGCGGACGACGTGATCGGCACCCTCACCGGCGCCGCGTCCGGCCCGGTGGACATCATCACGGGCGACCGCGACCTCTACCAGCTGGTGGACGACGCCCGCCAGGTGCGGGTGCTGTATCCGCTCAAGGGGGTCGGCTCGCTCCAGGTGACGGACGAGGCGTGGCTGCGCGAGAAGTACGGGGTCGACGGGTCCGGCTATGTGGATCTGGCGCTGCTGCGCGGCGATCCGAGCGACGGGCTCCCCGGTGTGCCCGGGATCGGCGAGAAGACGGCGGCCAAGCTGCTCGACGCGTATGGGGATCTGGCCGGGATCATGGCGGCGGTCGATGATCCGCGGTCCGGCCTCACGCCCTCGCAGCGCAAGCGGCTGGACGAGGCCAGGGCCTATGTGGCGGTCGCGCCGACGGTGGTGCGGGTCGCCGGGGATGTTCCGCTGCCGGACTTCGACCCGGCGCTGCCCGCCGAGCCGCTCGACCCGGAGACGCTGGACGCGCTGGCGGCGCGCTGGGGTCTGAACAACGCGCTGCACCGGCTGCTCACCACGCTCGGGAAGTGACGGCGGGTTCCGCGGATCACGCCCCGAACGGCGGCGGAGTGTTAACTTAGGTATACCTAAGCACCGCGCGATCGCAGAGCCGCGGTCGCGTGCCGCAACAGTCAGGGGAAACGCCGTGGCAGCACAGCAGGCCCGCAAGTCACCGAAGGTCCACGAGGCACGGGTGGTGCGCAGCCAGCGCATCACGCCGCACATGGTGCGCCTGGTTCTCGGCGGCGACGGACCCGCCGGGCTCGAAGCGGGCGAGTTCACCGACCATTACGTCAAGTTGCTCTTCGCCCCCGAGGGCGTCAGCTATCCCGAGCCGTTCGACATGGACCGCGTCCGCGAGGACTTCCCCCGCGAGCAGTGGCCCGCGACCCGTACGTACACGGTGCGCGAGTGGAACCGGGCCGCCGGGGAGATCACGATCGACTTCGTGGTGCACGGCGACGAGGGTCTGGCGGGGCTTTGGGCTGCCGCCGCGCGGCCCGGCGACACGGTGCTGTTCCTGGGCCCCGGCGGGTCGTACGCCCCCGACCCGGCGGCCGACTGGCATCTGTTCGTCGGCGACGAGAGCGCGCTGCCCGCGATCGCCGCGTCCGTCGAGCAGGCTCCCGAGGACGCCAGGATCTACGTGTTCGTCGAGGTCGAAGGGGCTGACGAGGAGCAGAAGATCGCCGCCCCCGCCGACGCCGAGGTGGTCTGGCTGCACCGCGGCAGCCGTCCGGTCGGCGAGGCGCTGGTCGCCGCCGTACGGGCGCTGGACTTCCCCGCCGGTAACGTGCACGCCTTCGTGCACGGCGAGGCCGGTTTCGTGAAGGAGCTGCGCCGCCATCTGCGGCACGACCGGCAGATCCCGCGTGAGCGGCTGTCGATCTCGGGCTACTGGCGGCTGGGCCAGAGCGACGAGGCGTGGCGGGCGGTCAAGCGCGAGTGGAACGAGCAGGTGGAGCGCGAGCAGGAGGACGGCTCGACGGCCTGACCTCCGGCACCTGAACTCCGGCACCTGTCCTCGGTTCGCCGGGCGGACCGAAGCCCGCCCGGCGACCGAGAACAACGTCACGGCGGTAGGCCGCCGTGACCGGCCTAGACGGACTTCTGGTACGACCGGAACGTCCGGGTCGAGAGCCAGACCGCGACGACCGCGAGCACCAGCAGCGGTCCCCCGCGACTCAGCACGTCACCCCAGTCGGGATCGGCCGCCATCGCCGAACGCCCGGCAACCATGGCCCAGTTGACCGGGTTGAAGTCCGCGATGTTCGCCATCCAGGACGGCATCTGGGCGGGCGCCATGAAGGCCGACGAGAGGAAGGTCAGCGGCAGCAGCAGGAAGGTGTTGATGCCGATGATCGACTCCCGCTGGCGTACCAGCATGCCCATCGCGTTGGACAGCGCCCCGAAGACCGTGCCGAGCAGGATCGCGCAGCCGAGCAGGACGAGCAGTCCGCCCGCACCGCCCGGATAGTCGGCGCCGCCGAGCTTCCCGAGCAGCAGGATGATCACGGACTGTACGGCGGTGCTGATCCCGTTCTGCACGACGTTGGCGTTCATCAGCGCGCTGCGACTGACCGGCGTGGTCAGGAAGCGGTTCAGCGTCCCGCGTTCGATCTCCTCCAAGGTGCCCATCCCGGCCCACATGCTGGAGCCGAGCGCGCTCATCACCACGATGCCGGGGATCAGATAGTCCAGGTAGGACGTGGTGCCGAAGCCGCCGAGCTGGACGACCTTCTTGAAGAGGTTGCCGAAGAGGAACAGCCAGATCACCGGCTGGACCAGCTGGATCACCAGGAAGATGGGCTGCCGCAGGAGCGCCATGAACTGACGCTGCGTCATGTACCAGGTCTGGGCGAGGGTGTTGGTGCTCATCGGGCGCCTCCGGCGGCGAGTGCGGGGACATCGGACCCGTCGGTGGGCAACTGGGCGTCCGCCTCGGCGAAGCGGCGTCCGGCGTAGCGCAGATAGACGTCGTCGAGGGAGGGGCGGGCCACGGTCGCGGCGGCGACGGCCGCCCCGGACCGCTCCAGCGCGGCGAGCAGCGCGGGTACGGCGGCCGCGCCGTCGTCGGCCCGGACGCTGACCCTGCGGCCGTCGACCTGTACGTCACGCACACCGGGCAGCAGGTCGAGCGCCCCGGCCAGCACCGTACGGTCGCCGTCGGCGCGCAGCTCCATGTGGACGGCGTCGCCGTGCAGTTCACCCTTCAGCTCGTCCGGGGTGCCCTCGACCACGACCCGGCCGCGGTCGACGATGGCGATGCGCTCGGCGAGCCGGTCGGCCTCCTCCAGATAGTGCGTGGTCAGCAGGATCGTCAGACCCTCGTCACCGGCGAGCCTGGCTATCTCGTCCCACATGGCCGTACGCGCCTCCGGGTCGAGACCGGTGGTCGGCTCGTCCAGGAACAGCACGTCGGGCCGGTGCACCAGGCCGAGTGCCACGTCGAGACGGCGCTGCATGCCGCCCGAGTAGCCCCTGACGGGGCGCTTCGCCGCGTCGCTGAGGGCGAAGCGGTCCAGCAACGCGTCGACCCGGGTGGCCAGTTCGGCGCCCTTGAGGCCGTAGAGCCGGCCCTGGAGCACCAGATTCTCGCGGCCGGTCGCCATGGGGTCGGCGCCGGAGCGCTGGGCGACGACGCCGATCGAGCGGCGCACCCGGTCGGGGTGGCGCAGGATGTCGTGCCCGGCGACGGTGGCCGTACCGCTGTCGGGGCGGGCCAGGGTGGTGAGGATCTTGACGGTCGTCGACTTGCCGGCGCCGTTGGGCCCCAGCAGTCCGAGGACCGTGCCGGCCTCGACGGTGAGGGACATCCCGGCGAGCGCGGTGACATCGCCCGGGTAGGTCTTGACGAGATCGCGCGCCTCCACGGCGGGCGTGCCGCTACCGCGGCCGGAGGGACGATCGGCAGTGCGGTCGGTACTGGGGTCGGTACTGCGGTCGGTACTGCGGTCGGTCATGACAGAGCTCTCCTGTGGTGAACGGTTCCGAGCAGGCCGAACCGATCAGCGTGAAGAGCGCCGGGCTATCCTTGGTGTGCCGCACCTCGATGGCCGGAGCGCTTTCACGAGCGGTCTGGTCTGGGGTTCGTAACCCTGGCGGGGCTGCGTCAACAGCGCCGCCAGGGACTCTCTCTCGTCTCTCTTCTCCAGCACCCGCCTCAGTTCTTCAGCGGGTCTTCGCCCTCCAGTTCCTGCCACTCGTCGGGCATGACCCCGCTCGCGTGGAGCTGCCGCCAGCCGTCGAGGCCGGTGAGTGATCCGTCGGCGATCTCCCGCAGAAAGCCGCGGATCCAGTCGGCCTGGGCCGCCATCATGTGCAGTTGATACTCCGTCTCTACGACGAAGAGCCGCGGAAGCGTCCGGCCGAGCTGGGTCAGGACGGCACTGATGGCCGCGTGCTGGATGTCCAGCTGCCGGACCCGCTCCTCCAGGAGGACCACGACCTCCTCCACCGGCAGGACCGCGATCAGCGAGAGCGCCGTCTCGAAGAGCGGGTATTCACGCGCCGGTACGGCCACGAGATCGGCCATCCAGTCGAGCATCTCCTCGTGTCCGGCCTCGGTGAGGCCGTAGAGGGTGCGCTCGGGACGGTTGCCCTTCCGCTGGACGGCGGCGACCTCCACGTAACCGTGCTTCTCCAGGTTCTGGACCACGGTGTAGAGGGAGCCGAAGTTGATCTTGACGCTGTTCTCCTTGCCGCGCTGCCGCAGCGTCTGGGAGATCTCGTACGGATGCATGGGCCGCTCCGAGAGGAGCGCCATCACGGCGAGCGCCAGCGGATTGCTGAGTTTGCGTCGCTTGGCTCCCATACCCGCCCCTCTTCAGCATTACCCTGATCCGAATACTCGGCCACGAACATATCGCGAGGTACATCGCCCGTCAACCGCGTTATATCGCGAATTTGCCCGGCCATGACACGATCGGGAGGGAGGGTCGGCCCGGTGGGGACGGAGACCGGACCAATCCGTCGCGGACGCGGCTCCGAACAAGCAGGTGAAACCGTCCGCCGTGCCGGACGGCACGCCCGCCCGCACCGTGGAGGAACAGCCGCGTGAAACAAGCCGTACATATCGGCGGTCCCGCTTCTGCCGGGCCCGACCTGCAGGAATTGCTGGGCGAGGTGGCCCGGGGCGACCAGGAGGCGTTCGCCCGTGTGTACGACATGGTCTGCGGGCCCGTACTCGGGCTCGTCCGCTCCGTCCTGCGCGATCCCGCCCAGTCTGAGGAGGTGACCCAGGAGGTCCTCCTGGAGGTCTGGCGCAGCGCACCGCGCTTCCAGGCGTCCCGGGGCAGCGGCATGACCTGGGTACTGACCCTCGCGCACCGGCGCGCGGTGGACCGGGTCCGCTCGGCCCAGGCGTCCAGCGACCGCGAGCACCGGGCGGCGCTGCTGGACCGGACACCGGCCTTCGACGAGGTGACGGAACAGGTCGAGTCCCGGCTGGAGCGTGAACAGGTACGGCGCTGTGTACGTACCCTCACCGAACTCCAGCGCCAGTCGGTCACACTGGCGTACTACCAGGGGCTCGCGTACCGGGAAGTGGCCGAACTGCTCGCCGTGCCGCTCGGCACGGTCAAGACACGACTGCGCGACGGACTGATCCGGCTGCGCGACTGCCTGGGGGTGAGCGCATGAGCAGCACAGCCGAACTGCACACGTTGACCGGCGCCTACGCGCTGCACGCCTTGGCGCCCGACGAGCGCGCCGAGTTCGAGAGGCATCTGGAGGTGTGCCCGGCCTGCGCCCAGGAGGTACGCGAACTGGCCGCCACCACCACGCGGTTGGGGCTGGCCGTGGCCGTGACGCCACCGCCCGAACTCAAGCGGCAGGTGCTGCGGCGGATCGCCACCGAGCGCCAGGAACCGCCCAAGGTCACGCGGGAGTCCCGCGGCACGGCCGCCAAGGGGCGCGCGCTGTCGCGCTTCGCGCTGGCGGCCTGCCTCGCCGCCGCGGCCGGCTTCGGCGGAGTCGCCGTGTGGCAGCACCAGGAGGCCCAGGACGCCCGCGCGCAGGCGTCGGCCTCGCAACAGCGGTCCGAGGCACTGGCCGCCGTGCTCGCGGCGCCCGACGCCAAGATCCGTACGGGCGGGCTGACCGACGGGGCGACCGGCACGGTCGTCGTGTCGCGCGCACAGGACAAGGCGGCGTTCATCGCCTCGGGCATGGCGAAACCGCCCAGCGGCAAGGTGTACCAGCTCTGGTTCAACGACGACGGCACGATGCGGGACGCGGGGCTGATGGACCCCTCCGCGACGTCGGACTCGGTGCTGATGGCCGGTTCCGTCGGGGCGGCGTCGGGCATGGGCATCACCGTCGAACCGGCGGGCGGCTCACCGCAGCCGACCTCCGACCCGGTGGCGCTGATGAACTTCCCGACCTGACCGACCTGATCGACCTGATCGACGGAAGCGACAGATTCGACCGACGGCCCGCACCCGATGACGAGGGTGCGGGCCGTCGGCGTCGGTCGGCGGTGCGTCAGCCCGCCTTACGAGGCGGCAGCGGAAAGAACCCACTCGTACGGGCGGCATACGCGGCGAAGCCCGGCCGACCTGCCATGTGCCGCTCCAGCAGCCGCTTCCCGCTGCCGTTGATCAGCAGGAAGCTCATCACGAGCGGGCTGACCAGGGTCGCCGCCGCGACGACCGGGTCGTCGCAGACGATCAGGAACAGGCCCCACCAGACACAGAAGTCACCGAAGTAGTTCGGGTGCCGGGTCCAGCTCCACAGGCCGCGGTCCATGATCCGGCCCTTGTTCGCCGGATCGGCCTTGAACCGGGCGAGCTGGGCGTCGCCGACCGACTCGAAGACCAGGCCGACGAGCCAGACGGCGCAGCCGGCGAACGCGACCGGACCGAGACCGCCGGGGATGTACTGCGCTGCCTGCACGGGCAGCGACACCAGCACGACCAGCAGCCCTTGCAGCAGATACACCATGCGCAGCGCGTACAGATTCCGGTTCCCCGGCGCCTTGGCGAGCATCGCCTCGTACCGCGCGTCCTCGCCGTGTCCCCGCCCGCGCCGGGCGATATGGACGGCCAGCCGCAGCCCCCACACGGCGGTCAGCACGGTCACCAGCAGCCGGCGGGTGTCGTCGCCCTCCCCCGCCGACACCGCGTAGCCGACCACGGCGACGACCGCGAACGCGATCCCCCAGGCGATGTCGACGATCCGGTGCAGGCCCTTGCCGACGGCGATCGCGAAGGTCACGAGCATGACGACCAGCGCGGCGAGGGCCGCGAGGCCGACGCCCTGGCCGAACGCGCCCCACGGATATCCGTTCACCGTGTCCCGCCCTCTCCGTACCAGTGCCGCGGGGTGGGCGGCATGTCACTGCGCCCCCGCACCGACGGACGTACGGCCAGGATCTGGTCCACGCCCATCCGGCCCTCCTCGAACGCCAGGGCACTGCCCACCAGATACAGCCGCCAGACACGCGCGGTCTCCTCGCCCACGAGCGTGCCGAACTCCGCCCAGCGCTCCTCCAGGGTGCGGTGCCAGGCGCGGATCGTCCGTGGGTAGTGCTCGCGCATCGACTCCGCGGCCCGCACCTCAAGACCAGCCCCCTCCAGCAGCGAGACGGTGTCGCCGAGCGGGCGCATATGCATGTCGGGGGCGATGTACGACTCGATGAACGCACCGCCGCCGGGCGCCACCGCACCCCGCGACATCTGCTGCACCAGGACTCGTCCTCCGGGCCGCAGCATCCGGTGGAGCGTGGCGGTGAAGCCGGGGTACTCGGCGTCGCCGACGTGCTCGCCCATCTCGATGGTCGACACCGCGTCGTACGAACCGGCCTCGATGTCCCGGTAGTCCGACAGCCGCACCTCCACCAGCTCCGACAGGCCACGGGCCGTCACCTGTTCGCGTACGTACCGCGCCTGCTCGGCCGCCAGCGTCACGGCGGTGACGCGGGTCCTGTACGTCTCGGCGGCGTACAGGGTGAGAGATCCCCAGCCGCACCCGATGTCCAGCAGTGTCGAGCCGGGCCCGAGCCCGAGCTTGCGGCAGACCAGGTCCAGTTTGTCGCGCTGGGCGTCGGCGGGGCCGTAGACGGTCCTGCCCTCGGTCTCGTCCTTCGTCCAGTAGCCGCAGGAGTACGCCATGGTCTCGTCGAGCAGCAGGGCGTAGAAATCGTTGGAGAGGTCGTAGTGATGGCTGATCGCGGCCCGGTCCCGTGCCTTGCTGTGCGGCGCGCCGCCGAGTCTTGCCCGGGAGGCGGGGACGGGCGGGCGCGGTCCGAGCGCGCCGAGCCGCAGCATGGTGCCGACGGCGCGGGCCCGGTCGGCGAGGGTGAGTTCCGGCGGGCGCGCCCCGCGCTCACGCGCCGCGCCCCAGACGGTGCGCAGCCCGTCGGTGAGATCGCCGTCGATGTCGAGATCGCCGGTGATGTACGCCTGGGCCAGGCCCAGTTCGTCGGGCTGCCAGACCAGTCGGCGCAGGGCACGGCGCGAGCGGAGAACGACCACCGGGGCGCCCTCGGGGCCGGCGGTGCTGCCGTCCCAGGCGCGCAACCGCACCGGCAGCCGGGCACCGAGGATCCGTTCGGCGAGTGGGAGAAGCCGGTGGGCTGCTCCGGTGCGGGTGCCGGTGCCGGTGCGTGGCCGGGGGACGCGGGCGGGCCGGGTGGCTGTCATCGGGGCGTTCCTTCCCTGTCGAGCACCAGTTGCTGCACATCGAGATAGCCGGAGCGGAACCCGGCCTCGGAGTAGGCGAGATAGAAGGTCCACATACGCCGGAACGTCGCGTCGAACCCCAACGCCTCCACCTCCGCCTCCCGTTCGAGGAACCGCTCCCGCCACAGCCGGAGCGTCTGCGCGTAGTGCGGCCCGAATCCGTCCCGCTCGACGATCCGCAACGACGTGTGCGAGGCGGTCAGTTGCTCCATCACCTCGACCGAGGGTGTCAGTCCGCCGGGGAAGATGTACTTGCCGATCCAGGTGTGGGTGGTGCGTGATGCCAACAGCCGGTCGTGCGGCATGGTGATCGCCTGGAGCGCGATGCGGCCGCCGGGCGCCAGCAGCCTGTCCAGCGTGGTGAAGTACTCCGGCCAGAACTCCTCCCCCACCGCCTCGATCATCTCGACGCTGACGACGGCGTCGTAGGTGCCCTGCACCTGCCGGTAGTCCCGCAGCTGTACCGTCACCCGGTCCGTCAGGCCGGCCGCCTCGATCCGCCTCTCGGCGAGGGCCAGCTGCTCCTGGGAGAGCGTCACGGTGACGACCCGCGCGCCGCGTGCGGCCGCCCGTATGGCCAACTCGCCCCAGCCGGTGCCGATTTCGAGCAGCCGCGTGCCGGGGCCGACCCGCGCCTCGTCGAGGAGCCGGTCGATCTTGCGGTGCTGCGCGGCGGGCAGCAGTGACGCGTCGGCGGGGAAGCTCCGGAAGAGGGCCGATGAGTACGAGAGGGTCTCGTCCAGGAAGAGCGAGAACAGCTCGTTCGACAGGTCGTAGTGGTGACTGATGTTGTCGCGCGAGCCCTCAGGGGTGTTGCGCTGCGCGTCGGGCCGCTGCAACGCCCAGACCCGGCGCAGCCGTTGGAGCGGGGCGGGAACGAGGACGGCCGCGTTCTCGGCGAGGACGGTCAGGACGGCGACGAGGTCGTCGGCCTCCCACTCGCCCGCCATGTACGACTCGCCGAAGCCGATCAGGCCGGTGGCACCGATCCGCCGGAAGAACGCGGCCGGCTCGTGCACGACCATCAGCGGTTCGCCGACGCCAAGCGTCTCGCTCTTCCCCAGCCTGACGCGTAGCGCCGGCCGGGCCAGCGCGCGCCGGACCACACGTTCGGCGACTGCCGTACGCAGCCAGGAGGCCCGCGGCGGCCGGGCCACGTCCGGCCAGCGCCGCGCGTCGACGGCGGTCACCGCCGACGGAGCCGTGAACGTCGGGGACTCGGGCGAGGCCGACGACGGGGACGGCGACGGCGACGGCGGGGACACGAACACGCTCATTTCACACCCTCCTGGGGGCGGTGTCGGGGACGGGGGCGCACGGGAAGACCGCGCAGATAGAGACGGATGCCGTGATAGCGGATACCTGCGGAGACGACGGCCGTGGACACCGGGTGGCGCGACGCGGCCCGCAGCAGGGCCCACGGGGTGGCCGCCCGCCGGGCGCCTCGTACGGTCGCGGTGAACGGCCGTCCCCCGTCACGTTCCAGATGGACCGTCAGCTTCAGTCGCTCCCCCGGCTCGGGCAGCCGCATCCGGTAACCGCCGTCGACGGGGAAGAACGGCGAGACGTACAGCTCCTTGTCCACCCAGAAGGTGTTCTCCTCGCCGTCCGCGCACTCGTCGCCGGACCGCAGCAGATAGCAGTGCCGCTCTCCGTACGTGTTGTGCACCTCGGCCACGACACACAGCGGCTCGCCGCCGGGCGCGTGGCACCAGTAGAGGGTCAGCGGGTTGAAGACATGGCCGAGGACCCGGGCGTGGGCGAGCATCGCCACCCGTCCGCCGCCCAGTTCCACGCCGCGCGACGCGAGATACGTCTCCAGTCCGGCGCGGATCGTCGGCGACCTGCCGCCGAAGTGGTCACGTGCGTCGAAACGGGCCAGCGGACGCAGCACGCGGGGCAGCCGGGGCGGACGGTCCGGGTCGATCAGCCACATGTAGGTCCGCAGCCGCAGGGCGTAACGGCTGGGCGCGGTCCGCACATGTGTGACGACGCACGGGTAGAGCGCGGGAACGGCGCCGGGGCCGGCGGTCCCGGGAGCCCCGGTGCTCACCACGTCACCCCCAGCGCGGCGGCGGCGTCGACACCCGAACGGCAGCCGTCCTCGTGGAATCCCCACCCGTGGTACGCCCCCGCGTACGCCGTGACCGGCCCGCTCAGCGCGGGGAGCCGACGTTGCGCGGCCACCGACTCCGGTGTGTAGACGGGGTGTTCGTACGTCATCCGGGCGAGCACCCGGTCCTCGTCGACGCGGTCGGCGCCGTTGAGGGACACCACGAAGTTCTCGGGGGCGTCGATGCGTTGCAGCCTGTTCATGTCGTAACTGACCCTCACCCGGCCGGCGTCCGCCGCGCAGGACGGCATGGTCAGGTTCCAGGAGGCACGGGCGCCCCGGCTGCGCGGCAGCACGCTCGTGTCGGTGTGCAGCAAGGTGGCGTTGCGCGAGTAGCGGAAGGCGCCGAGCACCTGGCGTTCGTCGTCGGTCGGGTCGGCGAGCAGCCGCAGGGCCTGGTCGGGGTGGACGGCGATGACGACCGAGTCGTAACGCCGGGTGGCGCCGTCGGCCGTGGTGAGCTCCACACCGCGCGGGTCGCGCCGGACGGACCGGACCGGAGCCGCCGTGTGGACGGCGTCGAGCTGCTTGCCGACGCGTTCGACGTACTCGCGCGAGCCGCCGCTGACGGTGCGCCACACCGGTGAGCCGGTCACCGACAGCAGGCCGTGGTGGTCCAGGAAGCGGAAGAGGTAGCGGGCCGGGTAGCGCAGGGCCGTTCCGGCGTCGCAGGACCAGACGGCCGAGACGAGCGGGGTCAGGAAGTGGGCGACGAAGTACGGCGAGAAGCCGCCGTCCGCGACGAAGCGCGCCAGGGTCATGGAGTCATCGGCACCGGCCGCGGTCCTGTCCGCACCGTGCGCGGTCCCCTCGGCGAGCAGCCGCCGCGCCCGCCGGTGGAAGGCGGGCACTTCGGTGAGCATCCGCAGATACCGCCCGCGCAGCACCTGACCGGGGCGCGGGAACAGGCCGGCGAGTCCCCGGGCGCCGGCGTACTCCAGCCCGCAGCCGTCGCACCGTACGGACATGCTCATCTCCGACTCCTGGGTGGCCACGCCCAGTTCCCGGAACAGCCGCAGCAGCAGCGGATACGTGCGTTCGTTGTGGACGATGAACCCGGAGTCGACGCGGTGCGTCCGGCCGTCGGACGACGCGAGGTCATGCGTGTGGGCATGGCCGCCGAGGCGGGTCTCCGCCTCGTACAGCGACACCTCGTACGAGCGCGTCAGTACGTACGCGGCGGTGAGGCCGGCCACTCCGCCGCCCACGACCGCCGTACGCGGGCGTTCGCGCACCCCACTCATACAGCTCCCTCCGGTCCGGCTTCGGGCAGAGCCCCTCGTGGAGGATTCGAGCCACAGCGGCCGACGGATTGGTGTCGGGAGCGATCTTTCTGCCACCGGTCCTACTTTTAATTCCTTCGGGTGACAGACCAATCCGCCTTGCATCTCGCACCGAATGGCCGGTGTGAGCGAAGATCAGAAAGATCCGACGAGCGGGGCCGGCCATGTGCCGCGTGGCGTACGAGTGGTGCGCGGCGCCCTGGCCGCGCTCGGCGGGTTGATCGCCGGGCTCGCGGCGCTCTGCGTCGCCGAGCTGGTTTCGGCGGCCGTACGGCCCGAAGCGGGTCCCGTCACCGCGGTGGGCGGCGCGGTCATCGACCGCACACCGGCACCGGTGAAGGACTTCGCCGTCCGGAATTTCGGGAACGACGACAAGCTGGTCCTGCAACTGGGCATCCTGGCCCTCCTGGCGCTCTTCGCCATGGCGGTCGGAGTGGCCTCGCTGCGGTACCGGAAGGTCGGCTCGGCGGCGGTCCTGGTCTTCGGCGCGATCGGGGCACTGGCGGCGGTGGAGCGGCCCGACGGCCGCGTCTCCGACGCCCTGCCCTCGATCGTGGGCGGTCTGGTGGCCGGCGGAGTGCTGTATCTGCTGGCCGGCCGGCTCGTCTCCCGTCCGTCCCCCGATGGGGATCCGGGGACGGACGGGACCAGCACGCGAGCGGCGGAGACCGGCGACACCGGAGACACCGGGGACACCGACGGATCGGCCGGCGCGAACCCCGGCACCTTCGACCGGCGCGGATTCGTCATCGCCGCGACCGCCGCCGCGGCGGCATCGGCCGGAGCGGGCCTCGTCGGACGGCGTCTCAACGCCTCGGGGGCGGCCGAGGCCGCCGCCTCACGCCGGACGATCGTCCTGCCCGCCCCGTCCTCACCGGCCCCGCCGATACCGGCGGGCTCGGATCTGAAGCTACGCGGCCTGAGTTCCTTCACCACGTCCAACAAGGACTTCTACCGGGTGGACACCGCCCTGGTCGTGCCCCGTGTGGACGCCGACAGCTGGCGTCTGCGCATCCACGGCAAGGGCGTCCCCCGGCCGCTCACCCTCAGCTTCCGGGATCTCCTCCGACGGAGGCTGATCGAGCGGGACATCACGCTGACCTGTGTCTCCAACGAGGTCGGCGGCCCGTACGTCGGCAACGCCCGCTGGATCGGCGTCCCCCTGGCCGATCTGCTGCGTGAGGCCGGTGTGAAACCGCCGTCGAAGGGCGGTCCCGCCGACCAGTTGGTGTCCCGCTCCGTGGACGGCATGACCATCGGCACCCCCGTCGACGCGGTCATGGACGGCCGCGACGCGATGCTCGCGGTCGGTATGAACGGCGAACCCCTGCCGTTCGACCACGGCTTCCCGGTCCGCATGGTCGTCCCCGGCCTGTACGGATACGTGTCGGCGTGCAAGTGGCTGGAAGACCTCGAACTGACCACGTTCGCGGACTACGACGCGTACTGGGTCAAGCGCTCCTGGTCCCGCGAGGCGCCCATCAAGACCCAGTCGCGGATCGACACGCCGCGCCCGTTCGCCTCGCCGAAGGCGGGCAGGGTGCCCGTCGCCGGCGTGGCGTGGGCGCAGCACCGCGGTATCGAGCGGGTCGAGGTACGCGTGGACGGCGGGGACTGGAACCCGGCCAAGCTCGCCGCCCAGGACACCGAGGACACCTGGCGCCAGTGGATGTGGGAGTGGCCCGCCACCTCCGGCAGCCACACGCTCGAAGTCCGTGCGACGGACCGGGACGGCGACACCCAGACGGACAAGCGCGTGGGGACGGTACCCGACGGCGCGACCGGCTGGCACTCGGTGGTGGTCGCCGTCGACTGAGTCCGCTCCGCCGAATACCGCACGACACCCCTTGTCAACCGCACCACCTTCCAAGGAGATTCACATGAAGATCACCCGTTTCCAGCGTGTCGCCGTCACCGTTGTCGCCGCTGTCGCCCTTCCGCTGACGCTCACCTCCTGTTCCAGCGACGACAAGGACACCAAGTCGGAGTCCTCGTCCGCCGCCGAGGAGACCGCGGCCTCGGAGGACACGGCCGACGACGCCGCGGGCGACACCGCGGACGCGCCGTTCGGCCCGGCCTGCGCCTCGGTGCCGAAGACCGGCCCCGGCAGCTTCGACGGCATGGGCCAGGCGCCCGTGGCGACCGCCGCGTCCAACAACCCGGAGCTGTCCACCCTGGTCACCGCGGTGAAGAAGGCCGGCCTGGTCGACACCCTCAACACCGCTGAGAACATCACGGTGTTCGCGCCCACCAACGCCGCCTTCGCCAAGATCCCGAAGGCCGACCTGGACGCGGTCCTCGCGGACAAGGCCATGCTCACCAAGATCCTCACGTACCACGTCGTGGGCGAGAAGCTGGCCAAGGAGCAGCTGGCGAGCGGCACGTACGACACCCTCCAGAAGAGCACGCTGACCACGGCGGGCTCCGGCGACGAATACAAGGTGAACGACTCGGCCAGTGTTGTCTGCGGCGACGTCCCCACGGCCAACGCCACGGTGCACATCATCGACACGGTGCTGATGCCGAAGTAGTCCCGCGCTCAAGGGGGTTGTCGGGTCTCCTTATCCTGGCCGGATGACCCCCTTGGATCGGCCGGCCCCCACGGGCGGAACGGCTCGAACGAATCGGGTGCTCGGAGCGGTCGTCGGCTCAGCCGTCGGCGACGCGCTCGGAGCACCTTTCGAGTTCGGCCCCGCCGGGGTCTTCACCGCCCGCTTCCCGGACGGCGTGGGCGAGATGTGCGGAGGCGGCGGCTGGGATCCGGGCGAGGCCACGGACGACACACAGATGGCGGTGCTGATCGGTGAGTCGCTGCTGGAACGCGGCGGCCTCGAACTGCCCGACATCTTCGACCGGTTCCGGCGCTGGGCCGCGGCCGACCCCAAGGACATCGGGCTCCAGACGGAACAGGTCCTGCTGAGCGGCGACCCCTGGGATCTCGCGGCGCCCCTCCACTTCCAGTACTCCGGACGGGCCGCCGGCAACGGCTCGTTGATGCGCGCGGCCACCCCCGCCGTGCACTTCGCCGCCGCGGGCCGCGACGCCACCATGGCGGCCGCCCGCCGGATCGCGGCGCTCACCCACGGCGACTCGGCGGCCTGGGAGGGCACGGCCGTGCTGCACGAGCTGATCCGGGTGGCACTGGACGGCGGTGATCCGGTGGCCGCCGTGCCCGGCGTGCTCCCTGACGTACGCGAGGACCACCGTCCGCGCTGGGCGACCGTGCTCGACCCCGGCTGGCACCCGGACGAGGCGACGGAGTTCAACGGCGCGGTGTGGCCGTGTCTGGGCTCGGCGCTCTGGGCGCTGCGGACGACCGGCTCGTTCGAGGCTTCGCTGGGGGCGGCGATCGATCTGGGCGGCGACACGGACACGGTCGCGGCGGTCACCGGCGCGCTCGCGGGCGCCGTGTACGGCTTCGCCGCGATCCCCCGGCGCTGGACGGACCCGCTCCATGTGCCGCTGCCCGGTTACGGCGACCGCGTGCTGCGTACGCCGGAACTGGTCCGGCTCGCCGGGCGGTTGGCGGCCTGACGTCCGTGGTCCCCGCATGACGGAGGGCCCGGACAGCGGATGTCCGGGCCCCGCATCGGCGCGACGGTGCGCGAGTCGGTGTCAGCAGGTGCGTCCGACGTACCACGCGTCGCTGACCTTGCTGGTCGAGCCGAGCCAGGTGACGCCGGGGCCCACACACTGCTCGTAGTTCCAGCCCGACACCTCGACCTCGATGACGATGCGCGAGCCGTCGTTGGTGCAGTGGTTGTAGTACGAGTCGCTGGACGACGCGTAGTAGCCGCAGGGCGTCGCGGCGGCCGACGGGGCGGCGGTCGCCGCCGTGGACATTCCCAGGACCATGGCGACGGCGCCGACGAGGGCGGGGAGGGACTGACGAACGCGCATGCGGCTACTCCTTGTTGAGGGCGTGGAACCCGGCACCGGAATCGGTGCGCACGGAGAGCATCCCATCAACTACCCTGTGTAGCCGCTTCATTCACCCGCACGTGGCCGTCAGATCACTGAACTGGACGACTCCCCGGGCGACTCACGCCCCCGCCGTCACCCTCACCCCACCGAGGTGTACGCCACCACCCCGCGCAGTACCCCGTCGACCGCCTTGCGTGCGTTCTTCGCGACCGTGCTGTTCTCGCGGGGCGCCGCCGCGGCGATCTGTCCGAGGACGTCGATCACCTGCTTGCACCAGCGGACGAAGTCGCCCGCCGGCATCTCGGCGTCACGCAGCACCTCGTCGAGCCCCTTGCCCGACGCCCACATGTGCACGGCCCAGGCGAAGCCGAGGTCGGGCTCGCGCTGGCCGACCCCCTCCGCCTGGTTGATCTTGAAGTCCTCCTCCAGCGCGTCGAGGCGGCCCCAGATGCGGACCATCTCGCCGAGGGCGGCCTTCGATGCGCCGCTGGGAAGCCGGGGCGCCACCGCGTCGTCCGACTGGCGCGCCTCGAAGACCAACGCCGAGGCGCACGCGGCCAGTTCCGCCGGGGAGAGTCCTTCCCACACGCCTTCGCGCAGGCACTCGCTGGCGAGGAGGTCCAGCTCGCCGTAGAGCCGGGCGAGCCGCTTGCCGTTGCCCGTGACCTCGTCGCCGCGCAGATAGTCCATCTCCGTGAGGAGGGCGACGATCTGGTCGAAGGTGCGGGCGATGGTGTTCGTACGGCCCTCGATCCGCCGCTCCAGCTGCCGGGTGTCCCGCTGCAGCCGGTGGTAGCGCTCGGCCCAGCGCGCGTGGTCCTCGCGCTCGTCGCAGCCGTGGCACGGGTGCGCGCGCAACTCCGAACGCAGCCGGGCGATCTCACGGTCGTCGGCGGCCGGCGCGCGCCCCTTGCGGTGCCGCTCCGGCACGACATGACCGGCCTTCGTGCGCAGCGCGGACGCCAGGTCGCGGCGCGACTGCGGCGAGCGCTGGTTGAAGCTCTTGGGGATCCGCATCCGGTCCAGCGCCTCGACAGGCACCGGGAAGTCCATCGACGCGAGCCGCTTGACCTGCCGCTCGGCGGTCAGGACCAGCGGCCTCGGGCCGTCGTGATACTCCACGCCCCGGTGTCCGTTAGCCCGCCCGGCCGGCAGTCCGGGGTCGAGCACCAGCGCGAGACCGGCGAACTTGCCGGTCGGGACATGGATGACATCGCCCGGCTTGAGCTTCTCCAGCGAGGACGCGGCGGCGGCCCGCCGCTGCACGGCGCCCTGCTTGGCCAGCTCCGTCTCGCGGTCCTTGAGGTCGCGGCGCAGCCGCGCGTACTCCTCGAAGTCCCCCAAGTGGCAGGTCATGCCCGCCCGGTAGCCCTCCATCCCCTCTTCGTTCTTCTGGACCTGCCGGGAGATCCCGACGACCGACTTGTCCGCCTGGAACTGGGCGAACGAGGTCTCCAGCAGCTCGCGCGAGCGGTGCCGGCCGAACTGCTGCACCAGATTGACCGCCATGTTGTACGACGGCCGGAAGCTGGAGCGCAGCGGGTACGTGCGCGTGCCCGCCAGGCCGGCGAGCGCGCCCGGGTCCATGCCGCGCTGCCACAGGACCACCGCGTGGCCCTCGACGTCGATGCCGCGCCGGCCGGCCCGGCCGGTCAGCTGGGTGTACTCACCGGGCGTGATGTCGGCGTGCTGCTCGCCGTTCCACTTGACGAGCTTCTCCAGGACGACGGACCTGGCGGGCATGTTGATGCCGAGCGCCAGGGTCTCCGTGGCGAACACGGCCTTGACCAGGCCCCGTACGAACAGCTCCTCGACGACTTCCTTGAACGTCGGGAGCATGCCGGCGTGGTGGGCGGCGATGCCGCGCTCCAGGCCCTCCAGCCATTCGTAATACCCCAGGACATGCAGGTCCTCGGTGGGGATGGAGGCGGTGCGCGCCTCCACGATCTCGCGGACCCTGGCCCGCCGGGCGTCGTCGTTGAGCCGCAGCCCGGCGTACATGCACTGCTGTACGGCGGCCTCGCAGCCGGCCCGGCTGAAGATGAAGGTGATGGCGGGCAGCAGGTCCTCGGCGTCGAGCCGCTCGATGACCTCGGGCCTGCCCGGCGTCCAGATCCGGCCGCGCTGTCTGCGCTCGCGCTCCCGGTCGGCCTCGCGGACCATCTTGCCGCGCCGGCGGTCCTTCGGGTTGTACGTCTTCTGATTCTCCATGCGGGCCAGCCGGGAGAGATCCGGGTTGACCTCGCGGCGGGCCCCGCCACGGCCTCCGTGGTCGGTGCTCTCCTCGAAGAGGTCGTACATCCGGCGGCCCGCGAAGACGTGCTGCCACAGCGGTACGGGGCGGTGCTCGGAGACGATCACCTCGGTGCTGCCACGGACGGTGTCCAGCCAGTCACCGAACTCCTCGGCGTTGGAGACCGTCGCCGACAGGGACACCAGGGTCACGGACTCGGGGAGGTGGATGATCACCTCTTCCCAGACGGCGCCCCGGAAGCGGTCGGAGAGGTAGTGCACCTCGTCCATCACGACATAGCCGAGGCCGGTCAGCGACTGCGAGCCCGCGTAGAGCATGTTGCGCAGGACCTCGGTGGTCATGACGACCACCGGAGCATCGGAATTGACGCTGTTGTCGCCGGTCAGCAGCCCGACCTTGTCCGCGCCGTAGCGTTTCGCCAGATCCGCGTACTTCTGGTTGGACAGTGCCTTGATGGGCGTGGTGTAGAAGCATTTACGGCCCTCGGCGAGGGCCAGGTGCACGGCGAACTCACCGACGATCGTCTTGCCGGAACCGGTGGGCGCCGCGACCAGCACGCCCTTGCCCGACTCCAGGGCCTGGCAGGCCTCGATCTGGAACGGATCGAGGCCGAAGTCGTACATCTCGCGGAACGGCGCGAGTGCGGTGGCCTGCTCGGCTGCGCGGATCCGAGCTGCGGCGTAACGCTCGGCCGGTGTGAGGTCCTCTGTCATCTTGCTCACGAGCCTACCCGTCCCCTCTGACAGTCAGGCGATCTTTATCGGCGAGCTGGCGGGGCCCCGTCAGGGGCCGGGGGCGAGCACCCGTACGGCCCCGGCGACGCACTCCGCGGTCAGGGGCAGCGGGCCGAGCGACTCCCCGTCGGCGTAGCCGGTGAGGCCGGGGGCGGCGAGGGTGATCTTCGCGGTGCGGTGGACGGTGACCTTGGGGTGGCCGAGGTGGGTGCCCCGGTAGACGCGCGGAAAGACCTTCAGGAGCGTGGCGCGGCTGCAGTCGCCGACGACGGTCACGTCGAAGAGACCGTCGTCCATGGCGGCGTCCGCGCAGATCCGCATGCCGCCTCCGTAGGAGGGGCCGTTGCCGACGGCGACCAGGGTCGCCTCGATCTCCCGTTCGGTGCCGTCGTCCAGGGTCATGCGGTACGGGACGGGCCTGAAGGCGGCCAGTTCGGCCACCATGGCCAGGTCGTACTTGAAGCGGCCGTTCGGCCAACGCATGCGGTTGCCGCGGTCGTTGACGCGTGAGTCGAAGCCGGAGGCGAGGACGGTCCCGAACCAGCGGCCGGCGACCCGCCCCAGGTCCAGCTCCCGGATCCCGGCGTTCTTGAGCGCGTCGGCCGCGATCCGGCCGGCCGCCGCGGGGTCGCGGACCGGCAGGCCCAGTGCCCGGCCGAAGTCGTTGCCGGTGCCGACCGCGACGACGCCGAGCGGAGTGTCCGTACCGGCCACGGCCTGGAGGGCGAGGGACACCAGACCGTCCCCGCCGACGGCGATCAGCGCGCCGGTGCCCGCCGCGACGGCCTCACGTGCGCGCCGCAGCGCGTCGTCGGCGTCGGAGCCGAGCACCGTACGGACGGAGTACCCCGCGTCCCTGAGCGCGCGGGCGGCCGGCTGCGCGGCACGCGCGCCCCTGCCGCGCCCGGCGGTGGGATTGACGAACAGACTGATCTCACTGGTCACAGGTCGGCCCGGTCAGGTCAGGTGACGTCGTCGTAGCCGTTCACACGGGCCGTACGGTTGCTGTCCGCCTGCTCCGGCAGCGCGGCCACCGTGGAGACCGGCTCGACGGCGCCGACGCTCTCCGGCGTGTGGTCCAGATCGGACGCCTCGTCGTCGTCCAGCTCGGCGTCGGGGTTGTTGCGGCGCCTGCGCCGGTCGTTGATGAGCGAGAAGCCGACCGCGCCGAAGTACAGGACGACGATCGGTCCGGCCAGCGCGAGCATGCCGACGGGGTCGGTCGTCGGGGTGACGACGGCGCCGAAGACGAAGACCCCCATGACGACACCGCGCCACCATCCGACCATCCGGCGGCCGGTGACGACGCCCGTCATGTTGAGCATGACCAGGACGAGGGGCAGCTCGAAGGCGAGTCCGAAGACCAGCACCATGCGGGTCGTGAAGTCGATGACCTCTTCGAGGGAGAGGATGTTGGACGAACCGGTCGGCGTCAGGGCGAGCAGCACCTTGAGGCTGATCGGCAGAATGATGTACGCGAGGTAGGCACCGGCCGCGAAGAGGGGCACGGCGGTGGCGACGAAACCGTAGGTGTACTTCTTCTCGCTCTTGTGCAGACCGGGGGCGATGAAGGCCCAGAGCTGGTAGAGCCAGACCGGGCTGGCCCCGATGACGCCGGCCGTGAGGCTGACGCGGATCGTGGTGGTGAACGGCGCGGTGATCGTGTTGAAGGAGACGATGGCGCAGTTGCCGCCGTCGCTCTCCTGGAAGCCTTCGTTGCACGCGGGCACGGTCTCGGCGAAGAACGTCATGATCGGCTCGCTGTAGATCGCGGCCACGATCGACACGACGATGATCGCGAGGATCCCTTTCGACAGCCGGTTGCGCAGCTCACGAAGATGCTCCACGAGCGGCATGCGCCCCTCGGGATCCTTCTCTTCTGTGCGGGCAGACTTGGGCAACCCACGTCCTCATCTCGTGCGGCAGGCCGTCACCGTGCCCGGTGCGTGCATCGGCCCAGGGGTCGGATCAGCGCTTGGTCGAGTCGGTGGGCTCGGCGACGGGCCGCGAGCTGGTGACATCGCCGGGCGCGGCCTGGATGGTCCGGGGCGCGGGCTGGTCCGAGTCGGCGGAGGCGGTCGGCGGGTCCGTCGGAGCCGTGCCGCTCTTGCTGTCGTCCGACTTCATCGCCTTGGCCTCGCTCTTGAGGATGCGCGCCGACTTGCCGAGCGAACGGGCCATGTCGGGAAGCTTCTTGGCACCGAAGAGCAGGATGATGACGACGAGAATAAGGATGATCTCGGTGGGGCCGAGCCTACCCATAGCATTACCTTCTTCACCGAGGCGACAGAGTCTGGGACGTCGATCGGACAGCTGTCCGACCGTCGTGCTGGCAGCGATCGTAACCCGCAGGGGTAAACGTGGGGCAATGCCTGTGCGTACTCCCTGCGACGGCCCCCGCCTCCAGTCCGAGACCGCTTCGTCAGCCTACCGCCCGAACTGGCGATGGAGGGAGGGTGCATTCATTTATCGGATGGCGTCGCCGGTCTTCGCGAGATGGGTGGCGGCCAGCTCCAGCTCCTCCGCCGCCTGGTTGATCCGCCGCGTGGTGGAGGCGACCTGATGGCCGAGGCGCTGGGCCTCGACGAAGACCCGGACCGCGAGGACGCCGAGAACGGCGAGCCCGCAGAACCCCAGGGCGATGGCGAGCATGGGCCAGAACATACGAGGAGCCTTCTCTCCTGGTGCGTCGCACCTAGTGCGTCGAATGCAGGCGCAGCGTCCGCACGCCGCCGCCGGTGAGCAGTTCGACGATGCGTTCACCGGCGGGTTTGCGCACCGCCGTCTCGCACTCGGGGCAGGTGAACGAGTAGAACGTCGTACGGCGGCTGGCGCCGATCGCGAGCCGCAGCGCGCCGGCCGAGAGCTCGAAGCGGGCCCGGCACTCGGGGCAGGCGGCCCGGAAGAGGATCGGCACCATGGATGCCGGCGCCGAGAAACCACCCATCATGGACATATCCCCCAAATCCCCTAGTTCTGTTGGTGCGAGGCGTCGGAGTCGTACGCCGCCAGCGCCTCACGGGCCGCCCGCCGCGCGCTCTCCGCGAGATCCCCCGGGGACGCGATACGCCCGTCCCCGCCCAGCCGCAGCGCGAGCCGCCGCAGCGAGGCCGGCGCCGGCGTACGCAGCGTGATCCGCAGCCCGCCGTCGGGCAACTCCTCCGCGCTGTCGTGCGGGTAGTACTCGGCGACCCAACGACCGCCGGGGCCGACATCGACCACCACCTCGGGATCGTCGGCCGACGGCTGCACCAGCCCCTCCGACAGGTCGCGCAGCTCCAGCTCCGGAGGCGCGGCCGGCTCGTCGAGCAGCTTGATCTCGGCGACCCGGTCGAGCCGGAACGTACGCCGCGCCTCGGAGAGCCGGCACCAGGCCTCCATGTACGTGTGGCCCACCGCGAACAGCCTGATCGGATCGACCTCGCGCTCGGTCAGCTCGTCCCGCGCCGGGGAGTAGTAGCGCAGCCAGAGCCGCCGCCGCTCCGAGATCGCCCGGTCCACGTCGGCGAAGACACCGCCCTCCGACTCGAAGGTGACCGACAGCCGGGAACTGGCACCCGCCGCCTCCCCGGCGGCGGCCTCCAGCTTCGCGGTGGCACGCAGCAGGGCCTGCCGGTCGCTCTCCCGCAGCCCCGGCAGGGTGGCGACGGCGCGCGCGGCCACCAGCAGCGCGGTGGCCTCGTCGGCGGCCAGCCGCAGCGGCTCGGCGACGTCGTCCGGGTTGTGCCACCAGATGCGGTCGCCGTCGGTGTCGATGTCGAGGAGGTCGCCACCGCGGAAACTCGTCCCGCACATGGGCAGGACGTCCAGGTCGGAGATCAACTCGTCCTCGGTGATACCGAAGGCACGCGCGACGTCCTGCACGTGCGCGCCGGGGCGCTCCCGCAGATACGTCACCAGCGAGAGCATCCGGCGGGTCTGGTCGATGGCGTTGGCTGCCATGGTGTGTACGAGTCCCCTCAGGCCTTGGCCACGGCGCGCAGCCGGTCCACGACGTCGGCCCGCAGGTCCGCGGGCTCCAGCACGACCACGTCGGGGCCGAACTCCACCAGCCAGGCGTCCAGGCCATGGCCGTACGGGATCTCCAACTCGTCCCAGCCGTCGCCCAGTTCCCGCGACGACACCGCCCGGGCACGCAGCGGATACCCGCTCTCGGAACGCAGCCGGATCAGGGCCGACCGCGTCGCCGTCTCACCGGCCCAGCTCTCGACCGTCTCCCGCACGGTGACCACATCGGGTACGGGCGCGGTGAACTCCCCCGTCCGGGAACGGACCCGGCCACTGATCCGGGAGAGCCGGAACACCCGCTCGGCCCGCCGCTCCCGGTCCCAGCCGGCCAGATACCAGTGGCCGCGCCAGCACTCCAGCGTCCACGGCTCCACCTGGCGCTGCTCGGGCTTGGCGGCGTTGGCCTTGCGGTAGTCGAAGACGACGGGCCTGCGGTCACGGCAGGCGAGCATCAGCGGCTCGAACGCGGCCTCGTGGACGGGGATACGCGGTTCGAGGGCGCTGTGGTGCACCTCGTACGAATCCTCCGCCTCCGGCATGCCCGCGGCCCGCAGCTTCTGGAGCGCGCCGCTGGCGGCGCCCGCGAGACGCGCCTGCTGCCAGACCTTGGCGGCCAGTCCGAGCGCGGCGGCCTCCTCGGCGTCCAGCGTGATGGCGGGGAGGCGGTTGCTGTCCCGGCGGGCCAGATAGCCGGTCTCGCCGTCCAGATTCTCCACCGTCTCGATGACCAGGCCGAGTTCGCGCAGATCGTCCTTGTCGCGCTCGAACATCCGGTTGAAGGAGTCGTCGGACCCGGCTTCCAGATACGCCTCGATGGACTCGCGCAACTCGCGCTTGCTGAGCGGGCGCCGGGTGCCGAGCAGGCACAGCGCGAGATTCATCAACCGCTCGGCCTTGGCAATGGCCATCGACGCCCTACACCTCATCTGATAGTGCCGCATCCGCGCGTCGACCGTACCGCCCGGGAGTCCCACGGTAAAAGCCGAGGGCCCACGCCGGACAGCATGGGCCCTCGGTGTGTCCGTTTGTGACCGGACAGGGTCGTCGATCAGACAGCGACCAGATCGCAGACGAAGATCAGCGTCTCGCCGGGCGCGATGGCACCGCCACCCGCGCCACGCTCGCCGTAGGCGAGGTGCGAGGGAATCGTCAGCTGACGACGGCCGCCGACCTTCATGCCCTGGACACCCTGGTCCCAACCGGAGATGACCCTTCCGGCACCGAGCTCGAACTGCAGCGGCGTACCGCGGTTCCAGGAGGCGTCGAATTCCTCACCGGTGGAGAAGGCCACGCCCACGTAGTGGACGGAGACGGTGTCGCCCGCCTTGGCGACGGCACCCTCGCCCTCCCAGATGTCCTTGATCTCCAGGTCGGCCGGCGGCTCGCCACCCGGGAAGTCGATCTCGGGCTTCTCGATGCTCACTGAACTGCTCCTCTAAATGATGAACGGGGCAACCGGGACAGTGTTACACCTTCGCCAGGATGTCCACGGCGAACACCAGAGTGGAGTTCTTCGGGATGCCCTCCTGCTCCTTGTCACCGAACGCGTCGGCCGGCGGGATCACGACCAGCACACGGCTGCCGACCTTCTTGCCCACGACGCCGTCCTTCAGACCCTTGAGGGTGAGCTGCGGCAGCGGGAACGTGACGGTCTTCCCGTTCTTGTACGTGCTGTCGAAGGTCTTGGCGTCCTTCCACAGCAGCGCTTCGTAGTTCAGCACGACCGAGTCGGTGGCCTTGACGACCTCGCCCTTGCTCTCCAGCACATAGTTGGAGACGAGCTTCTTCGGCGGGTCCGTCTTCGGGATCGTGACCTTGGGTGCCTTGCCGTCGGCGTTGACCCCGACCTTGGGCAGGTCGATGTTGTCCTGCGCTACCTCGGTGCCCTTGGCGGTGGTCGGGACCTGGGTCGCCTTCAGGACGTCCACGACGAAGACGAGGGTGGAGTTGGGCTTGATGTCGCCCTGGCCCTGCGCGCCGTAACCGAGGTCCGGCGGGATG
The DNA here is from genome assembly GCF_042670825.1 of Streptomyces sp. NPDC057137. Classification (NCBI taxonomy): domain Bacteria; kingdom Bacillati; phylum Actinomycetota; class Actinomycetes; order Kitasatosporales; family Streptomycetaceae; genus Streptomyces; species Streptomyces sp. NPDC057137. The sequence goes on along the minus strand of NZ_JBHUUW010000026.1, from coordinate 35,829 downwards.
ACCAGCTCGACACGGCTGCCGACCTTCTGGCCCTCCAGACCCTTGTCCCAGCCCTGGATGACCATGCCGGCGCCGAGCGTCAGGTCGAAGGGGGCCTTGCGGTCGAAGCTGTTGTCGAAGGGCTTGGTCGAGTCCCACGACTGGCCCAGGTAGTTGACCTGGATCGCATCGCCCTTCTTGACCTTCGCGCCGTCACCCTCACTGATGACGTCGGTCTGCAGTTCCTTCGGCGGAGTCCCCTCACCCTTCCCGAGGGTCGGCTTCTCACCGAACTTGGCACCCGCTGTGATCTCGGGAAAACCGTTCTTGGACGAGGTGGAGTCGGAGCCTCCGTCGTCACCGCACGCCGCCAGTGACAGCAGCAGTAGGGGGATGACGACGAGGCCGGCAAGTCGGCGCACGAATTCCTCAGATCTCAGACGGAAGGTTTGGGTCCCCGACACTCTAGGGCGTGGCAAGGGCCCCGCACGAGGAACGTACGGGGCCCGAGTCGTGTTCCGGGACGACGGATGCCGTCCTTCGGCGGTCACATACCGGCGATCAGCTTTTCGACCCGGTCGTCCACGGAGCGGAACGGGTCCTTGCACAGCACGGTGCGCTGCGCCTGGTCGTTGAGCTTGAGATGGACCCAGTCGACGGTGAAGTCCCGCCGCTGCTCCTGGGCACGGCGGATGAAGTCTCCGCGCAGCCGGGCCCTGGTGGTCTGCGGGGGCACGGACTTGCCCTCGAAGATCTTCATGTCGTTGCAGATCCGGGCCGCCTGGCCGCGCTTCTCCAGCAGGTAGTAGAGCCCGCGGCGGCGGTGGATGTCGTGGTAGGCGAGGTCTATCTGGGCGACCCGGGGGTGGGACATGGTCATGTTGTGCTTGGCCCGGTAGCGCTCGATCAGCTTGTACTTCATGACCCAGTCGATCTCGGTACCGATCCGGTCCAGGTCCTCGGCCTCGATGGCGTCGAGCGTACGGCCCCACAGCTCCAGGACCTGCTCCACGGTGCCGGTGCGGATGCCCCGGCGGTCGACGAAGTCCACGGCCTTCTCGTAGTACTCCCGCTGGACCTCGATGGCGGACGCCTCGCGCCCGTTGGCCAGACGCACCTTGCGCTGACCGGTGATGTCGTGGCTGACCTCGCGGATCGCCCGGATCGGGTTCTCCAGGGTGAGGTCACGCATGACCGTGCCCGCCTCGATCATGCGCAGCACGAGATCCGTGGCGCCGACCTTGAGGAGCATGGTCGTCTCGGACATGTTCGAGTCACCGACGATGACATGCAGCCGGCGGTAGCGCTCCGCGTCGGCGTGCGGTTCGTCACGGGTGTTGATGATGGGACGGGAACGGGTGGTCGCGGAGCTGACACCCTCCCAGATGTGCTCGGCACGCTGACTGACGCAGTAGACCGCGCCACGCGGAGTCTGCAGCACCTTGCCGGCGCCGCAGAGCAGCTGCCGGGTGACGAGGAACGGGATGAGGATGTCCGCGAGCCGGGAGAATTCCCCGTGGCGGGCGACGAGATAATTCTCGTGGCAGCCGTAGGAGTTTCCCGCCGAATCGGTGTTGTTCTTGAACAGATAGACGTCGCCCGCGATTCCCTCCTCGTGCAGGCGGCGTTCGGCGTCGACGAGCAGGCCTTCGAGAATGCGCTCGCCCGCCTTGTCGTGCGTGACCAGTTCGGTCACGTTGTCGCATTCGGGTGTCGCGTATTCCGGATGCGATCCCACGTCGAGGTAGAGGCGGGCGCCGTTCCGCAGGAAGACGTTGCTGCTGCGGCCCCATGACACAACACGGCGGAAGAGGTAGCGCGCCACTTCGTCAGGTGACAGCCGGCGCTGTCCCCTGAAGGTGCACGTGACGCCGTACTCGTTCTCCAGCCCGAAAATGCGGCGGTCCATGTCTGAACATTACGCCTGATGGCCTGAGCTGAAACCGTGTTGGGCCGCACCGTTGCGATCATTTTCGTATCCGGCTTCCCCGGTCGGGTCGCCGTCGGCCACTTCGACGGGAGCCGCGAGGACCTTCCGGGTGGCCAGCAGAACCAGCAGCGCGGCGACACCGCCCGCCCCCGCGACGCCGAAGCTCGTCGATGTGCCGGCCAGTTCGACGGCCGGTCCCGCCACTCCCGTACCGAAGGCGGCGCCGACGCCGAAGGTGGTGACGAGCCAGGAGAACGCCTCCGTGACGGTGCCGCGCGGGGCGTGCCGGTCGACCACGATGAAGGCACAGGCCAGTGCGGGCGCCAGGAAGACCCCGGAGAGGGCGGCGAGCGCGGTCATGGCCACGACACCGGGGGTGAGCATCAGGGGGAGATAGCCGGCGGCGAGCAGGCCGGTGATCCAGAGCAGCCTGCGTTCGGGGGTGCCGGTCCACTGCCGGGCCCCGTACACGAGGCCGCCCACCAGCGCGCCGAGACCGAGGGCGGCCATCAGCCAGCCGTACACGGACTCACGGCCCTGGTCGTCGGCGTACGCGACGCCCGCGACGGTGATGGAGCCGAGCGCCAGGCCGATGAAGAGGAAGGCGGCGAGAAGCGCGAGAAGTCCGGGTGAGCGCAGGGCACCGAGCCAGTGCGCCTCCCGGGGCGCCGAGCGCCAGGCGCGCGACGGCTTCGAGAGCACGACGGTGAGCGCGCCGAGCACGCCGATGGCGTTGATGACCAGGAGGGCGGCGCCCGGGGACCAGAGCGCGACGAGGAGGGTGACGAACAGCGGACCGGCCGTGAACATCACCTCCTGTGCCACGGCGTCCATGGCGTACGCGCGGTGGACCCGCTCCTCCCGGCCGAGCACGCTGGGCCACAGGGCCCGCAGGCCGCCTTCGAGCGGCGGGGTGAACAGGCCGGCGACGACCACCCCCACGAAGGCGAGAGGCAGCGGATCGATCCCGGTGACGGCGAGGAAGACCATGCCGAGGGCGGAGACGACGGCGGCGGGGAGCTGGACGCGCGGCTGGCCCACCAGGTCCACGGCGCGGCCGAGCAGCGGCTGGCCGATCGCGGTGGAGAGCCCGTAGACGGCCGCCAGGACGCCCGCGAGGGTGTAGCTGCCGCCCGCGTCGCGGGTGAACAGGACGATCGCGATATGACCGGTGGCACTGGGCAGCCGCCCGACGAGCGTGCCGGTGAGCAGTCGCGCGGCGTGCGGTGCCTTGAGAATGTCCACATAGCCTGCGGCCATGACTCCCCCTCGTCTCGCCCGGTTCACCCGGCACAAGCAAGTTTTACGTATAACTTCCGGGGTCATACGTACCATGTGCGCAGCCCACGGGTCCACCGGCTTGCGGGTCACACATCCGGGCGCCCCTGCCCGCGGCAGTCGGCACGGAGGACGAGAACGATGGCAGAGCCGCCCGGCACGGCCGCCCGGCCCACGAGGCCGACCAGCAGGGACGTGGCACACGCCGCCGGGGTGTCGCAGGCCACCGTGTCCCTCGTCCTCGGCGACAAGTGGCGCGGCCGGGTCTCCGAGCGCACGGCCGGGCTCGTCCGGGACACCGCGCGCGACCTCGGCTACCGGCCGAATCTCGCCGCCCGCAGTCTCCGCCTCGGCCGGACCAGGACCGCGCTGCTGGTGGTGCCCGCGCTCACCCACGAGTTCTTCGCCCGCGTCTACACGGGCGCCGCGTCCGTGGCCGCCGAGCACGGCTTCGGGGTGGTCCTCTATCCCTCACCGGACGGCACCGGACCCGCCAAGGACCCGTTCGCGTCCGCGCGGGCGGCGCTGGACGGAGTGATCGCCTCGTCCATCGCGGCCGAGGCGCTCGCCGCGATCCGGGGTACCGATCTGCCACTGGTCATGCTCGACAGCGACCCCGCCGGGTCCGGCGCCGCCGCGCACGTGAACCTCGACATCGCCGACGCCATGCGGCAGGTGACGGACCATCTGCTCGGCCTCGGCCACCGCCGGATCACCCACCTCGCCTCGGCCGTGACCTCCTGGACGTTCACCGTGCGCGCCGACACGCTGGCCGAGGCGGTACGTGGCGTGCCCGGGGCACTCGTACGCACCGTGCCGTCGGCCCTGGAGGTGCACGCCGCGCGGGAGGCGGCCGAGCGGGCGCTCAACGGCCCGGGGCCGCGGCCCACCGCGCTGATCTGCGACAGCGACGTGCTGGCGGCGGGCGCCGTCAAGGCCGTACGGAAACTCGGTCTGCGGGTGCCGGACGACGTCTCCGTCACGGGCTTCGACGACCTGGCCCTCGCGACGGCCGTGGAGCCGGAACTGACCACGGTGCGGCTGCCCGCCGAACAGGTCGGCGAGCACGGGATGTCGGCGCTGCTGGCCATCCTCGACGGACGCGAGCCCGAGAACACCGTGCTGCCCGTCTCACTGGTGATCCGCGGCTCGACCGCTCCCCCGCCGGGCCCCTGACGGACCGGTGCCCCGGACCGCACGGGCGGTTCGGGGCACCGGAAGAACCGCGCCGCTCACTCCTCCGCGTCGCCGGACTCCTCCGACTCCTCGGTGTCCGACGGAGCGTCCGTCGGCGTGGACGCCGCGCCGTCCGCCTCCAGCAGGCGGGCGAGCTGACGGCCGACGACACGCTTGAACTTGCGCTGCTGCGGCCGGGTACGGTCCAGGACCGCCACCTCCAGCCGCTCGGCGGGGATCTCCCGCTCACTCCCGTTCGTGTCCCGGGACAGGGCCTGCACGGCCAGCTTCAGCGCCTCGGCGAGGGACATCCCGTCACGGTGCTGCTGATCCAGGAACGTGCTGATCTGCTCGGAGTTGCCACCCACGGCCACCGAGCCGTGCTCGTCCACGATCGAACCGTCGTGCGGCAGCCGGTAGATCTGGTCCCCGTCGGCTGTCGGACCCACCTCGGCGACGACCAGCTCCACCTCGTACGGCTTCTCACCGGCGCTGGAGAAGATCGTGCCCAGCGTCTGCGCGTAGACGTTGGCGAGCCCACGGGCCGTCACATCGTCGCGGTCGTAGGTGTATCCGCGCAGATCCGCGTAGCGGACGCCACCGATGCGCAGATTCTCGTACTCGTTGTACTTACCGGCGGCGGCGAAACCGATCCGGTCGTAGATCTCGCTGAACTTGTGCAGCGCGCGGGACGGGTTCTCACCGACGAAGACGATGCCGTCGGCGTACTGCAGCACAACCAGGCTGCGACCGCGGGCGATGCCCTTGCGGGCGTACTCCGCCCGGTCGGCCATGGCCTGCTGGGGTGAGACATAGAACGGCGTCGACACCGGCTATCCGTCCCTTCCTGTCAGTGACATGTCTATTCGGCGGAGGCCGGGCGTCAGAGCAGCTCGGCGCGCGGGCCGTCGGGCTGTTCCAGCCGGCGCTCGATGATCGAACGGGCGACCTGCGAGGACTCCTCGTCGGTGACCCTGCGGAAGCCCTCGTCGCTCATGATGTTGACGATGGGATAGATCTTGCGGGCCACGTCCGGCCCGCCGGTGGCCGAGTCGTCGTCCGCCGCGTCGTACAGCGCCTGGATGACGAGCGTGATGGCCTGTTCCTCCGTCAGCCCCTCCCGGAAGAGCTTCTTCATCGCGCCGCGCGCGAAGAGCGAGCCCGATCCGGTGGACGCGTACCCGTGCTCCTCCGAACGGCCGCCGGTGACGTCGTAGGAGAAGATGCGGCCCTTCCCGCGGTCCACGTCCCAGCCGGCGAAGAGCGGGACGACGGCCAGGCCCTGCATGGCCATGGCGAGATTGCTGCGGATCATGGTGGAGAGCCGGTTGGCCTTGCCCTCGAAGGAGAGCTGCGCGCCTTCGACCTTCTCGAAGTGCTCCAGCTCCAACTGGAAGAGCTTGACCATCTCCACGGCGAGACCCGCCGTGCCCGCGATACCCACGGCCGAGTACTCGTCGGCCGGGAAGACCTTCTCGATGTCGCGCTGCGCGATCATGTTGCCCATGGTGGCCCGCCGGTCACCGGCGAGGATGACCCCGCCGTCGAAGGTCACGGCCACGATCGTCGTCCCGTGCGGCGCCTCGATCGCACCCTGGACGGGCGGCAGCACCCGGTTGCCGGGCAGGATCTCCGGCGAGTGGACGGACAGGAAGTCCATGAACGAGGCGGACCCGGGCGTCAGGAAGGCAGCCGGTAGACGCCCGGTGCTACGAGTGTTGGCTTCCACGCGTTTCCCTCCAGGTATGCGATGGCACGGCGCAGGGTGTCGGGATCATCCCCCAACTTGCCAATGGCCGAATTGCAGTTGAAGCACAGTACGCCTCGGACCCTACCCGTCTCATGGCAGTGATCCACATGCGCGGCGGGGGCAGATAGGCAGATGACACAGATGCCCATCTGCGACGAGATCATCTCGTCGCGTTGGGCTTCGGTGATGCCGTACTGCCGCTTCAGGTGGCCCGCGCGGCCTTGAACAGCCCGGCAGGATTTGCACCGCGTGGACAATCCGTCCGATGCGCTTGAGTTCCGGTGCCACCCGCTGTGGGGTTTGACTTCGCCGCAAACCCGGCACAGCTTGTGGCCGGAAGGTACATCCACCTTCTCGCGAACGATCTTGCCTTCAGCCTCCCGGCGGCGCCGGTAGTGCATGGCGCTGTACTCCGCCACACACTCCCGACACCGCGTTTGGAGGCCGTCTCGCCTATTTCTGTCCGCCGCGAAGGAGTTGAGCCGCAGAATGCGGAGGAAACCCGCACACTGCTTCCCTTCGGACGAATCGCCCATTCTTCACTCTCCGCCTTTTTGCACGAAGGAGCGCACGAAGTCCTCGGCATTTTCCTCGAGTACGTCGTCGATCTCGTCCAGCACGGAGTCCACGTCGTCCGACAGCTTCTCCTGGCGCTCCTGGAGGTCCTCGGACTGCTGTACGTCCTCGGTCTGCTCCTCGGCGTCCTCCGTGGAACGCGTCGCCTTCTGCTGCCCGCCGCCGGTGTCCTTGGTCGCCATATCCCTCACCCCGCTCGGTTCGCCCCGCTCGATGTGACCTTCAAGATCCGACCCTACAAGCAGGCTCGGACATCGGCCCCGCAGTTCGTACAACGTCCGGGGGCCACCTCCATGATTCCCGGACCGGGGCCATTTCAGCCGCCCGAGAGCACCCGGACCAGGTCCTCGGCCGTGCGGCACCGGTCCAGGAGCGCTTTGACGTGGTTGCGCGTGCCCCGGAGAGGTTCCAGGGTCGGTACCCGCTGGAGCGAGTCCCGGCCCGGCAGGTCGAAGATGACCGAGTCCCAGGAGGCCGCGGCCACGTCGTCCGCGTACTGCTCCAGACAGCGGCCCCGGAAATAGGCGCGGGTGTCCTCAGGAGGCTTCGTCTCGGCCCGTTCGACGTCCGGTTCGTCCAGGAGCCTGCTCATCTTGCCGCGGGCCACCAGACGGTTGTACAGGCCCTTCTCGGGGCGCACGTCCGCGTACTGGAGGTCCACCAGGTGCAGCCGTGCCGCGTCCCACTCCAGGCCGTCCCGGCGGCGGTAGCCCTCCAGGATCTCCTTCTTGGTGACCCAGTCGAGTTCGCCCGACAGGCTCATCGGGTCGTTCTCCAGCCGGTTGAGCGTGTCCTCCCAACGGCCCAGTACGTCCCTGGTCTGCTCGTCGGCGTCGGAGCCGTAACGCTCCTCGACGTATTTGCGCGCCAGTTCGAAATACTCCATCTGGAGCTGCACAGCGGTGAGTGTCCGTCCGCTGCGGAGCGTGATCAGACGACCCAGGGACGGGTCGTGCGACACCTGGTGGAGCGTGCGTACGGGCTGGTCCACGGCCAGGTCGACATTGATGAACCCGTCCTCGATCATGGACAGGACCAGCGATGTCGTCCCGAGCTTGAGATAGGTGGAGATCTCCGAGAGATTCGCGTCGCCGATGATCACATGGAGCCTGCGGTACTTCTCGGCGTCCGAGTGCGGCTCGTCCCTGGTGTTGATGATGGGCCGTTTGAGGGTGGTCTCCAGACCGACCTCGACCTCGAAATAGTCGGCGCGCTGGCTGATCTGGAAGCCGTGCTCGTGGCCGTCCTGGCCGATGCCCACCCGGCCGGCGCCGGTGACGACCTGCCGCGAGACGAAGAACGGCGTCAGGTGCCGCACGATGTCCGAGAAGGGGGTCTCCCGCTTCATCAGGTAGTTCTCGTGCGTGCCGTACGAGGCGCCCTTGTTGTCGGTGTTGTTCTTGTAGAGCAGGATCGGCTGGGCGCCGGGAAGCTGTCCGGCGCGCTCGGCGGCCTCGGCCATGATGCGCTCGCCGGCCTTGTCCCACAGGACGGCGTCACGCGGGTTGGTGATTTCCGGAGAGCTGTATTCCGGGTGCGCGTGGTCGACGTACAGCCGCGCGCCGTTGGTGAGGATCACATTGGCCAGCCCGATGTCCTCGTCGGTGAGCTGGCTGGACTCGGCGGCCTCGCGGGCGAGGTCGAAGCCTCGTGCGTCCCGCAGCGGGTTCTCCTCCTCGAAGTCCCAGCGGGCGCGGCGCGCCCGGTGCATCGCCGCCGCGTAGGCGTTGACGATCTGGGACGAGGTGAGCATGGCATTGGCGTTCGGTTGGCCGGGGACGGAGATCCCGTACTCCGTCTCGATGCCCATTACTCGCCGTACGGTCATGCGGCCCTCCTTGCCCGGCGGCGCTCCCCTTCGGGAACGTCGCTCAAGTACCGCTGTCTCTCCGGTGCGTGTGCGGTGCCCGTCCCCGCACTGCGCGACGCGGCGGTACCGATGAGCCTAGAACGCCTTTGCACTGGCGGGGAGATCGTTTCCGTCATTGGCCTGGTGTCGTGAAAGGTACGGGGAAAGCAACCGGCTGCGGATGCCCGTCCGGACATCCGCAGCCGGTCTGTGCCTTACAGGTACTGCCCGGTGTTCGCCACCGTGTCGATGGAGCGTCCGGTGTCGGCGCCTTGCTTTCCGGTCACCAGGGTGCGGATGAAGACGATCCGCTCGCCCTTCTTGCCGGAGATACGGGCCCAGTCGTCCGGGTTGGTGGTGTTGGGCAGGTCCTCGTTCTCCTTGAACTCGTCCACGCAGGCCTGGAGGAGATGGGCGACGCGGAGTCCTCGCTGGTTCTCGTCGAGGAAGTCCTTGATCGCCATCTTCTTGGCCCGGTCGACGATGTTCTGGATCATCGCGCCGGAGTTGAAGTCCTTGAAGTACAGAACTTCCTTGTCGCCGTTGGCGTACGTGACCTCGAGGAAGCGGTTCTCCTCGGACTCGGTGTACATCCGCTCGACGACCGACTGGATCATGCCCTGGACCGTGGACTCGGGCGAGCCCTTGTGCTCGGACAGGTCGTCCTCGTGCAGGGGCAGCGAGGAGCGCAGGTACTTCGCGAAGATGTCCTTGGCCGCCTCCGCGTCCGGACGCTCGATCTTGATCTTCACGTCGAGCCGGCCGGGGCGCAGGATCGCGGGGTCGATCATGTCCTCGCGGTTGGAGGCGCCGATGACGATGACGTTCTCCAGGCCCTCCACACCGTCGATCTCGGCGAGCAGCTGCGGGACGATGGTGTTCTCCACGTCCGAGCTGACACCGGATCCCCGGGTGCGGAAGAGGGATTCCATCTCGTCGAAGAAGACAATGACGGGAGTGCCTTCGCTGGCCTTCTCACGGGCACGCTGGAAGACCAGGCGGATGTGCCGCTCGGTCTCGCCGACGTACTTGTTGAGAAGCTCGGGGCCCTTGATGTTGAGGAAGTAGCTCTTCCCCGCGGGCCGGCCGCTGACCTCGGCGACCTTTTTGGCAAGGGAGTTGGCCACGGCCTTGGCGATGAGTGTCTTGCCGCAGCCGGGCGGACCGTAGAGCAGGATGCCCTTCGGCGGGCGCAGTTCGTGTTCCTTGAAGAGGTCCGGGTAGAGGTACGGAAGTTCGACCGCGTCCCGGATCATCTCGATCTGGCCGCCGAGACCGCCGATCTTGCTGTAGTCGACGTCCGGTACCTCTTCGAGGACGAGTTCTTCGACCTCGCTCTTGGGAACCACTTCGTAGACGTAGCCGGAGCGGGGTTCGAGCAGAAGGGCGTCGCCGGCGCGGATGGTGATGTCCAGCAGCGGCTCGGCGAGCCGCACCACCCGTTCCTCGTCGGTGTGCCCCACGACCAGGGCGCGTTCGCCGTCCTCAAGGATCTCCTTGAGGGTGACGATGTCCCCGGCCCGCTCGAACTCCATGGCCTCGACCACGTTGAGGGCCTCGTTGAGCATGACTTCCTGGCCGCGTCGGAGCTCTTCGAGCTCGACGCCGGGGCTGACGTTCACCCGGAGCTTGCGGCCCCCGGTGAAGATGTCCGCCGTACCGTCCTCGTTCGCATGCAGAAAGACGCCGAAGCCGGCCGGCGGCTGTGCGAGCCGGTCGACCTCTTCCTTGAGGGCCACGATCTGGTCGCGGGCCTCACGCAGCGTATTGGCGAGCCGCTCATTCTGCGCGGACACACCTGCCAGGTTCGTCTGCAGTTCGACGATCCGCTCTTCGAGAATCCTCGTATGACGCGGAGAGTCGGCGAGCTTACGTCGCAGGACGGCGATTTCCTGCTCGAGATAGGCAACCTGGCCGGCCGGGTCTTCAGACCCTCGTCCGGGCCGGATGCCGCGGTTGATGTCGTCGTCGTGGGCTGCCACGGTCCTCACCTCCTCCAAGGGGAGCTGGACGCTTCCTGACCCTACCTGGGTAGGTGGTGATTAAAACCCCTAGATCACAAAGACTGTCGGGGCGTGTCCGATCTTCACCCTTGCGCTCTCCCTCACGCCAGGGGAATACCCACCGTTCAACATCGGAAAGCGGCCGGTTGTATCGTCGAAGTGTTCAACACCCGTCAGGGCTGGCGTGACTTGCCCGAGATTGCCTCACCCCACGCAAGAAACGGCAGGAGATATGACCGTGCAGCAGCAGGCTCCGACCGACGCAGTCACCGAGGGCGGCGAGCCGCTCGAGGTCTGGATCGACCAGGACCTCTGCACCGGCGACGGGATCTGCGCCCAGTACGCGCCCGACGTCTTCGAGCTGGACATCGACGGCCTCGCCTATGTGAAGAGCGCCGACGACGAACTTCTGCAGTCCCCCGGCGCGACCACGCGCGTGCCGCTGACGATCCTCAAGGACGTCGTCGACTCGGCCAAGGAGTGCCCGGGTGACTGCATTCATGTGCGGCGCGTTTCGGACAATGTCGAGGTGTACGGCCCCGACGCGGAGTGAGCGTGCCGACGGGCCGGTGACTCGGGGGTTACGCCGGTGGCGCACCCGGGAGCGAGGTCACCCGGTGTGATCGGTTCAGACGCTCTGTGACTCGTTCTGGGCGCTCCGTACGAAGGCGCCGTTCTTCCACTGCCAGCTCAGGCTCTGCTCCTCGTCGGGGCAGCAGCCCGGCACGTCCGGTCCCGAGTACCCGAGGAGCCGTGCGCGGACGAGGCCGTCGCGTATCTCCAGGTCGGCGACGCTCTGCCGGTCGGCCGGGTCGACCAGGGTGGCCACGATGCGGGGTGCTCCGGCGTCCTTGGTCCCTGTGAGTACGTACACACCGTTCGGCGGGGTGCCGGAGCCGGCGTCGCAGCGGGCGGCGGCCACGGTCTCGGGGCGGCCGTCGCCGTCGAGGTCTCCGGTGGCTTTCTTCGTGACCAGCGTTTTCGCGCCACCGCATTCGAGTGGGAAGTCCACGGCGGCGGTGTCGGGCGCGGGCAGGGGTGCCGCGTTCGGGGCGGTGCGTCCGACGGGTCCTGAGCCTGACTGGTTGGCCGTGGCGGCGTCGGGCTGGAGCAGGCCGGCGGCGGCGACCACGGCGGCCATCGCGGTGGCCGTGGCGAGCCAGTGCACGGGACGCGGGCGGGTGTGCGCGAGGTCCGGGACGTCGGAGATCTGCACGCGGTGTCTCCTGTGAAGGCAGTGCCGGTGGGGGTGGCGTGAATCGTGCCACACGTCACAGTGCGGCGGAACAGCGGGGTCCGTAAGGCCAACGTAAAGACGCCGCCGCCGAGTTCGCGTCGGACGGACGTGAACTCGGTGGCGGCGCTGACGTGTTGTGGCCGTCGGTGCGATCCGGGCCCGCGGGGCCGGGCGGTGACGCCGGCTCAGCTTCGGGAGCCGCTGCCGCTTCCCGGGCCGTCGTAGTCGTCGCCGTACGCGCCCTTGGAGGGGCGGCGGCGGCGCAGGGGCGGCTCGACGCCGTCGGCGAGGCGACGGGCGGTGATCAGGAAGCCCGTGTGGCCGATCATGCGGTGGTCCGGGCGTACGGCGAGTCCCTCGACGTGCCAGTTGCGGACCATCGACTCCCAGGCGGCGGGCTCGTTGAACGAGCCGTGCTCCCGGATCGTCTCGACGGTGCGGGCGAGCTGGGTGGTGGTGGCGACGTACGCGCAGAGGATGCCGCCGGGTACGAGGGCCTTCGACACCGGTTCGACGCACTCCCACGGTGCGAGCATGTCGAGGATGACCCGGTCGACCTCGGTGTCGCTGAGGTTGTCCTGGAGGTCGCCGACGGTGAGCTGCCAGGCGGGGTGCGGACCGCCGAAGTAGCGCTCCACGTTCTGCTGGGCGATGTCGGCGAAGTCCTGCCGGCGCTCGTAGGAGTGCAGCATGCCCTGATCGCCGATGGCGCGCAGCAGGAAGCTGCTGAGCGAGCCCGATCCCACTCCGGCTTCGACGATGCGGGCGCCGGGGAAGATGTCGGCGAAGGCCAGGATCTGGCCCGCGTCCTTGGGGTAGACCACGGCGGCGCCGCGGGGCATGGACAGGACGTAGTCGGGGAGCAGGGGGCGCAGCGCGAGGTAGGCGACGTTTCCCGTGGTGCGGACAACACTGCCCTCGGGAGCACCGATCAGCTCGTCGTGGGGGAAGGAACCCTTGTGGGTGTGGAAATTCTTCCCCGCTTCGAGCGTGAAGGTGTAGTGGCGTCCCTTGGGGTCGGTGAGCTGGACCTGGTCCCCGACCTTGAAGGGGCCGCGACGACGGGCGGCACCGGTCGGTTCGGACATGCGGTCAGACTACCTGCTCCATTTGAGGCTCCCTCACCTGGCTTGGGGGCGCCTCATTTGGCGTCGGGCCTGGCCATGGCGGCGACGAAGGCCCGTTCGACGTCGGCGGTGGACAGGACTCCGTAGATCTCGCCGGTCTCCTCGACCACCAGGTACTCGGTGGCGGGGTTGGCCCTGAGGCGGTCGAGGAGGGCTTCTCCGGCGAGTTCGGCGGGGACCTTCATGCCGTCGGTGAGGTCGTGGGCGAGGCCGCTCACGGCGACCCAGGGGCGGCGGTGGGTGGGGACGCCGACGATGGCGGCCTCGCGGACGAGCGCGGTCGGTTCGCCCTGTCCGTCGACGACGACGAGTGCGCGGGCTCCGGCCTCGTTGGCGCGGCGCAGTGCCTCGGAGAGGGGGGTGGCCGATTCGACGGGGACGGCTCGCCGGGTGAGGGCGCGGGCGCGCAGATCGGGCAGGTGTTCGCGCAGCCGGGCCATCCGCAGGCTGTTGCCGGCGCCGGTCCAGATGATCGCGGCGAGGATGGCGGCGAGGAGCGCGTCGGTGACGGTCTCCACGCCGCCGATGTCCTGGGTGGAGTTGCCGAGGGCGCCGGTGTGGGTGAGGAGCGGCAGGCCGATGAGGACGGCGACGGCGAGGGCCCGGCCGACCCAGGCGGCGGCGACCGTGCCGGCCATGGGCTTGCCGGTGATCTTCCAGACGACGGCGCGGAGCATCCGGCCGCCGTCCAGCGGCAGGCCGGGCAGGAAGTTGAAGGCGGCGACGATGAGGTTGGAGATCATCAGCCCGGCGAGCAGGACGCCGGGGACGGTGCCGGGCTCGACGGCCGCCATCGTGAGGTAGAAGAAGCCCGCGAGGACGAGGGAGAGCAGGGGGCCGACGAAGGCGAGCATGAACTCGCGGCCCGGGGTCTCGGACTCCTTCTCGATCTCGGAGACGCCGCCGAAGAACTGGAGCTGGATACGGCGCACCGGCAGTTTGTAGTGCAGCGCGACGACCGTGTGGGCCAGTTCGTGGACGAGTACGGAGGCGTAGAAGGCGACGGCGAAGAAGAGCGCGACGAGGTAGCGGAATCCACCGAGCTCGGGCAGCACGCGGTCGAGCTGGCCGCCGAAGACCCAGGTGATGAGCGCGGCCACCAGGAACCAGCTGGGGGCGACGTACACGGGCACGCCGAAGGGACGGCCCATCAGAATCCCGCCGCCGGGGTCTTCGGGCCGCTTCCGCTTGCCGCCGGGGGGCGCGTCCTCAGGACCGGACCGCGGCCTCCTGCTCTCGCCGCTCTCGTCGTCCTTTTTCACGTCTTCCCTTCGTTGCGGCGCCGTGGCTCGCTCGATGATGCTGTGTGCGAGGGTCTTGCGTCGATGGTATTCCGCTCGCTGTCAGTGGCGGGCCGTAGGGTCTGCGTCATGAGTACGAGTCAGCAGCCCACTTCGCTGTCACCGTCGCGTGCGAGCGACTTCATGCAGTGCCCTCTGCTGTACCGGTTCCGGGTGATCGACAAGCTGCCGGAGAAGCCGAGCGAGGCGGCGACGCGCGGGACGCTGGTGCACGCGGTGCTGGAGAGGCTGTTCGACGACCCCGCTGTCGAGCGTACGGCGCCGCGGGCGAGGTCGATGGTTCCCGGGCAGTGGGACCGGCTGTTGGAGTCGAGGCCGGAGCTGGGGGAGCTGTTCGCGGGGGACGAGGGCGGTGAGCGGCTGACGCGCTGGCTGTCGGAGGCGGAGGGGCTGGTCGAGCGGTGGTTCTCGCTGGAGGATCCGACGCGTCTCGAGCCGGCCGAGCGTGAGCTGTTCGTGGAGACGGAGCTGGAGTCGGGGCTGCGGCTGCGCGGGGTGATCGACCGGGTGGATGTGGCGCCGTCGGGCGAGGTGCGGATCGTCGACTACAAGACGGGCAAGGCGCCGCGGCCGGAGTACGCGGAGGGGGCGCTGTTCCAGATGAAGTTCTACGCCCTGGTGATCTGGCGGCTGAAGCGGGTGGTGCCGCGGCGGCTCCAGCTGGTCTATCTGGGCAGTGGCGACGTCATGACGTACGACCCGGTGGAGGCCGACCTGGAGCGGATCGAGCGCAAGCTGCTGGCGCTGTGGGACGCGATCAGGCAGGCGACGGAGACGGGCGACTGGCGGCCCCGGCCGACGAAGCTGTGCGGCTGGTGCGACCACCAGGCGGTGTGTCCGGAGTTCGGCGGGACGCCGCCGGTGTATCCGCTGACGGTGCCGCCGGCGCAGGGCGCGGAGCCGGTTCCCGTCGCGGAGGCGGTCGTGTCCGTGGAGCCCGCTCAGGGGGTTTAGCGAGGGCGGCGCGTGCCCGCCGCCGTCGTGGCCGGACACTCAAGGCAGAATGGACCGGGATCAGTCCCATCGAAGGAGTTCCCGTGGCGATCCGCGTCCTACTGGTCGATGACCAGCCACTGTTGCGCACCGGCTTCCGGATGATCCTGGAGGCCGAGCAGGACATCGCGGTCGTCGGCGAGGCCGGGGACGGCCTCCAGGCCATCGACCAGGTCCGGGCGCTCCAGCCCGACGTCGTGCTGATGGACATCCGTATGCCGCGCATGGACGGGGTCGAGGCGACCCGCCAGATCACCGGTCCCGGCAAGGACGGCCCGGCGAAGGTGCTGGTGCTGACCACCTTCGACCTGGACGAGTACGTGGTGGAGGCGCTGCGTGCCGGGGCCAGCGGCTTTCTGCTCAAGGACGCGCCCGCGAACGAGTTGGTGCAGGCGATCCGGGTGGTGGCCGCCGGTGAGGCGATGCTGGCGCCGAGCATCACCCGCAGGCTTCTCGACAAGTACGCGGACCATCTGCCGTCGGGTGACGAGCAGGTGCCGGACACCCTGCACACACTGACGGAGCGCGAGGTCGAGGTGCTCAAGCTGGTGGCGCGCGGACTGTCCAACGCGGAGATCGCGGCGGACCTCTTCGTCAGCGAGACCACGGTCAAGACGCATGTGGGTCATGTGCTCACGAAGCTGAGCCTGCGCGACCGCGTGCAGGCGGCCGTGTACGCGTACGAGAGTGGTCTGGTGCGCCCCGGCGCCCAGTGAGGCCGACACGGCCCGACAGTGTGTACGAGAGAGGTCCCCGGCATCGATGTGATGCCGGGGACCTCTCTCGTACAGGTTGTGTGTGCGGCTGGTCAGACGGCGCTGCCGGTGCCCAGCTCCCAGAGCAGCAGTTCGCCCGAGGGGTTGAGGGCCCACTCGACGCCGGAGATGTCGTCGGCGGCTGCGACGTACTGCTTGCCCTGCCAGAGGGGCAGCACCGGCACGTCCTCGGCGACGATGTCCTGCATCTGCGCGAAGGCCTTGGCTGCGGCGCTGCGCTCGGCCTCGCTGCGCGACTCGGGGATCAGGCTCCCGATGATCTCCTTGTTGGCGTACGGCGCGTTGAGGAAGTTGTCCTTGTCGAGGAACGGCGCGATGTAGTTGTCCGGGTCGGGGAAGTCGGGGAACCAGCCCATGCCGTAGACGGCGTAGTCACCGCGCGTCTGGGCGGGCCGGAACTTCGACCACTCGGTGCCCTTTGTGTCGACCTGGAAGAGGCCGCTGGAGTTGAGCTGCTTCTGGAGCGTCTCGAACTCCTTGGCCGTGGCCTCGCCGTAGTGGTCGGTGGTGTAGTTCAGGGTGAACTTCACCGGCGTCTCGACACCGGCGTCGTCGAGGAGCTTTTCGGCCTCGGCCCGGTTGGGCTCGCCGTACTTGTTGAAGAACGAGTTGGTGTGCGCCGTGACGGTCGCCGGGATGAGCGAGTAGAGCGGCTCGGCGGTGGAGCCGTACACCTCGGAGGCGATCTGGCCGCGGTCCACGAGGGAGGCGACGGCCTGGCGTACGGCCTTCTCCTTCACCGCGGGCTCGTCGGTGTCGAAGCCGAGATAGCGGATCTCCAGTCCTGGCATCTCGGTGAGTTCGACGCTGTCCTTGGGCTTCGCGGACATCTCCTCGATCTGACCGGGCGACATGGTGCGGGCCATGACGTCGATCTCGCCGGAGTCGAGCGCCTTGCCCATGGCGGCGGCGTCGGGGTACGAGCGCAGCTCGACCTTGGTGTTGCGGAGCTTGAGGTCGCCCTTGTACGAGTCGTTCTTGGTGAAGACGGCCTTGACGATCCGGTCGTCCTTCACCTCGGCCTTGAAGTTGTACGGCCCCGTGCCGTTCACGTCGAAGCCGTCGCGGAGCTTCTTGCCGTCGTACGACTCGGGGTCGACGATGCCGGCGATGGGCGTCGAGAGCTTGTACGGGAACGTGGCGTCGGGGGTCTTGAGGTGGAAGATGATCTCGGAGTCGCTGGGCGTCTCGATCGTGTCGATGTTCGTGAGCAGGCCCACCGCGCCGGCCTCGGAGTTGATGTCGAGCACGCGCTCGATGGAGAACTTCACGTCCTCCGAGGTGACGTCGGCGCCGCCGGAGAACTTCAGCCCGTCGCGCAGCCCGCAGCGGTAGCTCTCGTTCTGGTTGTCGGAGAACCGGCAGTTGGACGCGGCCTCGGGGACCGGGGCGCCGCCGCCGCGCGGGATGTGCATCAGTGTCTGCAGGGACTGGCGCAGGATGTTCCAGGAGCCGGTGTCGTACGCGAACGCCGGGTCGAAGGGCGCCGGCGACTCCTTGGTGGCGGTGAACTGGTCAGTCGTGCCCACGACGATGGCGTCACCACTGCCGGACGAGCCGTCCGAGCCGCCGCAGGCGGCGAGCACCGGGGCGAGCAGACCGGCCACCACGGGCAGCACGAGACTCTTGCGCTTCATCCTGGACGTACTCCCTCATCCGAACACCCTGCGATACAACGGTGGTTGAGAATTTCGCGACGTGATTGACCGTCGGAACACACCGTTGAGGCGGCGAACGTGTGGCGAAGTTCTCGCGATGAGGTTAGTCGGCAGGTGCGGATCTTATGAACCGGGCCTACTTCGGGCGTAATCGCAAAGTGATCAGCAATTCCCGTGAAGCGGTATCGGCCCGCCAGAATGATTCGCACATCAGGCCATAAATATGGACACATGGGCGCCCGATTCGGCGCGGCGAACGGGCGGGCCTTGAGTGCGGAACGGGCTCGGTCACCCTCGGCGACTGCGCGGAGAGTGACAAAGGTCACGCGCATTTACCGCCGACCGTCACGATCACGGCCTAAATGATCAACGAACGGCCCCAGTAAGCGCTTACCGCATATGCCTGCCGACTTTCGATAATTTCAGGGGCCACGCTCTGTATAGCAATCAGTGCTTGTGCGTCATCAGACCACGCAGGAATACCAGGTCGACCTCTTCGAGAGAGTTCACGATCACCCGTCCCGCGGCGGCGGCGATGGGCGCGACGGACGGTACGGCCACCACCCGGCACCCCGCGGCCTCGGCGGACGCGACGCCGGTCGCCGTGTCCTCGATGACGGCGCATCTGGACGGGGCGGCGCTCAGCCCGCTCGCGGCCAGCAGATAGGGGTCGGGGTGCGGCTTGGTGTTCAGCACCTCGTCCCCGGCCACGGTGAGGCCGAAGTGGTGGTGTCCGACGGACTCCAGCACGCGGTCGATGATGCGCCGGTGGGACGCGGAGACCAGGGCCGTGGGAACGCCGTGGTGGGCCAGCTCGGCGAGGAGCCTGGCGGCTCCCGGCATCAGCGGCACGTCGGACCCGATGCGCTCCTCGAAACGGTCGTTGAGCAGCACGGTCAGCTCGGCGAGGGTGATGTCGGCGCCGGTGGCCTCGATGAGATAGCCGGCGCTCCTGGTCATCGGCCCGCCGACGACCACGTCGCGCCAGGCGTCGTCCAGGGCGTGGCCGAGGTCCTTGAAGACCGCGACCTCCGTGTCCCACCAGAAGCCCTCGGTGTCGACCAGGGTGCCGTCCATGTCGAGCAGAACGGCCTGAAGGGCTGATCCTTCGGCCGTACGGGTCATGGACGCGGGAACCGTACTGGTCATCCGGCACACCTCCGAGAGGGACGAGAAGGCCGGTCGCCTTGTCCGACGGGAAAACCCGTCGGGTCCGGAAACCGGCCTGCACTGGACCGACCAGTGTACGACTCGTCCACGCAAAGCGCGCGGTCAGCGCCTTATCGGGCGTTGAAGTACTTCGCCTCCGGGTGGTGGATGACGATGGCGTCGGTGGACTGCTCGGGGTGGAGCTGGAACTCCTCGGAGAGTTCGACACCGATCCGGCCGGGCTCCAGGAGGTCGGCGATCTTCGCGCGGTCCTCCAGGTTGGGGCAGGCGCCGTAACCGAGCGAGAAACGCGCGCCCCGGTACTTCAGGGCGAACATGTCCTCGACCTCGGACGGGTCCTCGCCCGCGAAGCCGAGTTCGGAGCGGACGCGGGCGTGCCAGTACTCGGCGAGGGCTTCGGCGAGCTGGACGGAGAGGCCGTGGAGTTCGAGGTAGTCGCGGTAGGCGTTCTTCTCGAAGAGTTCGGCGGTCGCGCCGCCGATCTTCGATCCGACCGTGACGACCTGCAGACCGACGACGTCGGTCTCGCCGGACTCCTCGGGGCGGAAGAAGTCCGCCAGGCAGAGCCGCCGGCCCCGGCGCTGGCGGGGGAAGGTGAAGCGGGTCCGCTCCGAGCCGTCCTCACCGAGCAGGATCAGGTCGTCGCCCTTGGAGACACAGGGGAAGTAGCCGTAGACCACGGCGGCCTCCAGGAGGTTCTGGGTCTGGAGCTTCTCCAGCCAGCCCCGCAGATGCGGCCGGCCCTCCGACTCCACCAGCTCCTCGTACGTCGGCCCGCCCTTGCGGGCCTCCTTCAGCCCCCACTGCCCCTTGAACAACGCACCCTCGTCCAGCCACGACGCGTACTCCTTGAGCTGGATGCCCTTGATCACGCGGGTGCCCCAGAACGGCGGCTCCGGAACGGGGTTGGTGACCGACACGTCGGAGCGGGCCGCGCCCTCCTCGGGGCGCTCCTCGATGACGGCCGTGGCGGCGGGCTTGACGCGGCGCTGCTTCAGCTCCGGCAGTACGGCTCCGGGGACGCCGCGCTTGATACCGATCAGCGCGTCCATCAGCCGCAGCCCCTCGAAGGCGTCGCGCGCGTAGCGGACCTCGCCCTCGTAGATCTCGTGCAGGTCCTGCTCCACATAGGCGCGGGTGAGGGCCGCGCCGCCGAGGATGACCGGGAAGTCGGCGGCCATCTTGCGCTGGTTCAGCTCCTGAAGGTTCTCCTTCATGATCACCGTCGACTTCACCAGCAGCCCCGACATCCCGATCACATCCGCCCGGTGCTCCTCGGCGGCTTCGAGGATCGCGGAGACGGGCTGCTTGATACCGAGGTTGACCACGGTGTAGCCGTTGTTGGAGAGGATGATGTCGACGAGGTTCTTGCCGATGTCGTGGACATCGCCCCGCACGGTGGCCAGGACGATGGTGCCCTTGCCGTCGTCGTCGGTCTTCTCCATGTGCGGCTCCAGGAACGCCACCGCCGTCTTCATGACCTCCGCGGACTGGAGCACGAACGGCAGCTGCATCTGACCGGAGCCGAACAGCTCACCGACGACCTTCATGCCGTTCAGCAGGGTGTCGTTGACGATCGCCAGCGCGGGGCGGGTCTCCAGGGCCGCGGTGAGGTCGTCCTCCAGGCCCTTCTTCTCACCGTCGATGATGCGCCGCTCAAGACGCTCGTCCAGCGGCAGCGCCAGCAGCTCCTCGGCGCGGCCGTCCTTCATCGACTTGGTGTTGACGCCCTCGAACAGCTCCATCAGCTTCTGGAGGGGGTCGTAGCCTTCTTCGCGCCGGTCGTAGATCAGGTCGAGTGCCGTCTTGACCTGCTCCTCGTCCAGCCGGGCGATCGGCAGGATCTTCGACGCGTGCACGATCGCGGAGTCGAGTCCGGCCTTCACACACTCGTCCAGGAACACCGAGTTGAGGACGATGCGCGCGGCGGGGTTGAGGCCGAAGGAGATGTTCGACAGGCCGAGCGTGGTCTGTACGTCGGGGTGGCGCTGCTTCAGCTGCCGGATCGCCTCGATCGTCGCGATCCCGTCCTTCCGCGACTCCTCCTGGCCCGTGCAGATGGTGAAGGTCAGGGTGTCGATGAGGATGTCCGACTCGTGAACCCCCCAGTTGCCCGTCAGGTCCGCGATCAGCCGCTCGGCGATGGCGACCTTGTGCTCGGGAGTACGGGCCTGACCCTCCTCGTCGATGGTGAGAGCGATCAGCGCCGCACCGTGCTCCACGGCCAGCTCGGTCACCTTCGTGAACCGTGACTCCGGGCCGTCGCCGTCCTCGTAGTTGACGGAGTTGATGACCGCACGCCCGCCCAGCTTCTCCAACCCGGCCCGCAGGACGGGGAGTTCGGTGGAGTCCAGCACGATGGGGAGGGTGGAGGCGGTGGCGAAGCGGCCGGCCAGCTCCGCCATGTCGGCGACGCCGTCACGGCCGACGTAGTCGACACAGAGGTCCAGCAGATGCGCGCCCTCGCGGATCTGGCCCCGCGCCATCTCGACGCAGTCGTCCCAGCGGCCTTCCAGCATCGCCTCGCGGAACTTCTTCGACCCGTTGGCGTTGGTCCGCTCCCCGATCGCCAGATACGACGTGTCCTGGCGGAACGGCACGCTCTGGTACAACGACGCGGCCCCCGGCTCGGGCTGCGGCACCCGCTCCGTCACGGCCGCACCCCGCACCCGCTCCACCACCTGGCGCAGATGTTCCGGAGTCGTACCGCAGCAGCCGCCGACCAACGACAACCCGTAGTCGCGTACGAAACTCTCCTGCGCGTCGGCGAGTTCACCCGCGGACAGCGGATAGTGCGCCCCGTCCTTGCCGAGGACGGGCAGCCCGGCGTTCGGCATGCAGGAGATGGGGATACGGGAGTGGCGGGCCAGATAGCGCAGGTGCTCGCTCATCTCCGCCGGGCCCGTGGCGCAGTTCAGACCGATCATGTCGATCCCCAACGGCTCCAGCGCCGTCAGCGCCGCACCGATCTCCGACCCCAGCAACATCGTCCCCGTCGTCTCGACGGTCACCGAGCAGATGATCGGCAGCTTCGTGCCCGTGGCGTCGAGAGCCCGGCGGGCGCCGAGGATCGCGGCCTTCGTCTGGAGGAGGTCCTGTGTCGTCTCCACCAGCAGCGCGTCCGCGCCGCCGGCGATCATGCCCTCGGCGTTGCGCTGATAGGCGTCGCGCAGCGTCACATAGTCCACGTGCCCGAGCGTCGGCAGCTTCGTGCCCGGCCCCATCGAGCCGAGCACCCACCGCTGCTGCCCCGTCGACGCCGTGAACTCGTCCGCGACCTCGCGGGCGATACGGGCTCCCGCCTCCGACAGCTCGAAGACGCGCTCGGGAATGTCGTACTCGGCCAGCGCCGCGAAGTTCGTACCGAAGGTGTTCGTCTCCACGCAGTCGACACCGACGGCGAAGTACTCCTCATGGACCGAGCGCACGATGTCCGGGCGGGTCACATTGAGGATCTCGTTGCAGCCTTCCAGGTCCTGGAAGTCCTCCATGGTCGGGTCCTGCGCCTGGAGCATGGTGCCCATCGCCCCGTCGGCCACCACCACACGGGTGGCGAGCGCCTCGCGCAGCGCTTCGATTCGGGTCCGGCTGTCGGCGGAAATGCTGGAGGACGGGGCCATGAAAATACTCCCGGGGATGCGACGGCTGTCGGCTTTGCGCCTTCCGGTGGAAGGGGCACCCGGCCAGGGTAGCGGTGCCCGGCTCCGCACGGCGTTGTGTTTCACGGGGCGGACTTCTCCGCCCTCTGCGGCCGGGAGGAATTGGTCGTCCGTAACGGCGAGTCGGCATGGACCGATAATGTTCAGCATTGTCGAACGACTGCGTAACGGAGGTCCGGCCGATGGCGAAGAGTATCCAGTCTCTCCAGCGCGCGGCGGCGGTACTGCGGCTCCTCGCGGGCGGCGAGCGCAGGCTCGGCCTGTCCGACATCTCCTCCTCGCTCGGTCTGGCCAAGGGCACGGCCCACGGCATTCTGCGCACCCTCCAGGAGGAGGGCTTCGTGGAGCAGGACGCCGCCTCCGGCCGCTATCAGCTGGGGGCCGAGCTGCTGCGGCTCGGCAACAGCTATCTGGACGTCCACGAACTGCGGTCCCGCGCCCTGGTGTGGACGGACGATCTGGCGCGGTCCAGCGGCGAGAGTGTCCATCTGGGGGTGCTGCACCTGGAGGGCGTCCTGATCGTGCACCACGTCTTCCGGCCGGACGACAGCCGGCAGGTCCTCGAAGTGGGCGCGATGCAGCCGCTGCACTCCACGGCCCTGGGGAAGGTGCTCGCGGCGTACGACCCGGTGGCCCGTGGTGAGGCCGTCAGAGGCACCCGCGAGCGGCTCACTTCGCGCACCGTCACCGATCTGGAGCAATTCGAGGCGATTCTTGAACTGACCAGGGCTCGGGGGTGGGCGACGGACGTCGAGGAGACCTGGGACGGGGTGGCCGCGGTGGCCGCGCCGATCCACGACAGGCGCCGAATGCCGGTGGGAGCCATCGCTCTCACCGGCGCGGTGGAACGGCTGTGCGAGGACGGCGAGGTCCGTCCGGAGCTGATCACGGCGGTGCGCGAATGTGCCCGTTCGGTGTCCAGGGATGTCGGCGCCGGGCGGTTCTGAGCCGCATGGCCGATGATCTGAGGAGAACAAGGTTCCGGCTACGGAGCCCTTGACGACGCCTCTCGCACGGGATGACACTGCCGTTCAACGGTCGGCATTGTCGAACACTGATCGACGGGTCATCCTGTGTGCACGACAACGCCAAGGGCCGGCAATGCCCTCATCTGAGGGCGCGGACCGTCGGTGCGAGCCGCCGGTCCGCCTTCCCCTGGACGAAGGAGTCTTCGGGTGTCTCACTTCGACATCT
Source organism: Streptomyces sp. NPDC057137 (assembly GCF_042670825.1). Lineage (NCBI taxonomy): Bacteria > Bacillati > Actinomycetota > Actinomycetes > Kitasatosporales > Streptomycetaceae > Streptomyces > Streptomyces sp. NPDC057137. The sequence goes on along the minus strand of NZ_JBHUUW010000026.1, from coordinate 12,173 downwards.
TCATCGGCGAGACCGTGGGTACCGCGCTTCTGCTGCTGCTCGGTGGCGGCGTGGTCGCGGGCGTCGTCCTCAAGCGCTCGAAATCGCACGCCGCGGGCTGGGTCGCCATCAGCTTCGGGTGGGGCTTCGCCGTGCTCACCGGCGCCTATCTCGCCGCGGGCGTCTCCGGCGCGCACCTGAACCCCGCGGTCACCCTCGGTCTGGCGATCTCGGGCACGACCAAGTGGGGCGACCTCCCCCTCTACTGGGCCAGCCAGATGCTCGGCGCCATCATCGGCGCCTTCCTCGTCTGGGTGTCGTACATGGGGCAGTTCAAGGCCCATCTGACCGACCCGGAGATCCTTGCGCAGCAGCCGTCGATCGAAGGTCTGGTCGACCAGAAGACGGCGCCGAAGGCGGGCCCGGTCCTCGGTATCTTCTCGACGGGCCCGGAGATCCGGCACTACGTGCAGAACGTGCTCACCGAGATCATCGCCACCTTCGTCCTGGTGATCGCGATCCTCACCCAGGGACTGAACGACGCGGGCAACGGCCTGGGCATCCTCGGCGTGCTGATCACCGCACTGGTCGTCGCCGGCATCGGTTTCTCGCTCGGTGGCCCCACCGGTTACGCCATCAACCCGGCGCGTGACCTCGGCCCCCGTATCGTCCACCAGCTGCTGCCGCTGCCCAACAAGGGCGGCTCCGACTGGACGTACGCCTGGGTCCCCGTCGTCGCCCCGCTGATCGGCGGCGCGGCCGCGGCCGGTCTCTACAACTGGGCCTTCAAGTAAGCCTCCGGCCCCCGCCTTCCTCCGCCCTCCGCACCGAGCAGGAGCAGACACCGTGAGTGACGCACAGAGCACCGGGACTTCCTCCCACGGAACGGGACCGTTCATCGCGGCCATCGACCAGGGCACGACGTCCAGCCGTTGCATCGTCTTCGACGTCGACGGGCGCATCGTCGCCGTCGACCAGAAGGAACACCAGCAGATCTTCCCCAAGCCGGGCTGGGTCGAACACGACGCCAAGGAGATCTGGACCAACGTCCAGGAAGTCGTGGCGAACGCCATCGAGAAGGCCGGCATCACCAAGGCCGACGTGCTGGCGATCGGGATCACCAACCAGCGCGAGACCACCATGCTCTGGGACAAGAAGACGGGTGAGCCCGTCCACAACGCCATCGTCTGGCAGGACACCCGCACCAGCGGGCTCGTGAGGGAACTGGGCCGCAACGTCGGCCAGGACCGGTTCCGCCGGGACACCGGACTGCCGCTGGCGACCTACTTCGCCGGACCGAAGGCCCGCTGGCTGCTGGACAACGTCGACGGCCTGCGCGAGCGCGCCGAGAGCGGCGACATCCTCTTCGGCACCATGGATTCCTGGGTGATCTGGAATCTGACCGGCGGCGTCGACGGCGGCGTGCACGTCACCGACGTCACCAACGCCTCCCGCACGATGCTGATGCGCCTCGACACGCTCCAGTGGGACCCGAAGATCTGCAACTCGATCGGCGTCCCGATGGCCATGCTGCCGGAGATCCGCTCCTCGTCCGAGGTGTACGGGGCGGCCAAGGGCGGACCGCTGGACGGGATCCCGGTCGCCTCGGCGCTCGGTGACCAGCAGGCGGCCCTGTTCGGCCAGTGCTGTTTCGCCGAGGGTGAGGCCAAGTCGACGTACGGCACCGGCACGTTCATGCTGATGAACACCGCCCACAAGCCCATCAACTCCTACAACGGGCTGCTGACCACGGTCGGTTACCGCATCGGGGACCAGCCCGCGGTGTACGCGCTGGAGGGCTCCATCGCCGTCACCGGCGCCCTCGTGCAGTGGATGCGCGACCAGATGGGGCTGATCAAGACCGCGCCCGAGATCGAGACGCTGGCCTCCTCGGTGGAGGACAACGGCGGCGCGTACTTCGTGCCGGCCTTCTCCGGGCTGTTCGCTCCCCACTGGGACTCGGCCGCCCGCGGCGTGATCGCCGGTCTCACCGGCTACGTCACCAAGGCGCACATCGCCCGCGCGGTGCTGGAGGCCACGGCCTGGCAGACCCGTGAGATCAGCGACGCGATGACCAAGGACTCCAAGGTGGAGCTGACGTCCCTCAAGGTCGACGGCGGCATGACCGCCAACAACCTGCTGATGCAGACGCTCTCCAACGTCCTGGACGCCCCCGTCGTACGGCCGATGGTCGCCGAGACCACCTGTCTGGGCGCCGCCTACGCCGCCGGGCTCGCGGTCGGCTTCTGGCCGGACACCGACGCCCTGCGGGCCAACTGGCGCCGCGCCGCCGAGTGGACGCCGGACATGGACGCCGCGAAGCGCGACCGCGAGTACAAGAACTGGCTCAAGGCCGTGGACCGCACCAAGGCCTGGGTGGACGACGACGACGAGAGCTGACCCGAGCGTTTCGTCCGAGCAAGGAGACACCATGACCACCCTTCACAGCGGTCCCGCCCTGGGCACGCATCCGGCCGGCGGCTCCCTCCCGAGCCGTGCCGAGACCCGGGAGCAGCTGTCCCGCGCCACCTACGACCTGCTGGTCATCGGTGGCGGCATCCTGGGCATCTCCACCGCCTGGCACGCCTCCCAGTCGGGACTGCGGGTGGCCCTGGTGGACGGTGGCGACTTCGCGGGCGCCACCTCCTCCGCCTCCTCCAAGCTGCTCCACGGCGGTCTGCGCTATCTGCAGACCGGTGAGGTGAAGCTGGTCGCCGAGAACCACTTCGAGCGCCGCGCGGTCTCCCGCCGCGTGGCGCCGCATCTGGCGAACCCGCTCACCTTCTATCTGCCCGTCTACAAGAACGGGCCGCACAGCGCGGCCAAGCTGGGCGCCGGTGTCTTCGCGTACTCGGCGCTGTCCGCCTTCGGCGACGGCGTCGGTCATCTGCTGAGCCCGGCCAAGGCGCGGCGCGCGGTGCCGGAGCTGCGGACGGACAATCTGCGGGCCGTGGCCGTGTACGGCGACGACCAGATGAACGACGCGCGGATGGCCGTCATGACGGTCCGCGCGGCCGTCGAGTCGGGCGCCGCCGTCCTCAACCACGCCGAGGTGACCGGACTGCGGTTCACCGGCGGGCGGGTGACGGGCGCCGACCTCAAGGACGGTATGGACGGTACGGAGTTCGGGGTCGACGCCCGGCTCGTACTGAACGCCACCGGTCCCTGGGTCGACCATCTGCGCAAGCTGGAGGACCCGAGGTCCGAGCCGTCCATCCGGCTCTCCAAGGGCGCGCACCTCGTACTGAAGCGCACCGCCCCGTGGAACGCGGCGCTCGCGACGCCGATCGACAAGTACCGCATCACCTTCGCCCTCCCCTGGGAGGACATGCTGCTGCTCGGCACGACGGACGAGGTGTACGAGGGCGACCCGGCGGATGTGGCGGTCAACGACGCGGACATCCACCAGATCCTGGACGAGGCGTCGCTGTCCGTGCGGGACCAGCAGCTCTCACGTGACCTGATCACCTACTCGTTCGCCGGTCTGCGGGTACTGCCCGGCGGTCCCGGTGACACGTCAACCGCCAAGCGGGAGACGGTCGTCACCGAGGGCAGCGGCGGCATGCTGTCGGTGGCGGGCGGCAAGTGGACGACGTTCCGCCACATCGGCCGCACCGTGCTGGACAAGCTGGAGACCCTGCCGGGCCGGCCGCTCGGCTCCGACATCGAGCCCACGTCGCGGCTGCCGAAGATGCTGCCGCTGCCCGGTATCGCCAATCCGCACGCGGTGGAGCACCGGCTGCTGATCGACGGCGGCGCGCACGGCGACGGCATGGCCCGCGACACCGCCCACCATCTGGCCCGGCACTACGGGTCGTTGGCGTTCGACATCGCGCGCCTGGCGTACGAGCGGCCCGAGCTGGGCGAGCGGATCCACCCGGACGCCCCGGAGATCTGGGCGCAGGTCGTGTACGCGCGCGACCACGAGTGGGCGGAGACCGCGGACGACGTGCTGCGGCGCCGTACGACGCTGACGATCCGGGGGCTCGCCACGGACGCGGTCCGGGCCCGGGTCGAGGAACTGCTGGCCAAGCGGCACGACTGACGCCACGGACAACTGGCCGTGTTCACGCCTCGAATCAAGTTCCGAAACGGCGCCGGGGTCGGACGCACCGCCCCCGGCGCCGCCGATCTTGGAGAACTCCGGTGGAACGGGGCGCCGGGCGCGCGCGGAGACGCATAATGGAGGCCGATACATCGGATGTATGGAGGTCGCCCATGGCTGTCACCGACGAGGCCATCGAGAAGATCAAGGGAATGATCGTCTCGGGCGCGCTGCGCCCGGGGGACCGCCTTCCCAAGGAGAGCGAGCTCGCCGCCGAACTGGGCCTGTCGCGCAACTCGCTGCGCGAGGCGGTACGCGCCCTGTCGCTGATCCGCATTCTGGACGTACGGCAGGGTGACGGCACGTACGTCACCAGCCTCGATCCGCAACTGCTCCTCGAAGCGCTGAGTTTCGTCGTCGACTTCCACCGGGACGACACGGTGCTGGAGTTCCTGGCGGTACGGCGGATCCTGGAACCGGCCGCGACGGCGATGGCCGCCTCCCGGATCAAGGACTCCGAACTGGACGTGCTGGGCGAGCAGTTGGACGCGCTCGGGGCGGATCCCTCGGTGGAGGAGCTGGTGGCCTCGGACCTGGAGTTCCACCGGGGCATCGTGCAGGCGTCGGGCAACTCGGTGCTCTGCTCGCTGCTCGACGGGCTGTCGGGGCCGACCACCCGGGCCCGGGTCTGGCGTGGGCTGACCCAGGAGGACGCGGTCAGCCGCACCCTGCACGAGCACCGGGCGATCCTGGCCGCGCTGCGCGACCGGGACGCGGAGGCGGCCAGGTCGTGGGCGACGGTGCATGTCGCGAGTGTGGAGCAGTGGCTGCGTTCGACCCTCTGACGGGGCACGGACACGAAAAGCGGGCCTCCCGGGAGCTGAATCCGTCCCGGGAGGCCCGTGTCCGTGGTGGTGCGCGCGGTCGTCAGTCCTGCTTCTCACCGCTGGCGAACCGCGAGATGACCAGGGCGACGATGATGATCGCGCCGTTCAGGAACTGGTTCCAGAGCGCGGGCACCCCGCCCAGCGTCATCACGTTCACCACCAGCTGGAGCGTCAGCACACCGGTCAGCGCGCCGAAGAGCGTGCCGCGCCCGCCCTTGAGGCTGATGCCGCCGATCACGGCGGCGGCGAAGACCTGGAAGATCCAGCCGTTGCCCTGGGTGGCGGCGACGGAGCCGTAGTGGCCGGTGTAGAGGACGCCGGCGAAGGCGGCGAGGACGCCGCCGATGGCCAGCACGATCCAGGTGATCCGGTCGACCCGGATACCGGCGGCGCGTGCCGCCTCCGGATTGCCGCCGATGGCGTACAGCGAGCGCCCGTGCCGCAGCCAGGCGAGCGACGCGCCGCCGACGGCGAACAGCGCCAGACAGATCCAGACGGCGGCGGGCGCGCCCAGCCAGTCGGTCTTGCCGAGGTACCGGAAGGACTCCGGGACATCGGTGATCGACTTGCCCTCGGTGATGCCGATCTGGAGACCGCGCAGCATGGTGAGCATGCCGAGCGTCGCGATGAACCCGTTGACGCGCAGCTTCAGGATCAGGAAGCCGTTGATCACCCCGACGATCAGTCCGACCAGCAGACACACCGGGATGGCCGACCACTCGGGCAGCACCCCGAGACCGGCGAACCGGCCGCCCTCCTCCGGCAGCACCATCCACATGGCGATCACCGGCGCGATGCCGATGGTCGACTCCAGCGACAGGTCCATCCGGCCGCAGATGAGGATCAGCGCCTGGCCGAGGACCAGCAGGCTCAGTTCGGACGACTGCTGGACGACGCTGATGAGGTTGTTGGAGGTGAGGAAGACCGGCGAGACGATGAAGCCGATCACCATCAGTACGAGGATCACCGGCACGAGCGAGAAGTCGCTCCACCTGATGAGCTTCAGCCGGCTCAGCGGATGGTCGTCGGCGCGCTCCTTGTCGAGCACCGGAGGTCGTATCGTCTCGGTCATCAGCTCTCCCCCACACCTTCCATGGCGGCGACCAGTTCCCGGTCGGTCCACCCGCTCCCGAACGTTGCCACCACTCGCCCGTGGAACAGGGCCAGTACGCGGTCACAGACCCGCAGATCATCCAGCTCGTCCGAGATGATCACGGCGGCGTTTCCTTCGTCGGCCACCCGGCGCACGACGCCGAGCAGCGAGTCCTTCGACTTGACGTCGACGCCCGCCGTGGGGCGCAGGGCCACCAGCACACTGGGCGCGCGGGCCAGTGCCCTGGCGACGACCACCTTCTGCTGGTTGCCGCCGGACAGGCCCGAGACCGGCTGCTCGGGACCCGTCGTCTTGATGTCCAGCGAGGCGATCATGGACCGGGCGAACTCCCTGGTACGGGAGGGCAGTACGGTCCCCCACGGGCCGAGCTGGTCGGCGACCGTGAGCGTGGCGTTCTCGGCGACGCTGCGGTTCAGTACGAGTCCCTGGAGGTGCCGGTCCTCGGGGATGTAGCCGATCCCGGCGTCCAGCGAGTGCGGGACACTGCCCGGTCGCACCGTCCGGTCGCGTACCGCGATCCGGCCCGCCGTCGCCTTCCGCATGCCGGCCAGGGTCTCGCCCAGCGCGGTGTTGCCGCTGGCCGCGGCCCCGGCGATGCCGAGGACCTCACCGGGGCGCACTTCGAGGTCGAGCGGTTCGAACTCGCCCTCCAGGGTGAGCCCCTCGGTGGTCAGTACGGGCTCCACCGTCCGGTCCGGCTCCACCGCGTTCGCGGCGTGCCAGGCCGCGGCCGAGCCGGCCGCGTCACCCGTCATGGCCGTCACGAGGTCCGCCTTGGCCAGTTCGGCGACCGGCGCGGTCAGCACATGGCGGGCGTCGCGGTAGACGGTGACGGTGCTGCACAGCTCGTACACCTCCTGGAGGTGGTGCGAGATGAAGAGGAACGCCACCCCCTGGCTCTGGAGGTCACGGAGCTTCTCGAAGAGGCTGTCGATGCCGCGGGCGTCGAGCTGGGCCGTGGGCTCGTCGAGGATGATCAGCCGGGCGCCGAACGACAGGGCGCGCGCGATCTCCACGAACTGCCGCTGCTCGACGGCGAGATCCTTGGCCCTGGCGTTCGGGTCGACGCTGACGCCGTACTCGGCGAGCAGTTCCTCGGCCCGGGTCCGGAGCCGGCGCCAGCTGATGAGGCGGCCGCCGGCCCCGGAACGGCCCTTGTCCAGGCCGTAGTTGTTGAGGAACAGATTCTCGGCGACGGTCAGGTCGGGCACGACCATCGACTTCTGGTAGACGCAGGCGACCTTGGACTGCCAGGCCGAGATGTCGCCGAAGGCGGGCGCCGGCTCGCCGCCGAAGCTCACCTTGCCCGCGTCGGCCTCGTGCAGTCCGGTGAGGACGCTGACGAGGGTGGACTTGCCGGCGCCGTTGCGCCCGACGAGTGCGTGGGACTCGCCGGGCGCGACGGTCAGCCGGACACCGTCGAGCGCCACGGTGGGACCGAAGCGCTTGACGATGCCCTCCGCGTGGACGGCGGGGACCGCCGCTGCCGGCGCTCCGGCCGCAGGTGCCTGGTGGTCCATGACTAGCTCTTCTTCTCCAGCTGGTTGGCCCACAGCGCCTTGTCGTCCACGTTCTCCTTGGTCACCAGGGGCGCGGGCAGCTGGTCCTCGTAGCCGTTGGGGATCTTGATGATGTTGGAGTCGTGGTCGGTCGGACCCTCCTTCGGGGTCTTCCCGGCCAGCGCCTCCTTCGCGTAGTACAGGGCGTACTTGGCGTACAGGTCGGCCGGCTGCGAGATCGTGGCGTCGATCTTGCCCTCGCGGATCGCGTCCAGCTCCTCCGGGATGCCGTCGTTGGAGATGATCGTGATGTGGCCCTTCTCCCCCGGCGCCTTGAGGAGCTTCTTCTGCTCCAGGAGGGCGAGCGTCGGCTGCAGGAAGACGCCGCCGGCCTGCATGTAGATGCCGTTGAGGTCCGGGTGTGCGGCGAGGGTGGACTGGAGCTTGGCGGACGCCACCTCGCCCTTCCACTCGGTGGCCAGCTCGAACACCTGGATGTCCGGGAACTTCTCGTCCATGCAGCTCTTGAACGCCTCCGAACGGTCACGGCCGTTGATGGAGGCGAGGTCGCCCTGGAACTCGGCGACCTTGCCCTTGCCGCCCAGCTGCTTGCCGAGGTAGTCGCAGGCCTTCTCGCCGTACGCGCGGTTGTCGGCCCGCACGACCATGTAGATGTCGCCCTTGTCGGGGCGGGTGTCCACGCTGACGACGGGGATCTTCTTCTCGTTCAGGTCGGCCAGCGTCTCGGCTATCGCGCCGGTGTCCTGCGGGGCCATGACCACGGCCTTGGCGCCCTGGTCGGTGAACGCCTGGACGTTGGAGACGACCTTGCCGATGTCGTTCTGCGAGTTGGTCAGCGGCAGCGCGTCGACCCCCTCGTCCTTGATGCCGGACTCGATGTACTGCTGGTAGGAGTTCCAGAAGTCGCTGTCACTGCGCGGCAGGTCGATGCCGACCTTGCCGCCGCCTTCGGCGTCCCCGCTGTCCGAGTCACGGTTGCAGCCCGCGAGGGCCGTGACCGCGAGCAGCGCGGCGCAGGCCGCGGCGCTCGTACGCAGTGCGGTGCGTGGGGATCGCCCCACAGGGTGTCGCAGCATGGATTGTCCGTCCTTGGGTGAGTGTCGGCTCAGGCTCACAGGCTCAGGGGGTGGCGGGACGCAGGCGAAGGCCCTGCATTCCTCCGTCTACCGCGAGTGCCGTGCCCGTGACGGCGGCTGCGGAGGGGCTGGCGAGATAGGCGACCGCCGCGGCGACCTCGTCCGCGCCGACCAGCCGTCCCGTGGGCTGGCGCGCTTCGAGGGCGGCGCGTTCGGCCGCCGGGTCGGGTGCCTGGTCGAGCAGGCGGCCGACCCAGGGGGTGTCCGCGGTGCCGGGGTTGACGCAGTTGACGCGGATGCCTTCGCGTACGTGGTCGGCGGCCATCGCGAGGGTCAGCGACTGCACCGCGCCCTTGCTGGCGCTGTACAGGGCGCGTTGCGGCAGCCCCGCCGTTGCGGCGATGGAGCAGGTGTGGGTGATCGAGACGTGGCCGGGCCGGTCGGCGGCGGCGCGTCGCAGATGGGGCAGGGCGTGGCGCGCGGTGCGGACCATGCCGAGGACGTTGATGTCGAGGACCCGCAGCCATTCGGCGTCGTCGTTGTCGGCGACCGTGCCGACGGCGCCGATCCCGGCGTTGGAGACGACGGTGTGCAGGGCGCCGAACTCGGCCGCCGCCGCGTCGACCGCCGCGCGGACGGCGGCGTCGTCGGTGACGTCGGCCTTGAGCGCCAGGGTGCCCTCGGGGGCCGAGGCGATCTCGCGGTCGAGTACGGCGACGCGCGCGCCGCGCGCGAGCAGCAGGGTCGCGACGGCCGCGCCGATGCCGGAGGCGCCGCCGGTGACGAGGGCGTTCAGGCCCGCGAAGTCTCCTGTGTCCTGTGCCGCTGTCATGAGCTGATCTCCTCGGTGGTGCGGCGGGCCTGCCAGACGGGCCCTTCGGGGTAGCGGTGCGCGGCGATCGACTCCGGGCGCATCCGCGCGGAGAAGCCCGGGGCGCCCGGCGCGACGTACCGGCCCGAGTCGATCACCGCGGGGTCGGTGAAGTGCTCGTGGAGGTGGTCGACGTACTCGATCACGCGGTCCTCCAGGGTGCCCGAGACGGCAACGTAGTCGAACATCGCCAGATGTTGGACCAGTTCGCACAGGCCGACTCCGCCGGCGTGCGGGCAGACCGGTTTGCCGTACTTGGCGGCGAGGAGCAGGATCGCCAGGTTCTCGTTGACGCCGGCGACGCGTGCCGCGTCGATCTGGACGAAGTCGACGGCCTCGGCCTGAAGCAGCTGCTTGAACACGACACGGTTGGCGACGTGTTCGCCGGTGGCGACCTTCACCGGCTGGCCGGCCCGGACGGCGGCGTGGCCGAGGATGTCGTCGGGGCTGGTGGGCTCCTCGATCCAGTGCGGCTCGTGCGGGGCCAGCGCGGTCATCCAGCGGATCGCCTCGGACACGTCCCAGCGCTGGTTGGCGTCGACGGCGATCCGGATGTCGGGTCCGACCGCCGCGCGGGCCAGCTTCATCCGCCGTACGTCGTCCTCCAGGTCGCCGCCCACCTTGAGCTTGATCTGCTCGAAGCCGTCGGCGACGGCCTGTTCGGCGAGGGTGACCAGCTTGGTGTCGGAGTAGCCGAGCCAGCCGGGCGAGGTGGTGTACGCGGGGTAGCCCTCGGCGCGCAGCCGGGCGGCGCGCTCGGCGCGGCCGGGCTCGGCGGCGCGCAGGATGTCCAGCGCCTCGGCCGGGGTGAGGGCGTCGGTGAGATAGCGGAAGTCGACGAGGGAGACCAGCTCCTCGGGCGTCATTCCGGCCAGGAACTCCCAGACGGGCAGGCCCGCGGTCTTGGCCGCGAGGTCCCAGGCCGCGTTGATGACCGCGCCCGCGGCCATGTGCATGACGCCCTTCTCCGGGCCGAGCCAGCGCAGTTGCGAGTCATGGGTCAACTCGATGTGGAGCGCGGCGAGATCAGCCGCGGTACGTGGTGCCGGGCGGCCGACCACGTACGGGCGCAGGGCCTCGATGGCGGCGGCGAGTACGTCGTTGCCCCGGCCTATGGTGAAGCAGAAACCGTGGCCCTCGGCGCCGTCGTCGGTGCGCAGGACCACGTAAGCCGCGGAGTAGTCGGGGTCCGGGTTCATGGCGTCCGAGCCGTCGAGCTGTTCCGAGGTGGGGAAGCGGATGTCGGATACCCCGAACTCTGTGACGGTCTGGCTCACTGCACGCCCCCTGAGAAGAACATCGGACCTCTTCGGTCATCCGATGTATAGCGTCGTTGACGGGTAAACGTCCAGTGGCGGAACGAAATTTACGGTCACAGCTCGGATGAATTCTCCGATTCCCGGATCGGCACCCCCCACCATGCCCAGCGACGTGGAAGTTCACCCGCGCATGCACGGGGGCTGCGGGCGGGTAGCTGAGAAGCCGTAAGGTTGGTCCGTACGTTCAGAGAACACTTCGGAAGGAGGCCTGGGTGATCGAGCTCGAGGGGGTACCCGAGCTGATCGACCCGGTCATGGTGGCCGCGTTCGAGGGCTGGAACGACGCAGGCGACGCCGCTTCCACGGCGGTCGGGCATCTGGACCGGGAGTGGAAGGGCGAGGTGTTCGCGGCGCTGGACGCCGAGGACTACTACGACTTCCAGGTCAACCGGCCCACGGTCTGGCTGGACGGCGGAGCACGGAAGATCGTCTGGCCCACGACCCGGCTCTCGGTGGTCCGGGTCGGCGGGGAGAAACCTCGTGACCTGGTGCTGGTCCGCGGCATCGAACCGTCCATGCGCTGGCGCTCCTTCTGCAACGAGATCCTGGGCTTCGCCCATGAGCTGGGCGTGGAGATGGTGGTGATCCTGGGCGCGCTGCTCGGCGACACCCCGCACACGCGCCCGGTGCCGGTGAGCGGCGTGACCTCGGACGCGGACCTGGCCAGGACGATGGACCTGGAGGAGACGCGGTACGAGGGCCCGACCGGCATCGTCGGCATCCTTCAGGAGGCGTGCACGCACGCGGGGGTGCCCGCGGTGAGCCTGTGGGCCGCCGTACCGCACTACGTCTCGCAGCCGCCCAACCCGAAGGCGACGCTGGCCCTGCTGAACCGGCTGGAGGATCTGATCGGGCTGCGGATCCCGCTGGGCGAACTGGCGGAGGACGCGCGGGCGTGGCAGCTCGGGGTGGACCAACTGGCCGCCGAGGACAGCGAGGTGGCGGAGTACGTCCAGTCGCTGGAGGAGGCGCGGGACACGGCGGAGCTGCCCGAGGCGTCGGGCGAGGCCATCGCGCGGGAGTTCGAGCGGTATCTGCGCCGGCGTGACGGCGGTCCCGGTCAGGCGCCCGGCGGGCACGCGACGGAGAGCGGCGAGGGCTCGGGAACGTATCTGCGCGACACGTCGGGTCCGGGTTCGGGTCCGGGGCGCGGCAGACCGCCGCGGGCGCCGCGACCGGGGCCTGATCCGAGCGTGGAGCCCGAGTCCGGGTCGGGGCCGAGCGCGGGACCGGACCGGGAGCCGGGGGCGGGCAGCGGGGACGACGAGGATTCCTCGGACGACTGAGCCCGACCGCGTACGACCGCCTACGACTCAGCAGTTGCTACGGAAACGACGGACGGGCCGCACTGTGCGGCCCCTG
>NZ_JBHUUW010000025.1:0-110712 GCF_042670825.1 Streptomyces sp. NPDC057137 | reverse complement strand
CGTGATGCGCGGAGGCGGGCCACAGCCGTCAGGGTTAGTGCGCCCTTAATGCACGCTCTCGCGCGTCGACTGCCCGTCCCCGGTCGTCTCCGCCTGCGCGTCCTGCGAGTCCTGCGCGTCCGGCGCCTCACGCAGCCCGAACTTCTTGTGGAAGCGCGCCAGCGGCGCCGGCGCCCACCAGTTGGCGCGCCCCGCCAGCCGCATGAACGCGGGCACCAGCGCGCCCCGTACCAGCGTCGCGTCCATCAGGACCGCGACGGCCAGCCCCAGACCGATGGCCTTGAGGTACGAGATCCCGGACAGGACGAAGCCCAGCCACACGATGGCGATCAGTCCCGCCGCGGCGGTGACCATCGCGCCGGTGCGCTCCAGGCCGCGTGCCACGGCCAGTTGGTTGTCCCCCGACCGGTCCCACTCCTCCTTGATCCGGGAGAGCAGGAACACCTCGTAGTCCATCGACATGCCGAACGCGATGCAGAACAGCAGCACGGGCACGGTCCAGGTGATCGTGTCCGTGACCACGAAGTCGCCGACGACGCCCTCCAGATGACCGTCCTGGAAGCCCCACACCAGCACACCGAACGTGGCGCTGAGACTGAGGCAGTTGAGGACCAGCGCCTTCAGCGGCAGCACCAGCGACCCGGTGAACAGGAACAGCAGGACGAACGTCGTGACACCGATGATCGCGAGCGCCGTCGGCAGCCGGTCGTACATGGAGTCCAGCGAGTCCACCAGCTCCGCCGCCGGACCGCCGACCTGCGCGTCGTACGGCGCCTCGGTCGCCCGGATGTCCTTGACCAGCTTCTCGCCCTCCTCGCTCAGCGACTCGCTCTTGGGGATCACCGAGAGATACGTGCTGTTGTCCGCGCTGAACCGGTCGGAGCCCGGTCCGGGCGGCGCCACCTGCTCACCGGCCGCGAAGGAACCGGCCTCGCTGTCGACCCGCGCCACGTTGCCGAGCGTGGAGAGCTTCGCCACGTACTCCTCGACCGAACGCTCCCCGGTCGGCGGGGTGTCGCTCAGCACCACGTTCAGCGCCTGCGACTCCTGGGCGTCGAAGTCCTCCCGGATGATGTCGCTGATCTGCCGCGACTGGGTGTCGGCGGGCAGGACGCGGTCGTCGGCGAGGCTCATGTGCAGGGACAGGAACGGCGAGCCGAGGAAGAGCAGCAGCCCGATCACGGCGACCGCGACCGGCACCGGGAAGCGCATCACGTTCGTCGCGAGGCGGTACCAGAAACGCTCCGCCTCCGGCTTCGGCGGCTGCTCCGCCTTCCCACGGCCCAGGACGCGGATACGGCCCTTGTCGATCCGTGGGCCCAGCGCCTTCAGCAGCGCGGGCAGGAAGGTGACGGAGACGAGCGCCGCGAGCAGGGCGGTCGGGATGCCCGCGTACGCGAAGGAGCGCAGGAAGTAGAACGGGAAGACCAGCAGGCCCGCGAGCGCCAGCGCGACGGTCACCGCGGAGAACAGGACGGTGCGGCCGGCGGTGCGCAGCGCGGTCGCGATGGCCTCGTCCGTACCGGCGCCGCCGTGCAGCTCCTCCCGGTACCGCTTGAGGAGGATGAGGCCGTAGTCGATCGCCAGGCCGAGTCCGAGTCCGGTCGCGACGTTCGTCGCCAGCACCGAGACATCGGTGAAGAGGGTGAGGATACGGAGCGTCAGCAGGACGGACACGATGGTCAGTCCGGCGACCAGCAGCGGCACCAGCGCGGCCACCACACCGCGGAAGACGAACAGCATCACGACCAGCAGCACCGGGAAGGTGACCATCTCGATCAGGAGGAGGTCGTCCTGGGTGGTGTCCGTGATCTCCTTGTTGGCGACCGCGATGCCGCCCACGCGCGTCTTCAGGCCCTCGATCGTGCCGTCGTACTCCGGCTGGATCCTCTCCAGCGTCTTCTGCACCTGGTCCTCGTCGCCGGTGATCCGCACCAGGACCATGGCGCTGCCGCCGCCCTCGCCGCGCAGGGCCGGGGCCTTGCCCAACGTCCAGTACGACAGGGCCTGTTCGACCCCGTCCTCGGCGCCGATGCGCTCGGTGAGCCGTTCACCGGCCGCGCCGACCGCCGGATCGTCGACACCCCGCTTGTCCGAGACCAGCAGGGTCAGGTTGGGGGCACCGGATTCGAATCGCCCGTCAAGGACCTCGGCCGTCCGCGCGGATTCGGTGGAACTGTCGGTGAATCCACCGGCGGAGAGAGTCGATATCACGCCACCGCCCAGCGCTCCCGCGAGCACCAGGAGCACACCGGAAAGATAGAGGACCAGCTTGCTGCGGTGTGTGGTGAATCTGGCCAGTGAGGCGAACATTCGGCAACCTTTCGAGGGGGAACGCCGATTCTGGGGGCGGCGTGTCGATCCCGTTCACACGATCAAGGTAGGGAGCGCGCGAGCCCACTGGCAATGACAACCCGGTGCGGGGCAGCGGAAGTTGAGCTTCCGGTCGGGCACGGTCGAGCCACCGTACGGGTGCACGGTCGGGCCACCTCAGGGCAGTTGGGCAGCATGCTCCCCGACTACGGTCCCCCGGCGCGTGAATGCGCACAATGACAGGTGTATGCGGGTCATTTCCTGGATGACTGCTATATCTAACGGCCGCTTCCCCCTCCTAAATTGCGGCGACAACAGGCGACAACAGTCGAGGGCAATCCGAGACATTCCCTGGAGGGGAAAGCGAATGAGCCAGCGTGAGAGGACCGCAGTCATCGGCGGAGGGATGGCCGGCTGCGCCGCCGCCAAGGAGTTGGTCAAGGCGGGCCGTGAGGTGGTCATCTTCGAGGCGGCCGCCGGACTCGGTGGCCGGGCCCGTTCGTGGCACCGTCCGGAGATCGAGCCCTCCGTCGGCATCAACCTCTGGTTCACCAGCTTCTACAAGCTGATGTTCGAGCGAATTCGCGAGTACGGGCTTGAGGACCAGCTCGTGGAGATGTCCAACAACGTCATCGTCGTGGACAAGGGCGAGCCCGCCGAGCTGCTCTCCGACTCGCTGCGCAGCCTGCTCACGTACAAGCACGTCGGGCTCCGGGACCGGATCGGGTTTCTCACCGGGACGCTGAAGGAGACGCTCAAGCGCAAGCAGCTCGACATCTTCGACCCGGTCAAGCTCGCGCCGTTCGACGACGGCACGACGGCGGCGGAGTACGCGCTCAAGAGCCTGTCGCAGCGCGGCTTCGACAATCTGCTGCGGCCCGAGATCGAGTCGTTCTGGCTGTGGCGCTGCGAGGACGTGTCCGCCGCGCACGTACGGGCGATGCAGGCGCAGGTCGCCGGCGCGAAGTTTTATGTGTTCCGCAACGGTATGGAGGTCATCGCCGAGCGCAACGCCGAGGGCGCGGACATCCGGCTCGAACACGAGGTCACCGACCTCCAGGTGACGGACGGCCGGGTGCACATCACCGCGCGGTCGGCGGACGGCGAGAGCCACTCCGAGGTCTTCGACGACGTCGTGGTCGCCACGACCGCGCCGGTCGCCGCGAAGCTGACGGCCGCGCTGCCGAACGACATCGTGGGCCGTGACACGCGCGAGTTCCTGGAGA
Organism: Streptomyces sp. NPDC057137; assembly: GCF_042670825.1. Lineage (NCBI taxonomy): Bacteria > Bacillati > Actinomycetota > Actinomycetes > Kitasatosporales > Streptomycetaceae > Streptomyces > Streptomyces sp. NPDC057137. The sequence goes on along the minus strand of NZ_JBHUUW010000025.1, from coordinate 107,173 downwards.
CCCAGGTGTACGAGCCCGCGCTGTCGGTCTCGTACCTGGTCGACTTCAGCAGCATGCCGTCCGAGGCGCACATCGTGGCGGCGGGCGCGGAGGACCCGCCGGTGAAGACGATCATCACCTTCCCGCGCAAGGTCAAGGACGCGCAGGGGCGTTCCGTCGACAAGCACCTGGCGTTCGTCTACCCGGGCCGCGCCGAGACGCGCCGGCTGCTCGCGCTGTCGCCGGAGGAGCAGTACGCGGAGACGACCCGGCTGGTCACCAAGTTGTGGCCGGACTTCCCGGCGGACGCGGAACCGTTCGAGATCGCCGTCCGCCCCCACGCGATGCCCCTCCCGGCGCCGGGCCGCTACCGCATGTCGGCACGGGTCATCGGACTCCAGCACGCGCCGGTGGTCTTCGCGGGCGACTACTTCACGGCGCCGATCTCGGAGGCGGCGATGCTCTCGGGTATCCGGGCCGCGGAGAAGCTGACGACGGCCGGCTGAGCGGGGACGAGGGCGGAAGGGAGAGGGGAAGCCATGGATACGGGTTCGCCGTCCGGCGCGGGTTCGCCGTCCCGCGCGGTGGGTGCCGCGACGGCCGGTGCCGCCCCGGCGGGCGCCGGAGGCGCCGCTGCGCGCGGCGCGCGTTCCGGCGTGGCCGCCGCTCCGACGGCGGGGGTGGGCGCCGGTCCGGCGTCCGCCGATGCCGTACGCGACGAGGCCGCGCGTTCCGGCGTCGGCACCGCCTCGCCGTCCGGCGCGGTGGGTGCCGCGACGGCCGGTGCTGCCCCGGCGGGCACGTCCGGTGCGGAAACCGACGGCCGTCGGCGTATCGCGGCCGGTGGCACGCGGGTCGGTACCGCGTCCGTGACGCGTACGTCGGGCGCGGGCGCCGATGCCGTCCGTGACGACGTTGCGCGCGGCGCGCGCTCCGACGCGCCGGCGGGCGCGTCTCGTACCGGCGGTGCGTCCGCCTCCGGCACGGGCGCCCCTGGCGCCGCCCCCGCCGCCGCGGCGCGCGTGACCGGTGCGAGCACCGACGGCACCACGGCCGGGGCCGGCAGCAGCGCCAGGTCCAGCTCCGCCGCCGACGGCGGTACGCGCTCCGGTGCCGGCCCCGCCCCCGGGGCCCGAAGCCGCTTCGTCGCGTACGCGCGGCTCGCCAAGTTCGAGTTCGTCCTCGACTACTACCTCAGCATGCTCGTGCTGTGGACCGCGCTCGCGAGTGGTGTGCGGTTCGCGCCCGACACCCTCACCACACTCGGTCTCTTCCTCCTGGGCGAGATCGGCGTCATCTCCGCCGTCATGGCCCTCGACGACGTCAACGGCATCCGGGACGGCAGCGACCGCGCCAACTACCTGGGCACCGGCGGGACCCCGCTGCGGCCCCTGGAGCGCAAGCCCCTGCTCACCGGGGCGCTGACCGTTCCGCAGGCCACCCGGTTCGGGTATCTGAGTCTGCTCTGGGGCGTGGTCTTCTGGACGGCGTCGGCCGTCGTCGCACCCGAGCGGCCGGGGTGGGCGCTGGTGGTGACCGGGCTGGTGCTGTTCGCCGGCTTCCAGTACTCCTGGGGGCTCAAGCTCAGTTACCGGGGACTCGGTGAAGTCCTCATCATGGGCTGCCCGTTGGTCATCGTCGTCGCGCCGTACGGCTTCGTCACCGGCCACCTGCCCGCCACCGTACTCGTGCAGGCCGTGCTCTTCGGTCTCTGGCAGATCCTCGTCTCCTGCTACTCCAACACCAAGGACATCAGCGGAGACGCGGCCGTCGGCCGCAGCACGGTCGCGGTGCACGCCTCGGCCCGCGGCAATCTGATCTTCATCGGCGCGCTCTCCGCCGCCGACCTGCTGCTGACAGCCGGAGCGTCGGCCGTCGGCTGGGCGCCGTGGTGGTTCTTCGCCGCCCTGCTGCCCGAAATGGCGCTGCGGCTGCGCCAGTTCACCTCCTTCAGCCGTAACGGCGACGCACTGCTGGCACGCAGGCGAGGAGTGGTGGCGTTCCGGACGGGCGTCGCCGGCATCGTCCTGGCCAACCTCATCCACTTCGCGAGCTGAGGGGCGACGGCCGCGGCCCCGTACGCAAACGGAGCCGGCGGCCCGAACTCCGGACAGGACACACCGACATGGGCACCAAGACCAAACCGACCGGACTCGGCCTGCTCTTCGACGAACACGCGCAGGCGGGCCGGGCCACCCGCTTCCAGCTCAGCCGCCCCTTCGACATCGCCCCGGGCGCGGGCACCGACTTCACCGTCGCCGGACTCGCCGAACTGGTCCAGGAGACCGCCGGCCTGCTGTACGAGGCGGGGGCACGCCCCGGCGACCGGGTCGCCATCGCCAAGGACAACCACTGGGACTATCTGATCCTCGCCTGCGCCACCGCCCGCTTCGGCGGCCTCCCCGTGCTGATCGCGGGCAGCCTCCCGGCCCAGACCCTCGGCACCGTACTGAAGCGCGCCGAGGCGCAGTTGCTCGTCACCACCGCCGACATCCTCCGCTCCGCCGACGAACAGGGCGTGGACCTGAAGTCCTTCGTCCCGCGCACGCTGACCGTCGGCGCCGCGCTCCCCGGCACCGTCGCGCTGGACGACCTGCGCGGGGCACGTACCCCGAAGGTGTTCCGCACAGCCGCCTACGAGCCCATGGTCGCCACCCACACCTCCGGCACCACCGGGGTCCCCAAGCTGGTGGTGCACTCCGTCGACACCGTCCTCGGCCACCTCGGCCGTACGGAGTCGCTGCGCTTCCCGATCGTCGCCATGAAGCGCTCCGACACCGTGGCCACCGCCACCCCCTTCAACCACATGCGGATGATCACCTGGAGCACCGGCACGCTGAAGCTGGAGCCGAAGGACGCGCTGCTGCTCGCCGACGCGCAACCGGCCACGGCGGAGCGGATGTTCGCGCGGCGGCGGCCGACCTATCTGGAGGCGCTGCCCGCCACGTACATCGGCTGGCAGGAACTGGCCGAGAAACGACCGGAGTTGTACGCGGACGTACGGCTCTACGTGAGCACCTTCGACGCCATCCACCCGCCCACGGTCCGCCGCTTCCTGCACGCCAGCAAGCGGCGCTTCCCGGCCTGGCTCCAGGGCTGGGGCCAGTCGGAGACCGGCCCCATGACCTTCCGGCTGCTCACCCGCCGGGCGCTGGCGGCCAAGGGCGACCGGCACCCCACGACGCGCGACGTCGGCCGGCCGATCCCCGGCTTCACCGGGATGAAGGTGGTGGACCCGGCGACGATGAAGCCGGTGCCCAACGGCAAGCCCGGTGTGCTGCTCACCCGTACCGACGGGCGCTGCATCGGCTACCTCGGCGAGCAGCGGCGCTGGCACGACAAGGCGCGCGGCAAGTGGTGGAACACCGGCGACTACGGCCTGCGCACCGCCGCGGGGGCCTTCCGGCTGCTGGACCGCGAGGTGGACGTGATCCCCGGAATGAGCTGCATCGAGCTGGAGGACGTACTGGCCGACCGGCTGCCGCAGCTGCTGGAGGCCGCCGTGATCGGTATCCCTGGCCAGCTCCCGCTGCCCGTCGTGTGCACCCGGGACGGCTCGCTGGACGAGGCGGAGTGGCGGCGCGCGACCGCGGACCTGCCGGCGCTGGGCGCGCCGCGGGTGCTGCCGCTGGAGGAGATCCCGCGTACGAGCACGGGCAAGGTGCGCAGGGTCGAGCTGCGCGAGCGGCTGCTGGGCGAGGAGACGTACGGGACGGGGCGCTGGACGTAAGTCCTGTCAGCAGCCCTGTCAGCCCTTGGAGATACGTGGAGAAGGGAGCGCACCAGCCATGGCAGAGACGAACACACAGTCGGGCACACAGTCGGACACACAGCCGGGCACGCACGTCGATGTGGCCGTCGTCGGGGGCGGGATCGCCGGTCTCACCGCCGCGTACCGGCTGAAGGAGGCCGGCCGGGCGCCGGAGGTCTTCGAGGCCGACAGCGACATCGGCGGGCGGATGCGGGCGCGGAAGGAGGACGGCTGGCTGGTGGAGACGGGCACCGAGACCCTGGCCTCGCACGGTTACCCGGCCACCTGGCGGCTGATCAAGGACGTCGGCCTCGACCGGGACGGCGGGGTGCTCAAGGTCGGCAGCCTGGCCGGCGTCTGGCGGGACGGCAAGGCGCACGCGGGCAGCGGGCACTGGGTGGGCACCCTCACCGGCGCCGGGCTGTCGCCCGGCGGCCGGATGGCCATGACCGGGATGCTGGGCGGACTGCTGCCGGCGCTGGGCAAGGTCAGCACGCGGCGGCCGGGGGAGAGCCCGCTCGGTCTGCGTACGGTCGCCGAGTTCGTCGACGGCAGACACCCCGACCTGCACGACTATCTACTTCAGCCGGCGGCGGCCACCGGCTGGGCCTGGGACACCCGGCGCTCCTGCGTCGCGCCGCTGGTCGCGACGATGGTCGCCACCCGGGGGCTGCACGGCTGGCGCACCTACCGGGACGGGATGGACTCCCTCGCGCGGAAGGTCGCGGACCGGCTGACCGTGCACACCGGGAGAGCCGTCCAGGAGGTCACGGGGAGCCCCGAGGGGGGCGTGCGGCTGGTCTTCACCGACGGCAGCGTGGTGACGGCCCGCGAGGCCGTACTCGCGGTGCCGGCGCCGGTCGCCAGAAAGCTGTATCCGTCGGCGCCCGCCGACGAACTCCCCTTCCTGGACGCCACGTCGTACTCCCGGATGATCCGCGTGACCTGTCTGGTCGACCGCCCCCTGACGGTCCGTCAGTCACGCGGCACGAAGAAGGTCTACGCGCTGCTCATCCCGGAGAAGGAGGACGGCTATCTGGCCGGCCTGACCTTCGAGCACTTCAAGGCCGCCAACCGGGCGCCGCGCGGTCAGGGACTGGTCAGCATGCTGACGGCGGCCCGCGCCACCGACGAGCTGATGGACCGGCCCGGCGAGGAGGTCGTCGAGGCGCTGCTCGGGCGCGCCACCAGGTACGTGCCCGAGCTGCGTACGGCGCTGCGCAGGTCGTACGTGCACCGCTTCCCGTACGCGGCCCCCGAGGCCACCCCGGACGCGCTGCGGCTGCAGGGTGCCTTCCTGGACCGGCCCACGCGGGCGGTCGAGTTCGCCGGGGACTGGGTCTTCCAGCGCCCGACGAGCGAAGCCGCCGTGCAGGCGGGGGAGTTGGCGGCGGAGCGGATCCTGTCGCGGCGGAGCCCCGCTGTCGCGGAGGGACCGGTGCGGACCGCCTAGGACTTGTCCGGCCGATCATGTGACTACTCCGTGCCCGAGTCGTTCCTGTGGGCATGGGGCGGGGTGATCTGACGGATGCCGAGTGGGAACAGCTTCGGCCGTTCCTGCCGGTCAGCAATGGGCGTTGTGGCAGGTGGCGGGATCACCGGCAGGTGATCGATGGGATTTTGCACTGGGCGCGGACCGGGGTGCAGTGGCGTGATTTGCCCGAACGTTTCGGGCCGTGGAAGACCGTCTACGAACGCCATCGCCTGTGGTCGGCCGACGGCACCTGGGAGCGTCTGCTTGAGCAGGTCCAGGCTGCGGCCGATGCAGCAGGCGAGATCGACTGGGACATCTCGGTCGACTCCACCATCGTCCGCGCGCATTAGCATGCGGCCGGCGCCCGCACTGACCCGTCTCCGGCCCCGGGGGCAAAAGGGGCCGAAGGGATGGAACACCAGGACGAGACGCCGTGGCGGAGTCTCGTCGCCCGCTTGGTGGAGGTGGTGCGGGAGGTGAGGGCCTGGGCCGCTCGCGGGGCGGGTTCACCAGCAAGCTCCACCTGAGCGCGGACGGCCGCTGCCGCCCGCTGTCCCTGATCGTCACTCCAGGTCAGCGGGCGGACTGCACCCAGTTCAAGCGGGTCCTGGAGAAGATCCGGGTGCCCAGACATGGCCCGGGACGGCCACGCAAGAAACCCGACAGCCTCGCGGCCGACAAGGCTTACAGCAATGGCCCCATCCGCGAGTATCTGCGACGGCGAGGAATCCGCCACACCATCCCGGAGAAATCCGACAGTCAGGGGGCTCGCCTGCGCAAGGGCGCACGCGGTGGACGACCGCCCGGCTTCGATGAGGACCGCCACAAGAAGCGCAACACCATCGAACGGGCGATCAACCGCTTGAAGCAGTTCCGGGCGGTCGCGACTCGCTACGACAAGCGCGGTTACGTCTTCCTCGGCACCGCCACAGCGGCGTCCGTCGCCATCTGGCTCCGAACATGAACTCCTACGCGACCCAGCAGTAGACGCTCTGGTTCTGGCGCCGGGCGCTGCTGACGAGAGCAGCCTGATCACTCACGATCGCGTCGGCGATCTCCGTGTCGATGACCTCACCGTCCTCCGCACGCAGCCGAGGCCACGAGGCAGAGACGTCATGCAACCAGGAGTGCCCGGCGTCCCCGAGTGCAGTGGACAGGCGAGGCGAGATCGCGAAGACGACGCACCCGTCATTGCCCTGGCCGGCGACGATGCGAGGCTCACCGGCCTCGACGAGTTCCTCGAAACTGCCGCCGACCAGAAGGCATTCCCACTCGACCACGGCCTCTTCGGGATCGAAGTTAACGAAGGAGAGCGACTCGAATGCCCCTCCCGGCCCGGTCCGGAGGGCCAGACCCGCTGAACGCGTCGTCCGGCGCCACGAAGAACTTCACGATGATGCTCACCTACGCGTCATGCCGACCACTGCAGCTAATGGCACCGGCCGAGTGAGGTCAGGGCGCGAAGTACCAGCAGTACAGGCTCATGCCTTTTTCCGCACGACTCCTGGCTAGGGCTGACAACCCCTCAAGGAGGTGCACCGCGCTGTCCAGCGAGATCTCGTCGTCCGGCTCGGAGACGAACTCAGCCCACGCAACGGCTGCGGCTCGGAGTTGATCTGTGCGTGCACTGACCAAAGCTGTGACCAGCGGCTCCGGGACAGCGAAAACGGTGAAACCGTCGTTGGCCATGGGCACCACGTCTCGGACTGGGCTCTCCGCGCCCGTCAGCAGGGTCTCCCACCTCGGAATCGCGTCATCTGGATAGATACCGTCGCATGGCACGGCAGCAAAATCGTGACTCTTACACGGGCCCACCCGCACCGCGGACTCATCGTCTCCGGCAAGGAAGAACTCACCCACACGCACCATTCACCGATCTTTGCACGCCCCGGTACACGGGAGTCCGTTCAAGTAACTGCTCCGCTCCCGGGGCGTCAGTGCGGGCATGGGGCTGGGCGACCTGACAGATGCCGACTGGAACCGCCTGCGGCCGATCCTGTGCCACTCGCCACGACAGACGCGGCTACGTCTTCGTCGGCACCGCCACAGCAGCAAGCCTTGCCATCTGGCCGCGAACTTGATCGGCCGGACAAGTCCTCGATGCGTACGAAACTGTTCAACTGGGATCCCCATCTTGTGGCATACGGGCGCAGCTATCGGAACAACCGTGCAATGACACTTGAGGCACGGGAGGAACGGTCTGACAGAATGCCGATCTCGAAGACTGGCACGATCATCGAGAGAAGCGCTCGCTCGGCTTGCCGACTAGGTCGGACGAGCTTGTCGCCGAGGCTTTTCGCTCGCAACTGTCGCCTCAACGGCGACGGAGTGCACCACGCCATGCTGAGCGTCGCACAGATACACAAACTTGGTCCCCGCCGGATAAATCAGTGGGCGCCACGGTGGCCGACCACGCCCGAGACGACCTAAAGATCATTCACGGGACAGCCCTGAGGGGAGAGATATTTCCTGTACAGACATACCAAGTTCAGCTTCGATACACCTTCAGTCGCCATCGCTCATTTGGCCGAAAATCTTCCCTCTTGGCCTCTGCGCTCCGGCGGACAATCGCATTCATGGTGCTGCTACGACCCAACGATTCGCCACGGTCGCGCCCACTTCATCCCACCTGAGCTGCAAAAAGAACCTTCACCGCTTCGGGTCCGCACACTTCGCAGACGTTGGGGAGATATGGGCTATATGCCTGCAAAATTCCTCTATCATCTGCGTCATTTATCAGCCGTGGGATTCGCAAGTGAGGGGGCGTACCACAGGGCAAAGAATGGCAAAACGGATCATTGATTGCATGACGCCTAATGGTGAAGCTCTTGCGGTGACTTTATGATCACCGAGCGTTTCACAATGGATCGTGAAACACCCAAGACGACTGGATCTGAAAGGGAGAGCCATGCAAAAAATGCGCAAGGTTTCCATGGCAGTTGCTTGTTCCGTTGTGCTGCTCGGAATGAGCGCCCTTCCCGCCCACGCGGAGGGTTCCAGGAATAGCTACATATCGAGTTGGGGGGTCGGGAGCGAGTCGAATAGATGGACCGACAACCAGAACGACGGGGTCGTGACATCCGTCGGGCTTTCAGGCTGTCATACGGACGCCATTTTCAACGTGGCATCCATCAACCTGCACCGTGTGATCTCCCTCCAGCCCGACGCTAAATACGGAGTCAAGCGCAATGAGTGCTGGACCTCAACGTGGGGCAATGCGACCGCGTCCGGTAGCTACTACTTCAGATTGGACGCCGTCTCCGGCGGTGCTGTTCTTAGCGTAGACAGCGTAGTCATCAAATGGTAAAGGCTCGCTGATGCGGGGCCCGGAGCCGTAAAGGCTCCGGGCCCCGTCTCCGCCTACGGACACCAAATTACCCGCTGGCGGTGATCCGCCGAGAGATTGCGTCTTACGAATGGTACTGAAACTTTCCGGAATCAATTTCGGCTACAATCGCAAAAGATGGGTGTTTTCTGATTTCTCTTTGACCATCACTGAGCGGGCGACCGTGCTGCTCGGGCCCAATGGAGCAGGCAAGTCAACCTTGATGGCGCTCGCCGCCACCCACCATCGACCCCGGCAGGGGCGGATCACATGGCGTGACATCGCGTCGGACCGACGTAGTGGCCGGGCCCGATACGTACGGGCGGTGGCCTGGCTGCCTCAGAACATCGTCGCGATACCGGGGCTGACCGTGCGCGAGCAGGTGGCGTACTCGGGTTGGCTCAAGGGCATGTCCCGCCGGGCCGCATGGGATGCTTCGTCGGACGCACTGGCCCGCACGCAGCTCGCCGCATTGGGGGATCGCAAGAGCCACCAACTGTCCGGCGGCCAGATGCGGCGTATGGGGATTGCCGGAGCCCTCACGCACCACAGCGAACTGATCCTTCTGGACGAGCCGACGGCCGGCCTCGACCCGGCTCAGCGCGGTGTCTTCCGCGACCTGCTGGAAAGACTCAGCGCGGACGTCCACGTCCTGGTGTCCACGCATCAGACCGAGGACCTCTCCGATTCCTACACGCAGGTCGTCGTGCTTGACCACGGCGCGGTGCGCTTTCAGGGCGCCCCTGAAGCGTTCTACGCGCTGGCAGGTAATCACGGCGCCCTGCCAAGGGAACGTGCTGAAGCCGCCTACGCCCAAGTTGTGCGACAGGATGTCTAGAAGATGCTACTGCGTACCCTCGTGCGATCATCCCTCGCTACTTACGTCGTGCCCCTCCTGATCGTCTTCGTTGTGGTGGCTGTCAACCAGGACCTGACGGAGTGGACCACATCCCACTACTGGCCCTCGGTGATGGGGAGTTCCATGTCCCCGCTCCCATTTATTGCTACCATCTGCGCCGGTTTGGGGGCATGGGAGGGGGCGCGCCTCACGCGTGGTGCGGTCTTCCAACAGCCAAGCGTTCGAGGACCTTTGCATATCACCGGAGCCGTGCTGGTTCCGGTGATATTGGGAGGGTTGCTCACCTGCCTGGCAGGCGTCGCCGTTTCCGCCACCGCAGCCGGTGTCTCCTGGGGATTTCCTGACTGGCGGATTCTTACCGTGGAGTTCCTCCTTATCCTCGCAAGCACCCTGGCCGGATACTGCGTTGGTCGGCAGTTCAACCCCGCCATCTCGGTGCCCGTGAGCCTGATCGGCGCTTTCGTGGCAAACTCCTACCCTCGGTCCTGGGACACTCTGTGGGTCCGCCACCTTGTGGGTTCAGCCTTCGTGGACTGTTGCACCCCCAGCGAGATATTCAACGTCCGAGCGATCTGGAGCGCCGTGGCCTTCACGGCAGGCATCATCCTTGCCTGCGCGGTCATCATCGACCGTCGTGCAACACGTGCCGCTATCGCGGCAGGTCTGGCGCTCCTGGTTCTCGGAACAGCCACCGGCGTATCGCTGGCACGTCCGCTGTCCTCCTCTGCCGTTACGGCTCGCCCCGACAATCAACTCCGCTGCACCCAGAAGCAGGACGTGACGGTGTGCCTATGGCCTGAAGTCGTTCACCCTGGTGCGGTCCGTGCGCAAGCAGCAAGCATCGTGAAGAGCCTGCGGTCCGCCGGTGTACCGGTCCCGCCTGAATTGACCATGTCGGCCCGCCCTGCACACGGGGCCACCCGCCTCGGTAACTTCACCGAAGCCAACGCCGATCAGGTCCGCTCCGCAGTCATCTCCGGGCTGATGCCCGCCACTCCGCGCTGTGCTTTGCACGGCCCCTACCCTGCCCAGGTCGCAGCTGCTCCGGTGGCTGCCTGGATGTTCCTGAGCGCCGGCGCCACACAGGCCCAGACGGCCGCCCACACCGATAACAACACCACGGCTCTCGCACAGAAGGTCAGGACGCTGTCGCCGGCCCGGCAGAAGGCCTGGTACGACCGCAACACCGCTGCGATGCGTACCTGCACGGGCAAGCCTCAGTTGTCCCCCGAGGCGGGCACCGCATGATCTGGTGGCTCAAGATCCGCGCAGCATGGGTCCTGGTGGGAACGGTTCTGGCCACGGTCGGATTGGGTCTGCTGATGGGCACTGCGAAACTGCCCCTGCCCGTGCTCACCGGAGGCTCGGGCAGCTTCCTGATCGGGCAACTCATCCCCGTGCTACCGGCAGCCATTTTCCTCTACGGAACGGGACGTACGGACGGACGCCTCGAATCCATCGCCGCGCACCCGATGCGCGCCCTGGACGCGGGATGGGGCCTGTGCATCGCCATCTTCATTGCGGGCACAGCTGGATGCGCCTATCTCCTGGCGCGCCAGGAAATCGCCATCGTCATCGGCCGCGACGGGCTTGGCTACATCGGTATGGCCCTATTCTTTGCCGCACTCTTCGGACCGCGGGCCGCGGCTGGCTTGACCACGCTGGTCCCAATCGTGCTGGCGGCGATCGGATGGCAAGCCGACGGCCGACCGCACCCCTGGGCGTGGCCACTTCTGCCGGGCACCTCGGTGCTCGGGTTGCTAGCAGCAATGTCTGTATTGACGTTGGGTATGTGCTTCACGCTGGTGTGGCGCGCCCCGATCCAATTCCGGCGATAGTTCCTTCTGGCATCCCTCCTGGACTTGTCCGGCCGACCATGTTGCTGGTGAGGGTGCGAGCGTGTCCAGGACGAGCCTGAGCAACGAGACCAGCAGCATGGTCTGCCTGTGGGGCGAGCCGTGGGGAACTGATCACTGCATGCGCCCGGGTGAGGGTTTCACGGTGATGACCGAGGCGGAGCCGGAGGAGTCGCCGTTCAACGTGGTCGTGCATGACCCAGGGGTCACGGTGTGGGGGAACGCGGGTCATGACGCCGAGGTCTCCGTACCCGGTGCAGGATCCCGTTGACCACCTGCCGGCGATCCCGCCAGCGGTCACCACGACCGTTGCTGACCGGCAGGAACGGCCGCAGCCGTTCCCACTCGGCATCACTCAGATCACCCCGCCCCATACTCACATCAATGACTCGGGCTCGAGGCAGTCACATGATCGGCCGGACAAGTCCTGACCCACGAGATACGCGGCATGTCGCCGCCCGCCCGCCGGACTCCCGGTGGGCGGGCGGCTTTCGTGTGTTTGTGAGCGTTCACTGACCGAGCCTTGACCGATCGTTGGACGGGGCCTGTGAGGTTCCCGGGGAGAGAGAAACAAAGAGTGAGTCGTGCGACCTATGTGAGCCACGGGGGCCGAGATGCGCGCACAGAGCAACGAAGGAACAAAAGGACCGATACGGATCGTCGAAACGGTGCGGCAGACGGGCGGCGACCCGGTGCGGGACGCCACGAGTCCCGCGACCGCGACCGCGACCGTGTCCACATCCCCATCCACGTCCACGTCCGCGAGCCCGCCCACCACGCACCAGCGGGCGCGCTACGCGCTCACCTCCCGGGTCGGCAGGGACGCGGAACTGGCCGACCTCAAGGCCCGCGCCGCCGCCCCGAACGGACAGATCCTCACGCTCACCGGCCCGGTGGGCGTGGGCAAGAGCCGGCTGGCCAGCGCGCTCTTCGAGCAGATCTCCGGCGACTTCGCCGACGGCGGGCGCTATGTGGAGCTGGACACGCTCCGGCTCGCGGACACGGACCCCGACGGCGGGCTCGCCCGCGCGGTCGCGGAGGCGCTGGAGCTGGCGCCGGCGCCGGATCGCGCGGACGGCGCTCCGCTCGATCTACTGCGGGAGTACCTCGGCGGGCGGGACTTCCTGCTCGTACTCGACTGCGGCAACCGGCCCCCGCGCGGCGTCGCCGAGCTGTGGGAGGCGGTCGCGGCGGCGGCCCGGCGGCTGTGTCTGCTGACCGTCGGGACCCAGGTGCTCGGGATGTACGGCGAACACCGCGTCCCGCTCTTCCCGCTGGCGGTGCCCACACCGCACGACACGGCCGACCTGGGTCGGCTGGGGCAGGTCGACTCCGTACGGCTGCTGGTCGACCGTACGAAGGCGGTACGGCCCGGATTCCGGCTCACGCACGAGAACCGCGAGACCGTTGCCAAGCTCTGCCAGGTGCTCGACGGGCTGCCGCTCTCGATCGAACTGGCCGCGTCACGGCTGAAGGTCAGCTCGCCGCGCGCGCTGCTGGACGAGCTGAGCGCGGACACGGGAACGGGTGCGGGAACGGCTACGAGAACGGATCCGGGCGCCGGGGTGGACACGCTGGGACTTCCGCCGGAGGCGGTCGAACTCCTCGTACGGCTCGGGGTGTTCACCGAGAGCTTCGGTGTCGCCGAGGCCGCCGGGGTCTTCGAACTCCCGCTGGACGTCACCCGGCAGGCGCTGGAGGAGATGGTCGACCACAGCGCGCTGCTCACCGAGGAGCAGCGGGACGGCAGCATTCGGTTCTGGATGCTGCGCAGTTCCCGGGCGCAGGCCCTGGCACACCTCGGGCGGCAGGACGCCCTGGGGCCCGTCCGGGCCGACCACGCCGTCTTCTTCGTCCGCCAACTGCACGGCATCCGCAAGCAGTTGGAGGGGCCGGGGCAGGCGGCGGCGCTGGAGCAGTTCGGTCACTGGCACCAGGACGTGCTCGCCGCGCTGGAGTTCCTGGTCGAGACGGGCAACGGCGAGGCGGTGGCGACGCTGGCGACGGCGGCCCAGCCGTACTGGCTGCTGCGCGGCGAGGTGGAGAGCGCCACGCACTGGCTGTCCGCCGCGGTGCGCCTCGGTACGGAACGGCTCCGGGTACGGCTCGCCACGCTGGAGGCGCTCGGTGAGGCGCTGCTCCTGACGGACGACCCGGCGGGCGCCAAGCCCTGGCTGGACGAGGCGCTGGCGGCGTACACCGAGCTGGCCGACGGCCCGGGGATCGCGACCGTACGCCGGCACCTGGCCAGGCTCGCCCAGATCCAGCGGAACCTCCCCGCCGCCGAGAACCTGCTGACCCTGGTGCTGGCGGACCTGGACCCGCGGGGCGGTGATCAGTGCTGCCGGGGGGCAGTACTGGCCCGCCTCGCGGAGGTCCGCCGGGACCGGGGTGACGCGGCGTCGGCGGTGCGGCACGCGACAGAGGCGGTACGGCTCTTCGAGCGGGCGGAGGACGCCCGCTCGGCGGCCCGCGTCAAGCTCACGCTCGCGGGACTGACGGGGGCTCAGGGCGACTACGACCGGGCCGAGCAACTGGCCTGCCGGGCGCTGCTGTCGCTGCACGACCGGGGCGATCTGCCGGAAGTGGCACGGGGCTTGGCGGTCCTGGCCGAACTCCTCACCCACAAGTACGGCCGCACGGCGGCCGTGTGGGAGCGTGCGGCACGACTGCTCGGCGCGGCGGACGCGCTCCGCCGCCGGGTCGGCGACACCCTGGCGGGCCAGCCGGGGGCCGTCGGCCGGACCCTGCTCGGCCAGGTCGGCGAACGGATGGGCCGCAGCGCCTTCGACACGGCCTGGCAGGAGGGCGGCCGGTGCACCCCGGGGGAGGCGGTCGCCCTGGCCCTCGCCCTGATCGAACCGCCCGAACACCGGCCACGCCACACCGACCTCGTCGGCTCGCTGACCCGGCGCGAACACGAGGTGGCGATGCTGGTCACGGAGGGCCTGACCAACCGGGAGGTGGCGCGCAGGCTGGGGATCGCGGAGTGGACGGCGGTGAACCACATGCGCAAGGTGATGCAGAAACTGGGCTGCACGTCCCGGGTCCAGGTGGCGGGCCGCATGCTGCGCCCCCTCGACCAGGGCACGGCCGCTCCGGCGGCGGCGGGGGGCCGGGGCTAGGGCCGGGGCTAGGGCTAGGGGGTGTCCTGTCGGGGGGACGGGATCCGGCCCCGCTGCGGCATCCCCTTGACCCACGTACGTACCCCACGTGCCAGCCGGCGCGTCAGGGAGCGGCGTTGGCGGGTGAGGCGGGGCGGCTCGATGGACTTGCCGCCCGGCTTGCCCACCCAGTCGGGGGTCGTCACCTCGTACGCCGCGTCGGAGATACCGGCGCGGCGGTCGCCGAAGTGGGGGTAGGCGAGGTGCAGGGTGCGGCCCCGGCCGCGCATGATCACTTCCGGCTCCGTGCCGGCCTTGATGTAGGCCAGGATGTCGTCGAGCAGGTCGAGCCGGCCGAGCGCGACGCACTCCAGCCGCAGCCGTTCGGCGACCTTGATCCGCCGTGCGACCTGCGGTGACCAGTACTTCTCCATCAGCGGCTGCGCCAGCTCCAGCTTGTGCCGGCGGACCTCCGGGGACTCCTTCACGATCCCCGGGCCGAACTGCTGGATGAGCCCGATCGTGAAGGGCCTGACCAGCAGGCGGTCGCGCTTCGGACCGGCCGGGACCAGGTCGTGGATGAGCGCCATCATCGCGCGCGCGGAGTCGAAGCGGTGCGTGTAGACGCCGCTCTTGGTGACGTGCTTGCCGTCGTCGCGGCCGACCAGGTAGTAGCAGGTCCGGTCGGCGAACACGGAGACCCCGTTGCCCCGGAGGTACGCCTCCATGGTGAAGAGGGCGTCCTCGCCGGTCCGCAGTCCTTCGTCGAACCGCAGCCCCAGCCGCTCGATCAGCTCGCGCCGGAACAGCTTCTGCGCGCTCAGCGTGAAGATGATCTGCGAGTCGTAGACGTCCATGCGGTCGGCGGTCCGCTTCCACATGGACTTGGGGGCGCCTCTGTTGACCCCCTCCACCTTGCCGAGCACGACATCCGTGCCGGCCCGGTCGGCCATGGCCATCATGTTCTCGAGCGCGTCGTCGGCGAAGTAGTCGTCCGCGTCGAGGAAGAAGACATACCGGCCCCTGGCCATGCCCAGGCCCACATTGCGCGGGCCGCTGGGCCCGCCCGAATTGGCCTGACGCACCACACGGGTCGGGACGGAGCTGCGGGCCGCGAACTCCTCCAGGTATTCCCCTGTGCCGTCGGTGGACCCGTCGTCGACGGCTATCAGTTCGATGCGCTGGGCGCCCAGCGTCTGAGCCTCAACCGATTCCAGGCAGCGGATCAGGTAGGGCATCGCTTCATAGGCCCCGACGATCACGCTGACGTCAGGAGCAGGCATGTTGTTCATCGGAATTCAAGACAAGAGTCGGAGAACGTTGGTTGTCTTGTTGCTCCGATCATCGCGTGTGATAGTCCTCACAGTCCGATGTTGTCGCCTATATGGGGACTCTTTGGCTCCGCTTACCGCGGGGCGAGGCGTGCCCGATGATCAACGCCCCGCCCGGCCTTCGTCGGACGTCACACCCCCGCCACCACCGAGGGCTCACCTGACGGGACCCCGTCGCGTTCCATCTGTTCGGCGATCTTCATGGCTTCTTCGATGAGGGTCTCGACGATCTTCGATTCGGGGACCGTCTTGATGACCTCGCCCTTCACGAAGATCTGACCCTTGCCGTTGCCCGACGCCACACCCAGATCCGCCTCACGGGCCTCACCCGGACCGTTCACCACACAGCCCATCACCGCCACCCGCAACGGCACCTCCAGACCGTCCAGCCCCGCACTCACCTGGTCCGCCAGCTTGTACACATCCACCTGCGCCCGCCCGCACGACGGACACGACACGATCTCCAGCCGCCGCTGCTTCAGATTCAACGACTCCAGAATCTGGATACCGACCTTGACCTCCTCCGCCGGAGGGGCGGAGAGTGACACCCGGATCGTGTCCCCGATGCCCTCACTCAGCAGCGCACCGAACGCGACGGCGGACTTGATCGTGCCCTGGAACGCCGGACCCGCCTCCGTCACACCCAGATGCAGCGGATAGTCGCTCTGCGCGGCGAGCTGCCGGTAGGCGTTGACCATCACCACCGGATCGTTGTGCTTCACCGAGATCTTGATGTCCCGGAACCCGTGCTCCTCGAACAGCGACGCCTCCCACAACGCCGACTCCACCAACGCCTCCGGAGTCGCCCTGCCGTACTTCTTCAGCAGCCGCGCATCGAGCGAACCCGCGTTCACCCCGATACGGATCGGCGTCCCCGACGCCGAGGCCGCCCTCGCGATCTCCTTCACCTTGTCGTCGAACTGCTTGATGTTCCCCGGATTCACCCGCACCGCCGCACACCCCGCGTCGATCGCCGCGAACACATACTTCGGCTGGAAATGAATATCCGCGATCACCGGGATCTGCGACTTCCGCGCGATCGTCGCCAGCGCGTCCGCGTCGTCCTGCGTCGGACACGCCACCCGCACGATCTGGCACCCCGACGCCGTCAGCTCAGCGATCTGCTGCAACGTCGCCCCGATGTCCGACGTACGCGTCGTCGTCATCGACTGCACCGACACCGGCGCATCCCCACCGACAGCCACCGAACCGACCTGGATCTTACGACTGACCCTCCGGTCGGCGAGCTTCGTCGGGATGTCGGGCATGCCCAAAGCGATGGTGGTCATGGAGTGAGTGTCCTTTCCGGGGTCAGCCGGGCCAGCACCTCGGTGGTGACGGCGTCGGCGGTCAGGCCGCAGTGGGCGAGGACCTGGGCCCGCGACCCGTGGTCGAGGAATTCGCGCGGCAGGCCGAAGTTCTGTACGGGGGTGTCGATCCCGGCGTCCCCCAGGGCCTGCGCGAACGCGCTGCCCACGCCGCCGACGCGTCCGCTGTCCTCGACGGTGATCACCTGCTTGAAGTACGCGGCGGCTTCCACCAGCGTGGGGTTGACCGGCGCGACCCAGCGCGGGTCGACCACCGTCGCCCCGACGCCCGCGTCCGCGAGCCGCCCGGCGACGTCCAGCGCGAGCCGGGCCATCGGGCCCACGGCGACGATCAGCAGGTCGCGGCCGGGCGCGTTGTGGAGCACGTCGAAGCCGTCCGTCGTGCTGAGGGCGGGGATGTCCGCGCCGGGCGTGCCCTTGGGGAAGCGCAGCACCGTCGGCCCCCGGTCCCAGGCGACCGCCTCGCGGAGCAGTTCACGCAGCCGCGTACCGTCGCGTGGCGCGGCGATACGGATGCCGGGTACGGCCTGGAAGAGCGTCAGGTCCCACATGCCGTTGTGGCTGGCGCCGTCGTCGCCGGTCACGCCCGCGCGGTCCAGGACCAGCGTGACCGGGGCGGAGTGCAGGGCGATGTCGGTGACCATCTGGTCGATCATGCGGTTGCCGAACGTCGCGTAGATGGCCAGCACCGGGTGCAGCCCGCCGAGCGCCAGGCCGGCGGCCGCGGCCGCCGCGTGCTGTTCGGCGATCCCCACGTCGATCGTGCGCGCGGGGAACTCCCGCTGGAACTCCAGCAGTCCGACCGGCTCCGCCATCGCCGCCGTGATCGCCACGACGTCGGAGCGGGCCTCACCGATTCGTACCATCTCGTCCGAGAACACCGACGTCCAGGCCGGGGTGGCCGACGGCGCCGAAGCGGAGGACGGGGTCGCTCGGACCACATGGCAGCGGTCCAGCTCGTTCGTCTCGGCCGTCTCCCAGCCCCGCCCCTTCTCCGTCACCACATGCACGACGACCGGACCGCCCAGGGCCCGCGCCCGGCCCAGCGCCTCCTCCACGGCGGCGATGTCATGCCCGTCGACCGGGCCGAGATAGCCGAACCCGAACTCCTCGAAGACGTTCCCGGGCCCCGTTCCCGCGCGCAGCCGCGCCAGGTGCGCCGCCAGGCCGCCCACCGTGGGCGCGTACGAGCGCTCGTTGTCGTTCAGGACCACGATCACCGGCCGCTGCCGCGCACCGCCCAGATTGTTCAGCGCCTCCCAGGCCAGGCCGCCGGTGAGCGCCCCGTCCCCGATGACGGCCACCACCGCGCGGTCCGTGTCGCCGCTCAACTCGCGGGCGCGCGCCAGCCCGTCCGCGTAACTGAGGGCCGTCGACGCGTGGGAGTTCTCGATCACGTCGTGCTCGGACTCGGCGCGCGAGGCGTACCCGGACAGCCCGCCGCGCGTACGCAGCCCGCCGAACGCGGCGTGCCGGCCGGTCAACAGCTTCTGCACGTACGTCTGGTGGCCGATGTCCCAGAGCAGCGTGTCCCTGGGCGAGTCGAAGACCCGGTGCAGCGCGATCGTCAGCTCCACCACGCCCAGGTTGGGCCCGAGGTGTCCGCCGGAGCGGCACACCGCGTCGATCATCAACTCACGTATCTCGCCGGACAGTTGGTCCAGTTGTGGCGGAGTGAGGGCGCGGAGGTCGCGAGGGGCCGCGATCTCGTCGAGTAGGGGCATGACCGAATCCTCCATGTCGTACGGGGCCGTCACGACCGGCCCGGACCCGTGTCGCCGTCCGTGGACGGCGGCGGACGGAAGCTGACCTGCGAGCCCGGCCGCAGCCCGGCCTCGGGACCGGTGAGCGTCCAGGCGGTGTGGATCAGTACGTTGTAGTGGTTGGGGAAGTGGCAGGCGTCGAAGCCCAGGAGGGTGCCGATGGGCTCCCCGTCGACGAGGACGATGTCGCCCCGGTCCAGCACCCCGGCGACCGAGATCTCCACGAATCCGAGGAAGCCGACCCGGTCGATACGGGAGCCCTCCTCGGTCTCCAGATGGTCGGTGGTGACCAGTTCGTGCAACTCGCCCTGGCGTACGCAGCGGGAGGCGAACTCCTCCAGACGCATCCCCCGGTCCGTACGGCGGTGGCGCAGCACCTTGACCACCTCGGACCTGACCGTGCGCTTGTCGCCGTTCTCCGGGCTGGGCGCGAGCAGCGCGGGTGCCGGGGGACCGTACGCCGTCCTGTTCAGCACGGGACCGCCCCCTCCCGCTCGGTCCGGTACGTCGCGTCGACCAGCTCCAGCATCGCGAGCCCGGCGCGGGAGGCGTCCGTACCGGCGCGGACCGCCCGCTCGAACTCGCCCAGCACACCCACGTATTCGTGCTTCAGCGAGCTTTTGAACGCGTGGTGTCCGGCCAGCATGTCGGCGTGGTGCTCGGTGCCGTCCTTCAGCCGGACGGTGACGTCCTTCGCCTCGCCGTGCGGATACGACCAGTCCAGCTCCACGGTGGCGGGCACCCCGCCGGCGGAGCGCAGCTCCACCCGCGCCTGCCGGTCGACGCCCTCCTCGTCGCGTACGACGTCGGCGGACTCGACCGTCAGCTCGCCGAGGAACAGCCGCACCGTGTCGAAGGCGTTGGGGCCGTTGTCGGCGACGCAGCCGCCGCCGCAGCGCGCCGGGTCGAGATACCAGCGGTCCTTGCCGACGTGCTCCTCGATCTTCTCCAGATAGCGGACCGTCACCGACTCCACGGCCGCCGCGTCGGGGAGCGAACGCAGCAGGCCCAGCACGTTGTCGTTGTAGCGCCGGTGGAACGCGGTGAACAGCACCGACCCGCCGCGCACGGCCAGTTGGGTCAGCGCGCGGCCGTCGGCGAGGTCCAGCGCGAGCGGCTTCTCGACGCAGACCGCGACGCCCGCCTCCAGCGCGTCCCGGCAGACCGCCGCGTGCGCGTCGTTGGGGACGTTGACGACGATCGCGTCGAGTCCGGCCTCGGCCAGCATCCGCCGGTGGTCCCGGTAGCAGGGCCGACCGGCCGCGCGGTGCGGGGCCAGGGCCTCCTCGCGCAGGTCGCACACCGCTACCAGGTCGAGCGTGGGCAGGCCGGGGAAGGCGTCGAGGTAGAACCGGGAGATGACCCCGAGCCCCACCACGCCTATCCGCAGGGGTTTCATTGTCTGTGTCCTCCTTGGGTGAGCTTGGTGGTGTGTGTGGGGGGCTCCGGGGCTCCGGGGCTACGGCCTGTCGGTCGGCCCGGGCAGCGCGGTCGGCTCGGGCAGCACGGTCGGCGCGTTCAGGCCCCGTTCCGCCGCCACCGCGACCAACTCCTCGAACAGGGACGCCGACAGCGGGACCCCGCTCCTGCCGTGCTCCGTGGCGCGTTCGGCCTCGAACCAGCCGGGGTAGCGGACGGGGCGGTCCTCGGCCACCGCCGGGGAGCCGACCAGCGCGTCGAACATCCCCGCCGTCTGCGCCTCGAAGTCCTCGCGCGGACGCAGCTCCGCAGGCGCGACGACCAGCACCGTGAAGCCGATGTCGTCGTCCTGGCCGCTGGGGCTGCCGCTGCCGGACCAGGCCTCCTTCGCCGGGCCGAGCCCGGCGCCCGGCAGGAGCGCGCCGAGGACTTCCACGAGCAGGCCGAGCCCGTACCCCTTGAAAGCCCCCGTCGCCGGATCGCCGCCCAGCCACTTCAGATAGCCGTCGCCCCGGTCCAGCGCGTGCGGATCGGTCACCGGTCGGCCGTCCTTGTCCTCCAACCACCCCTCCGGGATGGGCTGTCCGGCCCGCGCCGCGCCCCGGACGCGCCCGGTCGGGACCACGGTGGTGCTCATGTCGAGTACGAGCGGGGGCCGCGGACCTGCGGGCGCCGCGAACGCGAGCGGATTGGTGCCGAGCAGCGCCGCCTGTCCGCCGGGGGGCCGGATGATGCGCTGCTGACCGCAGTTGGAGACCAGCAGGCAGATCATTCCCCGGTCCGCCGCCCGCTTGGCGTGCGCGCCCGCGCAGCCCAGGTGGGTCGCGTCGCGTACGGAGACGAGCCCGACGCCGTACGTCAGGGCACGCTCGGCGGCCAGGTCGACGGCCTCGCTCGCCGACCAGAGGCCGAGGGCGCGGTGCGCGTCGAGCAGTACGGCGGCGCCCCGGTCGGCCAGCACCTCGGGTTCGGCGGCCGGGTCGCAGCGGCCGTCCTCGAACAGCTTGAGATAGAGGCGGGTGAGGTTGGTCAGGCCGTGCGAGGTGATGCCGGTCAGGTCGCCGTGGACCAGGGCGTGCGCGGCGGTCAGCGCCCGCTCGGCGGGCAGGCCGTGGTGCCGGAACACGGCGGCCGTGAACGCCACCAGCTCGGTCGCGCCGACCCGTACCGAAGTGCCGGTGGTGGTGGTGGAAGTGCTCGTCGTCATAGGTCAGTTCCCCTGGTCAAGCCGGTCAAGCCGGTCGAACCGGTTGCGTGCGAAGGAGATGAGCAGGCGCCCGATGTGCCGCGCGTACCGGTCGAGATCGGCCAGATCGGCGAACTCCCCTTCCGCGTGGGCCTGGTTGGCGCCGAGGTCGCCGGGGCCGAAGACCACCGTCGAGGTGTCGGGTACGCCGGCCAGCCAGATGGCGTCACAGGTGAACGCGGGCAGTCCGGCGGGCCACGGGGCGAGCCCCGCCCGGTCGAGCAGCAGCTCGCCGACCCACGCGTCGTCGGCGCACAGCGCGGGCAACCCCCGCTTCAGCCAGTCCAGATGGGTCACCCGCGCGGCGTCGCGGGCGGTGGTGGCGAAGGTCGGAATGCCGGCGAAGCGTTCGCGGAAACGCTCCACACCGGTCCGCAGTACATCCTCCAGCGCGGCCTCCAGCTTGCGCCCGGTGTCCTGGGAGCCGTACGACAGATTGATCAGCAACTGCCCTGTGCCGTAGACCTTGTTGTGCATGGAGCCGGTGTTCATGCCGGCGACGCAGACCTGTCCGTCGACCGCGTACGGAGGCAGTTCGGTGGCGAGGTGCTGGGCGAGATAGCCGAGCAGCACCGTCGCGTTGTGGCCGGCGCCCGGCTCGTCGTCGATGCCGTCGCGGCCGTCGACGCGCAGGCGCGCGGTCATGGAGGCGGTGGCCCTGCTCAGTACGCGAAGGCCGGTCGGCTCGCAGAACACGTTGAGCCGCCCCACGTACCCCTGCTCGACCAGCGGCTTGGTGCCGAACACGCCCATGGCGCCGCCCTCTTCGCCCGAGACGAGCTGGATCAGCACGCCCACCTCGGTACCGAGCGCGGGGGAGGCGGCGAGGGCCGCCCGCACACCGGCGAGCAGTCCGACGGCGGGGCCCTTGGCGTCGATGGAGCCGCGGCCGTGGAAGCGCGATCCGCCGAACGAGACAGGGCCGCCGCCCGCGACGGTGTCCAGGTGCACGTTGAACATCACCGTTGCCGCGCGCGGCAGTTCGGGTCCGAGCCGCAGCACCATGTTCGGCTGGCAGTCCAGGAATCCGGGCAGGGTGTCGGCGGCCTGGCGCACCGCCCGGGGTACGTCGGGGCCGGTGAGGGCGTCGGGTCCGGCGGGGGCGTGGTGGACGACCCGGAAGCCGAGTTCGGCCGCCGCCTCCGCGTACGCGCTCTGCGCCTCCCAGAGTTCCACCGGCTGACCGCCGCCGGTCTCCAGCGGTCCGGCGGTATGGAGGGCGAGGAGGTGTAGCAGCAGTTCACGGTCGGACCCGGTCAGTCCGACGGCGGCGGACGGGCTGATCCGGCGGGGGCGTTGGGCGGCGTGGGTCATGGGCGGCCCGCCGCCGGACCCAGCCCGTTCACGAGCTTTTCGAGTCGCTTCCCGTACGCCACGAACTCGTCCACGTAGTCCCCGGACGGGTCCGACCACCCCTCGTGCGGACGGATGTTGATGTGCGGCTCGATCGAGACGGCGCCGGAGTAGCCCCGGTCGAACAGCAGCCGCAGCGAGTCCGCGACCCGGCAGTCGCCGTCGCCGGGGAGCGAGTAGAACTGCGCGGTCGTGTCGCCCGTGCCGTCCTTCACATGCACATGGGCGACGTACGGCGCGATGTCCGCGAGCAGGTCGTACGCCTCGTAGCCGTACGCGATGCCGTTGCCGACGTCGAAGAGCAGCCGCAGCGCGGGGCTGTCGGCGGCGTCGAGCAGCCGGAGCATGCGCGCCGGGTCGGTCGCGGCCCAGCCCGCGCAGTTCTCGTGCACCAGCACCAGCCCCGCGCCCTCGGCGCGGGCCGCGAGCCGCCGCACCCGGTGGAGTACCTCACGCTCCCAATCACCCTCGGAGAGACCGGCGTTGGGGTACGACATGATCCGTACGTAGCGGGTGCCGAGGTGATCGCACCGATCGGCGAGCCGGTCCAGTTCGGCCAGGTCGTCGGCGAACGGGGAGCCGACCGTACGGGCCCAGTTGCCGATCCGGGAGTCGACGCAGGAGACCCCGAGCCCGGCGTCGGCGATCCGGCCGGCCACCCGGTCGAAGGCCGGGTCGTCGAGGTCGGCGAGGGGGACGCCGTCGACCGAGCGCAGCTCCACGCTGTCCCAGCCGAGCCGCCGCACCGCCTCGATCTGGCGGTCGAGTCCCGGGGCGGCCTCGTCGCCGATGCCACTCAGCCGGATGTCAGCTCTCATGGTCGGCTCCGCTCCGGAGAGCGGGGGAGACCCCGGTCAGCGGTGGGCGGCGCGGCGCGGACTCCCCTTCGTGCTGCGCGGAGGCCAACAGGCGTGCTTCTTGCAGGAGTTGGACCACTCGCCGGGCGATCGCGTAGTCGGACCGGTCGTCGGAACCGCCCGACCGGTCCGTGCCCGCCTCGTAGTCCCGGTAGGCGCCGTCGATGTAGCTGGTCAGCGCGTCGTCGAAGAGGATCCGCGGGGACGCCGTACCGCCGCCGGTGCCGGTGCCGGTGCCCGTGCCCGTGCCGTCGTGGACCGTCAGGGTGGCGTGGTGGTCGACGTCGCTGATCGGGTAGTGGCCGACGACATGACCGGTGTCGAACCGCAGCCCGATCCGGCGTTCGCGGATGGGCGAGGTGAGGTCGGAGGCTATCTCCGTGGTGACGCCGTTGTGGTGCTGGAGCGTCAGCCGGGCGCCGCCCATGCGGGGGATGACGGTGTCGCCGATCCGCATGTCCGTCAGCGCGGCGTCGACGATCCGGGCGTCGCCCGCGAGCCGCAGGGCGACACCGAGCGAATGCGGCAGCTCCACGTCGAACGCGGTGGTGTGGTTGTCGGAGCGCAGGGTGCGCGTCCAGCGCGGCTTGAACTGGGTGAAGGACATCGAACGCAGCGCGCCCAGCTCACGCGGCGCGCCGCCCGACGTGCCGTACCGCACCAGCTCCGCCAGCTCCTCGGTCAGCGAGCTGGCCAGCCACGGCGAGACGACCCGCAGCCGCAGACCGCGCACCCGCGCCAGCATGTCGACGGCCTCCAGACCGGCGACGCCGACGGCCAACGGCTTCTCGACCACGATGCGCGTGTAGCCGAGGTCGGCCAGCTCCTGGAGCGTGGCGAACCGGTCGGCCGGCGGCGTGCACAGATGGACGACCGTGGTGGCGGGGTCCGCGAGCGTGGCGGCGTGGGCCAGTGAGTCGGCGGGCAACAGGCCCTCGGCCAGGGCCTGTTCGCGGATGTCCTGGACGTCCCAGACCACGGGCGGGTCCGGTGACCAGAGGCCGGATTGGTCCGGCAGGGCGCGCAGCTTACGCAGCACCGGCCAGTGCAGCCCGAGGCCGGCTCGCCCGCCGCCGACGATGAACGTGTTCAGCATGACGTGACCTTCGCTCTTGAGGAGACCTGGCGACTCCGAGAGGGGACGGACGGACTGTCGGATCAGTGGTCGCGGTAGGCCACGGACACGGCCATGTCGGCGAGTTCGCGCTTCCACTCCTCGCTGATGGGGGCCGCCGACAGCGCCTCGTGCGCCTGGACCACCAACTCGTCGATGCGGTGCTCCACTTCGGCGCGCACACCGCTGCTGTTCAGCGCCTCCGCCAGGGCGGCGCCGTCCCAGTCGGCGGCCCGGACCAGCTCGCCGACGCGGGCGTCGCGCAGCGCGGCGAGGCTCACCAGGAGCGTCATCTTGTGCTGTTCGGCGTCGGCGCCGACCGGCTTGCCGACGGCCTCGGCGTCGCCGTACGTGTCGATGAGGTCGTCGCGCAGCTGGAACGCCTCGCCCAGCGCGGTGCCGTACGCCTCGAAGGCGGCGGCCGACGAGGAGTCGCCCGCGATGGCCGCGCCGAGTTCCAGCGGGCGGTGGACGCTGTAGTGGCCGGACTTGGCGTTGGCGATGTACCGGGCCAGCTTCGGGTCCGGGAGGGATTCCGCGGCGACCGTGACATCCAGGTGCTGGCCGATGATCATCTCGCTGACGAGCCGGCCCCAGATCAGCCGGGCCTCGGCGGGCAGGTCCTGGATGAGCTGCCCGGCGTACGAGAAGGCCAGGTCACCGGCGAGCACGGCGACGCCCTCGCCGTAACGGCGGGCCTCACCCTGCCAGCCGCGCTCACGGTGCTCGTCGATGTGCCGGACATGGACCGTGGGCTTGCCGCGGCGCAGGTCGGAGTCGTCGATGACGTCGTCGTGGATGAGCGCGAACGCGTGCAGCATCTCGATGGCCGCCGCCGCGTCCACCACGCGGGAGTCGGACAACTCGCCGCCCGCCGCGAGGAATCCGGCGGCGCAGAACGAGGGGCGCAGCCGTTTCCCGCCCGCCCGGATCAGCTCGCCGATGGCCTCCACGGGGACCGCGGCGCGCGCGTCGACCGCCGCCCAGCGGGAGTGCTCCGCGGCGAGCATGGCGTCGAGCCGCTCCTCGGTACGGTCCAGGACGGCCGCGCGTGACCGGGCGGCGAGGCCCCCGAGGCGTTCGACGGCCGGTGCGGGCGGTGAGACGGTCATGAGCGTTCTCCTGTCGAGTCGGCGATCTGGTCCTTGGGGCGGCGGGTCGGTGCCCTTCGGGCGTACGGCTCCGAGCGGCGTACGGCTCCGGTCAGGCGCAGGGCCCGGGCGGCCGAGGTTCCGGGCGGAGTACGGCTCCGTGCGCCGTCAGGTCCTGTCCGGCGGATCTTCGGGGATCAGCCCGGGGCGTCTGGTGCGGTGCATCGCAAGGCGGAGGATCGTGCTCGTACTGGACGTACTTGGACGACTCCGACAACGCAGTGAGGTGCCGTGCCAGGCGTCCCGGGCCCCCGAAGATCCGCCGGACAGGGCCTAGAGCTCCGGGCCGGCCCTGGCGCAACGGCTCCGGTCAGGCGGACGGCCGCGCCTGGGTGAGGCCCGGCGGCAGCTGGAAGACGATGTCCTCCTTGGTCGTGACGGACAGCTCCACGTCGTGGTAGCCCAACTGGTCCAGCCGCTCCAGCAGTTGGTCGACCAGCAGCTCGGGCGCGCTGGCACCGGCGCTCACGCCGACCGTCCGCACCCCGTCCAGCCAGCTCACGTCCAGCTCCGTGACGTCCGGCACCAGATACGCGGCGGTCCCTTCGAGGAGGGCCACCTCCACCATCCGTACCGAGTTGCTGGAGTTGCGCGACCCGACGACCAGCACGAGATCGCTGCGCGCCGCGATCTCCTTCACCGCGACCTGCCGGTTGGTGCTGGCGTAGCAGATGTCGCCGTCGGCGGGGCTGCGCAGGTCGTCGAAGCGTTCGCCGAGCGCGGCGACGATGCCGGCGGTCTCGTCCATCGAGAGCGTGGTCTGGGTGAGCACCGCGACCGGGGTGTCGCGCGGCAGGTCGAGCGCGTGCGCGTCCTCGACGCTCTCCACGATCACCGTACGGTCGGGCGCCTCGCCGTACGTGCCCTCGACCTCCTCGTGGTCGGCGTGGCCCACCAGCAGCAGGGTGCGGCCGTCGCGGGCGTAGCGCCGCGCCTCCTGGTGGACCTTCGACACCAGCGGGCAGGTCGCGTCGATGGTGTCGAGCCGGCGGGCGGTCGCGTTCTCACGTACCTCCGGGGAGACGCCGTGCGCGGAGAACACACAGACCGCTCCGGGAGGTACGTCCGCCTCGGAGTTCACGAAGATCGCGCCGCGTCGTTTCAGCACCCCCACCACGTAGTGGTTGTGGACGATTTCTTTTCGCACATAGACGGGGGCTCCGTGGACCTCCAATGCCTTCTCGACGATTTCTATCGCCCGGCGTACCCCCGCACAGAATCCGCGTGGCTCGGCGAGGATCACTTTCTTGTCGGTCACGACTGGAAACTCCTGTCGGTCCGTGGAATTGGGTTTCACCGTCCGTCACAACGAAGAGGCAAGTCAAGGTTTTTCGGACCGGCAATAAGTAACGACCCAGGTAATAGGCAGAGTTCTGCACACGCTTGCCTGCGCCGTCCTCGGCAATTGCCAACGGATTGCCGGGTGATTGCTATCGAAGGCGTGTCGGCGTGCCGTCTACGTTCGAACCGCTGAGAGATCCGACCGACCGCTTTACCGCCGAGACGGCCGAGACGAGTGGAGTGAAATGAACAGCAAGGCGATGCCGGCTCCGGCGAGCACCGTCCCGTTCTTCACACAGGCGGAATCCTTCGAGCGGCTGTGGCCCCGACTGAGCGCGTATCTCGACGAGGTGTGCGAATCGGGGACGTACTCCAACGGGCCCAGGACCGCCGAGCTGGAAGCCGCCCTGCGCGCCTACACCGGTGCCCGGCACGCGATCGCCGTCGGCAACGGCACCGACGCGCTCGTCCTGCTGCTGCGCGCGGCGGGGATCGGGTCCGGCGACGAGGTGATCGTGCCGGCCTTCAGCTTCTTCGCGTCGGCCAGTTCGGTGGCGCTCGTCGGGGCGGTCCCGGTCTTCGTCGACGTCGATCCGCTCACCTACAACCTCGACCCGGCCGCGCTCGAAGCGGCGGTCACGGAGCGCACCAAGGCCGTCATGCCGGTGCATCTGTTCTGCCAGCCCGCCGACATGACCGCGGTGCTCACGGTGGCCGAACAGCATGGACTGCTCGTCCTGGAGGACAGCGCCGAGGGCATCGGGATGCGGCTGAACGGCCGTCACACCGGTCTGATCGGGGCGGGCGGGGTGCTGTCGTTCTTCCCCACCAAGACGCTGGGCGCGCTCGGCGACGCGGGCATGGTGCTGACCGACGACGACGCGCTCGCCGGCGCCGTACAGCGGCTGCGCGACCACGGCCGGCCGGCCCTGGCACCTTCTGCCGCGCCGTCGGCGCCGACCGCCCGCGCCGAGTACGCGCGGCAGGGTGAACTGGCGGGCACCAACAGCAAGATGGACGAGATCCAGGCCGCGGCCCTGCTCACCAAGCTGACGACGCTGGACGACGACATCCGCCGCCGCGCCGTGCTCGCCGACGCGTACACCCGCCGGCTGCGCGGCATCCCCGGCGTCCGCCGGCTGCCCACGGTGGTGGAGCGCGGTGAGCCGGTGGATCCCGTCTTCTACGTCTATCTCGTCGAGAC
The DNA here is from genome assembly GCF_042670825.1 of Streptomyces sp. NPDC057137. NCBI lineage: Bacteria > Bacillati > Actinomycetota > Actinomycetes > Kitasatosporales > Streptomycetaceae > Streptomyces > Streptomyces sp. NPDC057137. The sequence continues at coordinate 78,778 of NZ_JBHUUW010000025.1, read as the reverse complement.
CGACCGGCGCGACGCCCTCGTCTCGCACCTCGCCGCCGCGGGCATCGGCACCGAGACGTACTACCCGCTGCCGCTGCACCTCCAGCCGTGCTTCGCCCATCTCGGCCACCAGGAAGGCGACTTCCCGCACGCCGAGGCGGCGAGCCACCGCACCGTCGCGCTGCCGCTCTACCCCGAGCTGACGCTCGCGCAGCTCGGCCGGGTGTGCGACGCCGTCCGCTCCTTCTTCACCGGGAGTACGTCATGACCACCGAGACATCGCCCGCCCAGGCCCAGGCGCAGGCCCGGACAGCGCCCTCCGCCCCGGTCCCGGCGTCCGGCGTCGTCCCCTACGCCCACACCCGGCTCCCCGACACCGAGCGTGAACTGCTGCGCGAGGTGCTGTACGAGGTCGGCACCGACCCCGAGCAGAAGTTCATCCTCGGCCGCCGCACCGCCGAGCTGGAGCGGCGGCTGGCCGAGCGCACGGGCGTACGCGACGTCGTCGCCTGCGCCAGCGGGACCGGCGCGCTCACGCTCGCTCTGCGGGCCGTCGGGGTAGTTCCCGGCGACGAGGTGATCGTGCCCGCCTTCGGTGCGGAGCCGCTGGCCGCGACGGTGCTGGGCGTCGGCGCGGTGCCGGTCTTCGCCGACGTCGACCCGGTGACGATGGTCCTGGACCCGGTCGACGCGGAGAGCCGGGTGAACGGCCGCACCCGCGCGGTCGTCCCCGCCCACACGTTCACGACGATGGCCGACATGCCCGCGATCCGGTCCTTCGCGCGGCGCCGGGGGATCGCGGTCGTCGAGGACGCGGCGGTGGCCCAGGGCGCGACCCTGGGCGGCCGGGCGGCCGGTACGTGGGGGGACATCGGGCTCTACTCGTTCTTCCCGGTCAAGCCGTTCGGGATGCCGGGCGAAGGCGCGGTCGTCCTCTCCGACGACGCCGAACTCGCCACGCTCGTAAGGAGGTTGCGCAACCACGGCCAGGACGGCGTACAGCGCTTCGTGCACCACGAGGTCGGCTTCAACAGCCGCTTCGACGAGGTGCAGGCCGGCTTCCAGCTCGCCCGGCTGGAGCGCGCCGACGACATGGTCACCCGGCGCGCCGCCGTCGCCGAGCACTACAACGCGCGCTTCGCGGCGCTGCGCGGGCGCGGCCTGCTCGCCCCGACCACCGGCGCCGACGGCCAGTGCCACTACGTCTACGCCGTACAGACCATCTGCCGGGACTCGCTGGCCGCCCACCTCGCCGCGCACGGCGTCGGCAGCCGCGTCTACTACCCGGTGCCGCTGCCCCGGCTGGCCGCCTTCGCGGCGTACGCGGGAGCGGGCGCGGACGGGCGGCGGCCCGGCGCGGAGCTGGCGAGCGCGCGGCATCTCGCGCTGCCGCTGAACCTGAGTCTGACGGACAGTCAGGTCGAGCGTACGGCCGACGTGGTCTGCGCGTTCTTCGACTGACCCGGGCCATGTCTCCCGGAGTCCGATCCCGCTCGACTCCAACCCCGCCCGCCCGAACGGCCCATCGCCCGACCGACGGACCAACTGACCTGACCAACTGACCCACTTCCTCCGACGGGAGCAACCGTGAAAAGCAAGGTCGTCGTAGTCGGGCAGGGGTACGTGGGCCTGCCGCTGGCAGTCCGGGCCGCGCTGGCCGGCCACCAAGTGGTCGGCTACGACGTGGACACCGACCGCGTCAAACGGCTCATCAGCGGTGAGTCCTACGTCGAGGACATCCCCGACGCACAGCTCGCCGTCCTGCTCGACCAGGGCTCCTACCTGCCCAGCACCGACCCGTCCGACCTCGACGGCTTCGACGTCGCGGTCGTCACCGTGCCCACCCCGCTGCGGGACGGCGCGCCCGACCTCTCGTACATCGAGTCGGCCGCCCACACCCTCGCCGCCCGGCTGCGCCCCGGCGCGACCGTGGTCCTGGAGTCCACCACGTACCCCGGCACCACCGTCGAACTGCTCGTCCCGCTGCTGGAGGAGGGCTCGGGCCTGACCGCGGGCGACGACTTCCACCTCGGCTACAGCCCCGAGCGCATCGACCCCGGCAACCCGACCTGGCGCCTGGAGAACACGCCCAAGGTGGTGTCCGGCATCGACGCGGCGTCGCTCACCGCCGTGCGCGCCTTCTACGACACCATCACCAGCACCACCGTGCCGGTGCGCACGACCGAGGTCGCCGAGCTGTCCAAGCTGATCGAGAACACCTTCAGGCACGTCAACATCGCACTGGTCAACGAGATGGCGATGTACGCGCACGAACTCGGCGTCGACGTCTGGGAGGCGCTCGACGCCGCCGCCTCCAAGCCCTTCGGGTTCATGCGCTTCACACCGGGACCCGGCGTCGGCGGCCACTGTCTGCCGGTCGACCCGGAGTACCTGTCCTGGCGCGTACGGCGCACCCTCGGCCGCCGCTTCGAGTTCGTCGAACTCGCCAACCACATCAACGGGCACATGCCCGACCATGTGGTCCAGCGGCTGCTGCTCGCCTTCAACGCCCGCCGCAGGCCGCTCGCGGGCTCCCGCGTCCTGCTGCTCGGCCTCGCGTACAAGCCGAACACCGGCGACGCGCGCGAGTCGCCCGCGCTGCGCGTGGCGGAGCTGCTGCTCGGTCTGGGCGCCGACGTGCGGGCGGCCGACCCGTACGTGGTCGAGGCGGTGACCGTGGACAGCAAACTGACCCGCTGCGACTTCTCCGAGGCGGAGCTGGCGGCGGCCGACGCGGTGGTGCTGCTGACCGACCACGACGCCTTCGACTACGAACTCGTCAGCCGCGCCTCGGACTTCGTACTGGACTGCCGGCACCGGCTGGAGACCGGCCCCACCGTCGAAGTCCTCTGACAGGCCGCGGGGATGCCCAACGGGAGACGGAGACAGAGACGGAGACGGAGAGACACGTGAGTGACGGACATCTGGAGGTCTGCGTCGTCGGCGGCGGACCCCGGGGCCTCTCGGTCCTGGAACGGCTCTGCGCCAACGCGCGCCGCCGCCTCCCGCCCGGCTCCACCCTCGTGGCGCACATCGTGGACCCGTACCGCCCCGGCGCCGGAAGCGTGTGGCGCACCGACCAGTCCCACCACCTGCTGATGAACACCGTCGCCTCGCAGGTCACGCTGTTCACCGACGAGAGCGTGGAGATCGAGGGCGAACTCGCCCCCGGCCCCAGCCTGTTCGACTGGGCGGCCCGGCTCGGCACGGAGCCGGGGGAGGCGTACGACGACCAGGTCCGCGCCGAGGCCCGCGACCTCACCCCGGACTCCTACCCGACCCGCGCCTTCTACGGCCACTACCTGGAGTGGGTCTTCGGCCATGTCGTCCGCACCGCGCCCGGGCACGTCCGCGTCGTCGTCCACCCGGGACGGGCCGTCCGGCTGGCCGGGGGCCCGGACGGCCCGCAGGGCGTGCTGCTCGCCGACGGCTCCCGTATCGAGGACCTGGACGCGGTCGTCCTCGCCCAGGGCCATCTCCCGGTCGTCGGCGGCCCCGGCGAGCGTGAACTGGCCGGCTTCGCGCGGGAGCACGCGCTGACGTACGTCCCGCCCGCCAACCCCGCCGACACCGACCTGTCCGCCGTCCGGCCCGGCGAGGCCGTCGCGCTGCGCGGACTCGGGCTGAACTTCTTCGACCATCTGACGCTGTTCACGCTCGGCCGCGGCGGCACGTACACCCGCCGGGGCGGGCGGCTCGTGTACGGCCCCTCAGGACGCGAACCGCGCCTGTACGCCGCCTCCCGGCGCGGCATCCCGTACCACTCGCGCGGCCGCAACCAGAAGGGCGCCCACGGCAGGCACATCCCGCGGGTCCTCACCCCGGCGGAGCTGGAGCGGCTGCGCACCGCCGCCCGGCTCGGCGGCGGAGTCGACTTCGGCCGCGACCTGTGGCCGCTGATCGCCAAGGAGGTCGAGACCGTCCACTACACGGCGCTGCTCGCCCGGCGCGTCGGCGAGCACGAGGCCGGCCGGTTCGCCGACCGGTATCTGAAACCGGCCTGGGGGTCGGCCGAGGAGTCCGACCTGCTCGACGCGCACGGCATCGGCCCCGACGACCACTGGGACTGGAAGTACCTCTCCGCACCCCACGCCGACCGGGGCTTCCGGGGCCCGGCGGACCACCGCGACTGGCTGCTGGACATCCTGCGCCGGGATCTCGCCGAGTCCGACGCGGGCAACGTCGACGGCCCCCTCAAGGCCGCGCTCGACGTGCTGCGCGACCTGCGCAACGAGATCCGGCTGGTGGTGGACCACGGCGGGCTCACCGGCGGCTCGCACCGCGACGACCTGGAGCGCTGGTACACCCCGCTCAACGCCTTCCTGTCCATCGGCCCGCCCGCGATACGGATCGAGCAGATGATCGCGCTCATCGAGGCCGGGGTGCTGACCGTCCTCGGCCCCGGCCTGCGCGTCGGCACCGACCCCGGCCGGGGCGCCTTCACCGTCGAGGCGCCCGCCGTGCCCGGCTCCCTGACGCGCGTCACCACCCTGGTCGAGGCCCGGCTGCCCGAGCCCGACCTGCGCCGGACGGCCGACCCGCTGCTGACGGACCTGCTGGCCACCGGGCAGTGCCGGCCGTACGCGATAGCCGACCCGCGACTCGGCGCGTACGAGACCGGCGGCCTCGCCGTCACCCCCCGGCCGTACCGGCTCATAGACGCAGAGGGCCACGCGCATCCCCGGCGCTTCGCCTACGGTGTGCCGACCGAAGCGGTGCACTGGGCGACCGCCGCCGGGGTCCGCCCCGGCGTCAACTCCGTGACACTGGGAGACTCCGACGCCATCGCGCTCGCGGTGCTGGCCCTGCCCACGGGCCCGCCACGGCCGCCGGTGCCGGACCATCAGAAGTCCAAAGCAACGTGAAATCGCCTTTTTTCAGCAGGTGTTGACGGGGGATCAGATATGACGACCGACCAGTTCGCCGCCGACACGGGGCTGTTCTCCCCGGTCCGGGCCGGCACCCCGGCCGAGGCCGCCACCACCGACGCCGCGTGCCTCCAGGCCATGCTCGACACCGAGGCGGCCCTGGCCCGCGTGCAGGCCCGGCTCGGCGCCGTACCCGAGTCCGCCGCCCGCGCCATCGGCGAGGCCGCGCGGGCCGAGCACTTCGACCTGTACGACCTGGCGGTGCGCTCACGCGGCGCCGCCAACCCGGTCGTGCCGCTCGTACGGCAGCTCACCGCGCTGGTCGCCGCCCAGGACGCCGACGCCGCGCACAGCGTCCACCAGGGCTCCACCAGTCAGGACATCCTCGACACCGGCCTCATGCTGGTCGCCGCGCGCACCCTGGACCTCGTCCTGGCCGACCTGGACCGCACCGCCGACGCGCTGGCCCGCCTCGCCGCCCGGCACCGCGACACCCCCATGGCCGCCCGCACCCTCGGCCAGCACGCCGTGCCGACCACCTTCGGCCTCAAGGCGGCCGGCTGGCTGCAAGGCGTACTCGACGCGCGCGACCGGCTGCGCCGGGTGCGCGGCGAGGGGCTGCCGGTCCAACTCGGCGGCGCCGCGGGCACGATGGCCGGATATCTGGAGTACGCCCTCGTGCATGTACCGGACGCCACCGCCGACGGCGGCGAGCGGTACATCCAGGAGCTGCCCGCCGCGCTCGCCGGCGAGCTGGGCCTCACCGAACCCCTCGTGCCCTGGCACACCGTCCGTACCCCCCTCGCCGACCTCGGGGCGGCGCTCGCCCTGCTGACCGGCGCCCTCGGTTCCATCGCGGCGGACGTCCAGCTGCTGTCCCGCACCGAGTCGGGCGAGGTCGCGGAACCGGCCGCCGAGGGCCGGGGCACCTCCTCCGCCATGCCGCACAAACGCAACCCCGCCCTCTCGGCGCTGATCCGCTCCGCCGCCTACCAGGTGCCCTCCCTCGTCGGCACCCTCATGCAGGTGTCCGTCCACGACGACGAGCGGCCCGCCGGTGCCTGGCACGCCGAATGGCTGCCGCTGCGCGACTGCCTGCGCCTGGCGGGCGGCGCGGCGCACACCGCCGCCGAGCTGACCGAGGGCCTGACCGTCCACGAGGACCGGATGCGGGCCAACCTCGACCTCACCGGCGGCCTGGTCGTCTCCGAACGGCTCGCGGCCCTGCTCTCCGTGGAACTCGGCAGGGCCGAGGCGAAGACCCTGCTCGCCCAGGTCTCGGCCGAGGCGGCCACCACCGGCCGCCACCTCGCGGACGTCCTGGCCGAGGCCCCGGCCCTCACCGGCCGCCGATCGGCCGACGACCTCAGGAAACTGTCCGACCCGGCGCACTACACCGGGGCGGCGGGCCAGTTGGTGGACCGGGTCCTGGGGCGCTTCCACCTCGATCGGCCGACGGGCTGAGCCCGTCCCGGCACTCAACTCGCTTGTCAAGATCGAGCCCTATGTAAGGATGAGCCAGTCGCCCGGCAATGGGCCGCGCGGCCCGTACGACTCCCTTCCCTGGATGGTCTTGGATGCAGAGCTCTCAGCGTCGTATCGTCCGAACCGCGCCTCTTCCCGCCGCAGATGAGTCCGTTTCGCGTCCGCAGCACAGCGACCTCTTCCTGGAGGCGCACTACACCATCGACCTTCCCCCCCTCGACGACGAGGCGGACTTCGACGGCACCACCGTCCCCGACCCCGGCGCCTACCGGGGAGGGCGCCCGCATGCCGGCGGGTGAGAAGGGCCAGGACGACGGGCCGGACGTCCTACTGGACGGGCTGACCGTCGACGACCGGAACCCCGAGCAGCCCGTCCTGCTCGACAAGTCCGGCCGCCCTGTACAGACATGGCGGCAGAACTACCCGTACGACAAGAAGATGCGCCGCCGCGAGTACGAGCGGACGAAGCGCACGCTCCAGATCGAACTGCTCAAGTTCCAGCGCTGGGTGAAGGACACCGGCCGGCGGGTGGTGGTGGTCTGCGAGGGCCGGGACGCCGCGGGCAAGGGCGGCACCATCCAGCGGTTCACCGAGCGGCTCAACCCGCGTGGTGCCCGCGTGGTGGCCCTGGAGAAGCCCACCGAGCGAGAAGCGGGGCAGTGGTACTTCCAGCGGTACGTGGCGCATCTGCCGTCCGCCGGGGAGATCGTCTTCTTCGACCGCTCCTGGTACAACCGGGCCGGCGTCGAGCGGGTGATGGACTTCTGTACGCCGGAGCAGTACGAGCACTTCCTGCGCCAGGCGCCCCAGTTCGAGCGGATGCTCACCGACGACGGCGTCCTGCTCGTGAAGTTCTGGTTCTCGGTCTCGCACGACGAGCAGCGCACGCGCTTCGCGATCCGCCAGATCGACCCCGTACGGCAGTGGAAGCTCTCGCCCACCGACCTCGCGTCGCTGGACCTCTGGGACGCGTACACCGCCGCGAAGGTCGACATGTTCCGGGCCACCGACACGGCGCACGCGCCCTGGAGCGTGGTCAAGAACAACGACAAGAAGCGGGGGCGGCTGGAGGCCATGCGCAGCCTGCTGTGGCGGATGGACTACGACCGGAAGGACGAGGCGCTCCTCGGCGTACCCGACCCGCTCATCGTCGGCCCGGCCGACACCCTGCTCGAAGAGGGCGAGGAGAGCACCGACCTGTCCCCGACACCGCTCGCCGGCCACACCCACGGCCCCGGCGACCACCCGGCGGAGCCCACGAGCTGAACGGGGGGTTCCGCGGAGCTGTCTCTCAGAGATAGCGGCGGATCGGGACCACGGACGCCTCCCGGGCCCGCTGGACCAGCGAGCGCCGCTTCCAGCGGCCCGGCGCGATCGGCTCGCTCACCGTCAGATCCTCCTCGAAGTGCCCGTCCAGCGTGGCCGTGAAGGCGGTGTCCAGTACGGCGAGCATGACCTCCTCGTCGTGGTCCATCGAACGCCGGTTGAAGTTCGTCGACCCGATCAGCGAGGCGATCGAGTCGACGGTGATGACCTTCGCGTGCATCATCGTCGGCCGGTACTGGTAGATCTTCACGCCGCACGCCGTCAGATCCTCGTAGTACCGCTGTCCGGCCAGCAGACAGACCCGCTTGTCCGTGTGCGGCCCCGGCAGCAGGATCTCCACCGAGACCCCGCGCCGGGCCGTCGCGCACAGCAGCTCCACGAAGTAGTCGTCCGGCGCGAAATACGCCGTCGCCAGCCGTACGCGCTCCTCCGCCGACTCCAGCATCACCCGGATCAGGGTCTGCATGTCCTGCCAGCCGAAGCTGGCCGACCCGCGCACCACCTGCACGATCGCGTCGCCGTGCGCGTCCTGGGCGACGAACCGGTCGTGTTCGTCGAACATCTCGTCCTGGCACTCCGCCCAGTTCTGGGTGAACGCGGCGGCGATCCCGTCCACCGCGGCCCCCTGGACGCGCACGTGCGTGTCGCGCCACTCGCTCTCGTTCCGCGCGTCGCCGCACCACTCCTCGGCGATGCCCACACCACCGGTGAACGCGGTCGTCTCGTCCACGACGAGCACCTTGCGGTGGCAGCGGTGGTTCTGCTTGAGGGGCGACAGGTACAGCGGCTTGCGGAACCAGGCCACCCGCACCCCGGCCCGCTCCATCGCCTCCAACTGGTCCTTCTCGATCAGCCGGCTGCCGAAGCCGTCGAGCAGCAGCCGCACCCGCACCCCGGCGCGCGCCCGCTCGCCGAGCGCCTGCGCGAACTCGTGGGCGATGTCGCCGCGCCAGTAGACGAACGTCATCATGTCGACGGTGTGCTCGGCGCCGCGGATGCTCTCCAGCATCGACGCGAAGATCGCGTCGCCGTTCCGCAGCGGGACGAGCGCGTTGCCCTCGGTCATGGCGATGCCGATCAGCCGCTCCAGGCGCCGCCGTATGCGCCGGATCTTCTCGGTGGTCATCGGGTCACCGTCACCGATCTGACCGGCCGGGAGAACGGCGGCGGGGAGAACAGACGTGTGCAGAGCAAGGGAGGAACCCCTTTCGGGTCGGATCCGGTCCTGGGCGTGTCCGCACGCCCTACGACCGGGTGCCCCTCTCCCGACCCGCCACGCTCGCTGTGTTCAGTAACGCATTCCGCCCACGGCGGTGAGGAACTTCTCGATGAGCCGGACGTCCTTCACACCCCGGCTGCTCTCCACCCCGCTCGACACGTCGACGCCCCACGGCCGCAGCGCCGTCGCGGCGTCCACGACGTTGTCCGGCGAGAGACCGCCCGACAGCACCCACGACCCCGTCGGCCGCTCGGGCAGCGACTCCGGGGACCAGCGCTCGCCGGAGCCCGGCACCGGTGAGTCGATGATGAGCATGTCCTCGCCGTACGCGCCCGCCGTCAGCGGAGCGCCCGACGCGGGCGAGGTGGCGCGGATCAGCCGGAATCCGTCGGCGCGCAGCGCGGCGAAGGCCTCGGGCGGTTCCCCGCCGTGCAGTTGGACGGTGTCCGCGCCCGCCTCGGCCGCCGCCCGGCGCACCTCCTCCAGCGGCTCACCGCGGAAGACCGCGACCTTGGCGACACCGGGCGGCACGAGCGCGGCGAGCGGACGGGCCTCGGCGGGGGACAGCCGCCGGGGGCTCGTCGTCAGGATGAACCCGACGGCGGAGGCCCCGGCGGCCACGGCGGCCTCGACCTCGGCGGGCTTCCGCAGACCGCAGACCTTGACGTACAAGTGGTGCAACTGGAGCTCCTCGCTCGACGGACTTAACGCGAGGGTACGAAGAAAGCGAGCCGTACGTTGCCGCACACCGCCGCCCTGACCGCCCCCGGGGCGCCCTTCGAGGTCGTACGCGCCGAGAACGGCTCGCTCATGTACGCGGACGGGCCGCGCACCCTGCGGGAGTTCGTGGAGACGACCTGGGCGTACGGGCAGCGGCCCTTCCTCGTCGGCGGCGACGGGGCCCACCTCCTTACGTACGGTGATTTCTTCGCCGCCGCGACCATGCTGGCCAACCGCTTCGTGGACACCTACGGCCTGCGGCCGGGCGACCGGGCCGCCGTCGTGATGGGCGACCGCCCCGACTGGCCGACCGCCTTCTGGGCCACGCAGCTCGCCGGGCTGGTCGCCGTACCGCTCGACGCGGCGTGGACCGGGGACGAACTGGGCCGCGTACTGGACCACTGCGCGCCCCGCGTGCTGCTCGTGGACGACGAGCGGCTGCCGGTCGTCGCGGGGTGGGCGGAGCGCGAGCGGGCACGCGTCGTGGTCCTCGGCTCGCGGGACCTGCCCGACCCCGATCCGTACGCGGCCCCGCCCGACATCGAGATCCGGGCCGAGGACGACGCCACCCTCGTCTACGCGTCACCGGCGGACCCCCTGCGGGGCGCCGTCACCACCCAGCTCGCGCAGGCGGGCGCCGCGATGGACGCCCGCTTCCGGGCCGCCGCCGAGGCGCTCGAACGCGGCGAACTGCCGGGTCTCGGCCCGGCCCCCGTCACGCGGCTGCCACGCCCCTTCTCCGGCCCCGAGGCGCTCGCCGAGGTGTACGGCGCGATGGCGGCGGGCGGCGCGCTGGTCCTGGACGGCACGGCGGAACGGCCGGCGGAGCAGTCCGAAGCGACGCTCCGGGCCACGCCCACCGTCGAGTCGCCCACCGTCGAGTCACGCGTCGTGGCGGAGACCGGTGAACGCTGGCTGCGCGGTCAGTCGCTCCCGTACGCCTACTGGCGCGACGCGCGGGCCACCGCCGAGGCGTTCACCCCCGACGGCTGGTTCAGGACCGGCTGATCCGGACCCGGTAGCCGCCGTCCCCGCTCTTGCCGAGCACCGCGACGCTGACGCCGCTGTCCCGGTCCCGGAACGTCTCCCCGGGCCCGTACGGCGCGTCCGACAGCTCCGCGTGGACGTTGGGCCGCCGCGTACACCCGCCGCTGCGCTCCTCGCTGTCGGAGACGGTCACCGGACCGCGCCCGGTGTCGACGTCGGACTCGACCCGGTAGACCAGCACGCCGGGCTTGCAGACGGCCTCGTCGTTGCCCGCGCGGGTGCGGACCTCGACGGCGAAGCCGGAGTCCTCGGAGAGCGGTACGAACGCCAGCTTGTGACCGCCCCCGGTGGCCAGCGGGGTGAGGTCGTGCTCGCTGTCGCCGGGGGCCGACGCGCAGCTGATCTGGTCGTTGTCGAGCCAGCCGAGCTTCCACTTGTGCCAGCCCAGCAGGTCGTTGTTGGCCCCCCAGTCCTCGGACATGATGTCCCAGTGCCCGACCGTGCCGCCGCCGTCCATCGTGTAGAGGTCGGGGAGGCCGAAGACGTGGCCGTTCTCGTGCGGCAGGACGCGGTAGCCGGTCCGCGCGTACGACCCCGAGCCGTCGTCCTGTCTGCTGTAGACGAAGGACGTGTTGGAGAGCGGGACGCCGTCCGCCTTCGGGGCCTCGCCGTTGCCGGAGAACGTCACGGACAGGACGGTGTCGAGGGCCGAGGGGCCGGCGTTGGGGGTGACGAGGATGTTGACCAGGTCGTACTCGCCGAAGTCCACCTCGGGGTCGGCCGCCGTCACGATGTCCTGGACGAGGCGCCGGTAGCCGGGCTCGTACGGCGCGCCGCGCTCTATCCCGTACTCCTCGAACGGCAGCGGCATCCGGAGCCAGTCCTTCAGGGGGGCCTCGGGCCGGTAGTCGAGCCGCCCGTACGAGCTGGTGCGGAACCACTGCGAGGTCTGCGGGAAGAACTCGCCGAGCCGGTCGGCGGCGCTGCCGGGACCCGGCGCGTCGGAGAAGTCGACCATCAGGTTGAGCGCGCGGACCGTGCCGGTCGAGCGGGAGTAGCCGGCGGGGGTGGGCACGCCCTCGGACATCTGCACGCCGGTGGCGGTGGCGATACGGCACGGGGCGAGCGTCGCGTCGTGCGCGGTGGAGACCGGCCCGGCTGAGGCGCGGGTGGGCAGCGGGAGGGTCGCGCTGGCGGTGGTGAGGGCGGCGAGGGTCAGGGCGGCGAGTGCGGCGAGCGCGCCGAGCCGGCGGGGTCTGGCGTGGCGGCCGTGACCTGCGGTTCCGCGTATCCGACGGGTGTGCTTCATCGGCCGCCTTCGGGTCAGCGGCAGTCGTCCGTGCTGACTGCTCTCCGTTCGATCACCCTGCGACGGGCGGCGTGTCGGCGCTCGCTGGGTGCGCCGATCGTGGGGTTTTCCGCGTGGGTGACCCAGCTCACACGTCCCGGTGAAATAACCGGGGACGACTTCCCCGTTTGCACCCGTGTCAAGGAAAGCGGGGACACCTTCCCCACTTCCGTGAACAGAGCGAACCGAGTGACCCGAGTTGACCGAGGGAAGGGCCCGTCGTGACGACCGTTGCCGAATCCGATACGCGTCGCGTTCCGCGTCCGCGAGCGGACGCTCTGCGCAACAGGGAGCGCATCGTGGCGGCGGCCCGCGAGATCCTCGTGGAGTCGGGCCCCGACGTGCCGCTCGACGAGATCGCTCGTCGCGCGGGCGTCGGCAACGCGACGCTCTACCGCCACTTCCCCGACCGTTCCACTCTTATCCTGGAGGTGGTGCATTCCGTCATGGCGCGCACCGCCGACCAGGCCGAGCGGATGGCGGCCGAGGAGGCCGACGCGTTCGTGGCGCTCAGCCGCTTCGTCCACGCGGCGGCCGACGAGAGGATCGGCGCGCTGTGCCCGCTCCTCTCCGGCAGTTTCAACGGAGACCTCCCTCACCTGCACGCGGCGCGCGAACGCCTCGAAGGGGCCGTCGAAGGCCTCATGGAGAAGGCGCGCGCGACAGGCAGGCTGCGCACCGACGTCGCGGTCGGTGACCTGATGGTCGCGCTCTCCCAGCTCACCCGTCCGCTGCCCGGTATCGGCTGTCTGAACATCGACCGCTTCACGCACCGGCATCTACAGCTGTTCCTCGACGGCCTGGAGGCGCCCGCGCGCTCCGAGCTGCCGGGTGCGGCGGCGACTCTGGAGGACCTGCGCCACGGTCGATGACGACGTGTGACGCGCCCCCGGACCAAGAACTTCTGTCGACCACGTCACACCAGGACGTAACACCAGTACGTGACACCGCCGGGTGTCACCGGCACCTAGGACCACTACGTCACGCCGCCGGCCTCGACCAAGCCGGGCGGCTACTCCCGAACCAGTAACGCGTAACCCGCGCGTAGGGCCGACCAGTGCGTCCCCGCGCCCGTTATGAACTCTTCGTACACATAGGCGGCCTCACCCATGTCAAAAACAGCCGAGACCCGGCTCCCGGACCCCCAGGTCCCCGATTCGGTCCCTGATCCCAATCGCTGGAAAGCCCTGGTGTTCATCGCCCTGGCCCAGCTGATGGTCGTGCTCGACGCGACGATCGTGAACATCGCGCTGCCCTCCGCCCAGCAGGACCTGGGCATATCGGACGGCAACCGCCAGTGGGTCATCACCGCCTACGCGCTCGCCTTCGGCGGTCTGCTGCTCTTCGGCGGACGCATCGCCGACCTGTGGGGACGTAAGCGCACCTTCACCGTCGGTCTGCTCGGCTTCGCCGCCGCGTCCGCCATCGGCGGCGCCGCGACCAGCGAGGCCATGCTGCTCGGCTCGCGCGCCCTCCAGGGTGCGTTCGGCGCGCTTCTCGCGCCCGCCGCGCTCTCCCTGCTCGCCGTGACGTTCGGTGATCCCAAGGAGCGCGCCAAGGCGTTCGGCATCTTCGGTGCGATCGCCGGTGGCGGTGGCGCGGTCGGTCTGATCCTCGGCGGATTCCTCACCGAGTACCTGGACTGGCGCTGGACCTTCTTCGTCAACATCCCGTTCGCGATCGTGGCCGCCGTCGGCGCCTACTTCGTGATCCGGGAGCCCGCGGGCGGCCGTAACCGCAACCCGCTCGACATCCCCGGTGTCTTCCTGTCCACGCTGGGCCTGGTGGCGCTGGTGTACGGCTTCACGCGCGCCGAGTCCGAGGGCTGGTCCGACCCGACGACGATCGGCATGTTCGTCGCCTCCGCCGTACTGCTGGCCACGTTCGTCGCGGTGGAGGCACGGGTGAAGTCCCCGCTGCTGCCGCTGCGCGTCCTGATGGAGCGCAACCGCGGTGGTGTCTACCTCTCGCTGGGCCTGGCCATCATCGGCATGTTCGGTCTGTTCCTCTTCCTGACCTACTACCTCCAGGTCGTGAAGGGCTACTCGCCGGTCCAGACCGGCTTCGCGTTCCTGCCGATGATCGTGGGCATGATCACGGGCTCCACCCAGATCGGCGCCCGGCTGATGACCCGCGTGCCGCCGAGGCTGCTGATGGGCCCCGGCTTCCTGGTCGGCGCGACCGGCATGCTGCTGCTGACGCAGCTTTCGCTCGACACCTCGTACGCCGGGCTGATCCTGCCGGCGCTGCTGCTGCTCGGTCTCGGCATGGGTACGGCGTTCATGCCGGCCATGTCCCTCGCGACGCACGGCATCGAGCCGCGTGACGCGGGCGTCGCCTCGGCGATGGTCAACACCTCGCAGCAGGTCGGCGGCGCCATCGGTACGGCGCTGCTGAACACCGTGGCCGCCTCCGCCACCACCGCGTACGTCGCGGCGAACGCGGCGGGCGCCAACAACCCGAAGCTCCTGGAGCTGCAGGCGATGGTGCACGGCTACGCGAGCGCCATCTGGTGGGCGGTCGGCATCCTGGTCGTCGCCGCCGGAATCGCCTTCACGTTCATCAACACCGGCCGTCCGGGGAGCACCCAGGTCGCCAAGGGCGAGGGTGCCGACGCCTCGGCGGAGGACGTCCAGGTCCCGGTGGTCATGCACTGACGGTCCGGGCGGTGACGCACCGGCCCTCGCCGGTCGTCACCCACCGACCCCCTCGCCGGTGGTCATGCACTGACCCTCGGCAGCACGACGAGAACTGCCCTGGTGCCGCTGTTCCTCAGCGGCGCCAGGGCAGATCCGCGTCCGTACCGTCCGGCTGAAGCCCCTCCGCGAGCACCCGCATGATCTCCCCGAGCTGGGTCACCTGCTCGGGGCCGAGCCGGTCGAAGATCGCCTGCCGTACGGCGGAGACATGGCCGGGCGCCGAGCGCTTCAGTACGGCGTCGCCCTCGTCCGTCAGGATCGCGTTCTGCCCGCGCTTGTCGGAGGGGCAGTCCTCGCGGCGCACCCAGCCGTTCTTCTCCAGCCGGGCTATCGCGTGCGAGAGCCGGGACCGGGTGATCTTGGCGTTCTTGGCCAGCTGGGTCATCCGCAGCTGGCGGTGCGGGGCGCGGGCCAGATGCACGAGCAGCGCGTAGTAGATGTGCGGCATGCCGGCGTCACGTTGCAACTGGCGGTCGAGATGATCCTCCAGCAACGTGGTGGCCTGCAGATACGCCTGCCAGACGCCCTGCTCCTCGGCGCTGAGCCAGCGTGGCTGCCCGTCGCTCTCCATGCTCCCCACTCTACGTGCTCCTTGAAAGTTGAACTAGATGGAAGTAAGGTCCGGCTCAGTAAGTGCTTTAAGGTTCAAGTAGATCGTGACCGGCAGGGAGACGCCATGACCAGCACAGCGGAGCGCATGCCCGCCCTCTACCTCTCCCACGGCGCCCCGCCCCTCGCCGACGACCCCCTCTGGCCCGGACAACTCGCCGCGTGGTCCGCCGACCTGCCGCGCCCCCGGGCGATCCTGATCGTCTCAGCCCACTGGGAGGAGGCGCCGCTCGCCCTCGGTGCCACCGAGACCCTGCCGCTGGTGTACGACTTCTGGGGCTTCCCCGAGCACTACTACCAGGTGCGGTACGCCGCCCCCGGCGCCCCCGGCCTCGCCGACTCCGTCGAGAAGCTGCTGCGCGGCCCGGGCACCCCCGTACAGCGCGTCCCCGACCGCGGGCTCGACCACGGGGCGTACGTCCCGCTCGTCGAGATGTTCCCCGGCGCCGACATCCCGGTCCTCCAGATCTCCATGCCGACGCTCGACCCGCGCCAACTCCTCGCGATCGGCCGCAAGCTGGCCCCGCTGCGGGACGAGGGCGTCCTCGTCGTCGGCAGCGGCTTCTTCACCCACAACCTGGCCGCGCTGCGCCACCAGGGACCCGGAGTCCCGGGCTGGTCGGCCGAGTTCGACGCCTGGGGCCGGGAGGCGCTGCTCGCGCGCGACGTCGACGCGCTGCTCGACTTCGCCCACAAGTCCCCGGCAGGGCCGCTCGCCCACCCGCGTACCGAGCACTTCGCGCCGCTGTTCGTGACGCTCGGCGCGGCGGAGGACGAGCTGGACACCGTACGTAACGTCATCGACGGCTTCTGGATGGGTCTGGCCAAGCGGTCGGTCCAGTTCGGCTGATCCCTCTGATCCCTCGTCGGCCGATCCACCGGCCGATCCGTCAGTGGTCGGTCCAATGGCAGACGGGTTCAGATAGGCAACGGTTCGACATCCCCTGGCCGACGGCACTTGACCGGGCAATCCGGGCTCCGTACGTTCCTGTGGTCTAGACATCCTGTTAGGGAGCGGCCATGCGGAAACATGTCATCGGGGCCCTTGTCGTCACCATGGCGCTCGGACTCTCTGCCTGCGGCAGCGGGGACTCGGGCGGGGACGGCGGCGAAACGTCGGGCAAGGGCAAGACCCTGACCGTATGGATCATGGAGGGGACCAACCCGGACCCCAAGCCCTTCTTCAACGAGGTCGCCGCGGCCTTCAAGAAGAAGACGGGCGCCACGGTCAAGGTCGAGTACCAGCAGTGGGCCACCGCGCAGAAGAAGTTCACCACCGCGATCGAGGGCGGACCGAGCCAGGTCCCCGACGTCGCCGAGGTCGGCACCACCTGGATCCCGCAGTTCGCCGAGACCGGCGGCCTCGTGGACGTGACCGACAAGGTGAAGGAATCCGGGCTGGGCGACGACCTGGTCGAGGGCCTGGCCGACGCGGGCACGCTGGACGGCAAGCAGTACGGCATGCCCTGGTACGCCGGTGTCCGCGGCCTCCTCTACCGCAAGGACATCTTCGAGAAGCACAACCTCAAGGCCCCGACCACCTGGAAGGAACTGCGCGACACCGCGCTGGTCCTGAAGGAGAAGGAGCCGGGCATGATCCCGTTCCCGGTCGCGGGCGGCGCGGAGATGTTCGCGACCCCGTTCATCTGGGGCGCCGGCGGCGAACTGGCCGTCGACGAGGGCGGCAAGTGGAAGTCCGGCATCAACTCCCCGGAGTCGGTCAAGGGCATCACGTACTACACCGACCTCGCGAAGAAGGACAAGCTGTCCCCGGCGAAGGTCACCACCTGGACCGAGAAGGAGGTGGCGACCGACTTCCAGAAGGGGAAGGTGGCCATGACCCTCTCCGGCAACTGGACGCCCAAGGCGTTCGTCCAGGCAGCCCCCGACCTGGAGGGCAAGCTCGCAGCGGCGCCCATCCCGGGTGAGACCGGCGGCATGAGCAAGTCCTTCCTGGGCGGCTCGTACCTCTCCACCTTCAAGGGCGAGAACCAGGACCTGGCCTGGGAGTACGTCAAGCTCGTCACCACCGGCGAGTTCGCCACCAAGTGGGCCGAGCAGACGAACTACTTCCCCGGTCAGAACTCCCTCCTCAAGGAGGTCCAGGCGAAGGCAGACCCGCTCGTCGCGCCGTTCGCCAAGCAGATGACCGAGGCCGGCGCGACCGTGCCCAAGACCCCCGCGTACGGCCAGATCCAGGCCACGCAGGTCGTCACGAAGATGATCCAGTCGATCCTGACGGACAAGCAGACCGTGCAGGAGGCCGCGGACCAGGCCGCCGAGGAGATGGACAAGATCTTTGCCTCCTGAGTCAGTCATCGAAGACTCGGCGCACGACGACGTGGCCGCGACGACCTCCCCTGTGAAGTCGTCGCGGCCGCGCGGCCCGCGTCCGGGCCCGACGCTGCGCCGCAAGCAGCTCGGTCGCACCACCCGCCCCTGGCTGCTGCTCCTGCCGTCCCTCGTGGTGCTGGCGGGTCTGCTCCTGTGGCCGCTGGTCAAGGTCGGCATCCTGTCCGTCCAGGACTACGAGGTGAAGTTCGGCGGCGGAGTCGGCACGTACACCGGCTTCGACCACTACAAGGACCTGCTCACCGACGGCGATCTGTGGCGCACGGTCCTGCCCAACACCGTGTTCTTCGCGGTCGCCTGCGTGGCGCTCACCGTCGCGCTCGGCACCCTCGCGGCCCTGCTGCTCCAGCGGCTCGGCACGACCTGGCGGGTCATCTGCTCCACCGCGATCATGGCGGCCTGGGCGATGCCCGCCGTCACCGGCACCTACGTCTGGGTGTGGCTGTTCTCGGCCGGCGACGGAATGATGAGCCAGCTCGCCGGCTCGCTCGGGCTCATCGACCCCGAGACCACGAACTGGTTCACCGAGCGGCTGTCCTTCTACGCCATCGCCACCCTCAACGTGGTGCACCACGGCTTCCCGTTCGTCGCCATCACCGTGCTCGCGGGGCTGATGACCATCCCCAAGGAGCTGTACGAGGCGGGGATGATCGACGGCGCCAACGCCTGGCAGCGGTTCTGGAAGATCACAGTGCCCACCATCAAGCCGATCTTCCTCGTCGTCACCATCCTGTCGACCATCTGGGACTTCAAGGTCTTCACCCAGATCTATCTGATGCCGGGCGGCGCGGGCAGCAACGAAGAGGTCCTCAACCTGGGCGTGTGGTCCTACCAGCAGGCGTTCGCCCTGAACGACTACGGCGCGGGAGCGGCCACCGCCGTACTCCTCACCCTGCTCCTGCTGCTGATCACGATCGTCTACATCCGAACCCTCTTCAAGGAGAGTGACGACCTGTGACCCGCACGACGACCGCCGGGCGGATCGGGCTCGCTGTCGCGGTGTTCGCGCTGCTGGTCTTCACGCTGTTCCCGGTGTACTGGATGGTCAGCACCGCGCTCGACCCCAACGCGATCACCCGTGGCGCCGACGTCCTGCCGAGCGGGATCAGCTTCGAGCACTTCAGCTACATCTTCGACCGGGGCAACTTCGGTCAGTTCCTGACCAATTCGATGATCGTCGGGCTCGGCACCATCCTGGTCTCCGGGCTGCTGGCGCTGTTCGCCGCCGTGGCCGTCGCCCGCTTCCGGTTCCGGTTCCGCACCTCGGTGCTGATCATGGTGCTGATCGTGCAGATGGTCCCGCTGGAGGCGCTCGTCATCCCGCTCTTCCTACAGATGCGGGACTACGAACTCCTCAACAGCCTCATCGGACTGACCGTCGTCTACATCGCGCTGTCACTGCCGTTCGCGATCTGGACGCTGCGCGGCTTCGTCGCGACGGTGCCCAAGGAGGTCGAGGAGGCCGCGTATCTGGACGGCTGCTCGTGGCCGCGGATGTTCTGGTCCGTCCTGCTGCCGCTGGTCGCGCCGGGACTCGTCGCCACCAGCGTGTTCGCCTTCATCACCGCGTGGAACGAGTTCGTCTTCGCGTACACCTTCATGAAGGACGGCTCCAAGTACACGGCGGCCGTGGGCCTGTTCCAGTTCTTCGGCGAGAACTCCACGTCCTGGGGCCCGGTCATGGCCGGCTCCACCCTCATCACCCTGCCGGTGCTGATCTTCTTCATCATCGTGCAGCGGCGGCTGGCCTCCGGACTGGCGGCCGGGGCGGTCAAGGGATGACCGCCCGGGATTCCGCCGGCGGGGTCCTGCGCCTGGTCAACTCCGTCCTGCTGCCCGGCTTCCACGGCACCGAGCCGCCCGCGTGGCTGCTCGGCGCCGTGGACGACGGGCTGGCGGGCGTCGTGTACTTCGCGCACAACGTGCCCGACCCCAAGACCGCCGCCGCCCTCTCGGCCACCCTGTACGCCCGCCGCGCCGACCTGATCGTCGCGAGCGACGAGGAGGGCGGCGACGTCACCCGCCTGGAGGCCGCGACCGGCTCCTCGTACCCCGGCAACGGCGCCCTCGGCGAGGTCGACGACACCGACGTCACCGAACGGGTCGCCCGCGCCATCGGCCACGACCTGCGCGCGGCGGGCATCGGCCTGAACCTCGCGCCCGACGTGGACGTCAACGCCGACCCGGACAACCCGGTCATCGGCATACGCGCCTTCGGCTCGGACGCCGCCCTGGTGGCCCGGCACTCCGCCGCGTACGTCACCGGCCTCCAGTCCGCCGGTGTCGCGGCCTGCGCAAAGCACTTCCCGGGCCACGGCGACACGGCGGTCGACTCGCATCTGCGCGTGCCCCAGCTGACCGCCGACCTCGACCTGCTCCGGCGGCGCGATCTGGTGCCGTTCACCGCCGCGATCCGGGCCGGCAGCCGCTGTCTGATGACCGGGCACATCAAGGCCCTCCCCTTCGGCGATGCCCCGGCCTCACTCAACCCGGAGGCTGCCCGGCTGGCCCGGGAAGAGCTGGGCTTCACCGGCGCCATCGTCACGGACGCCCTCGACATGGGCGCCGTCCTCGCCGACCCCGGCTTCGGCCCCGCCTGCGTCCAGGCCGTGCTCGGCGGCGCCGACCTGCTGTGCCTGGGGAACCCGGAGAGCGCGGAGGCCGCCGAGACCGCCTACACGTCGGCGCGCGACGCGCTCCTCGACGCCGTGGCGACCGGCGCGCTTCCCACGGAGCGTCTCGTGGAGGCCGGCCGCCGGGCCCGCGAACTGGCCCGGTGGATCGCCGAGGCCCGCGCCACGCCGCCGCCTCCCAAGGAGGACGCGCTGCCGCTCGCCGTGGCGCGTACCGCCCTGCGGGTACGCGGCAACGTGGCCCTCAGCTCGGCGCCGTACGTGATCGACCTGCGACAGCGCGTCAACCACGCGTCCGGCAGCCGCGCGCGGCACCTGAACCGGCTGCTGGCCGAGGCCATGCCCGGCCTGACCACCACCGGCGTACCGCCCGAAGGCCCGACCGCCGCCCGCGCGGACACCGCGCTCCAGGACTCCGCCGGCCACCCCCTGGTCGTCATCGCCAGGGAACCGCACCGGGACGCCGCGGAGATCGCGCTGCTGCGCGAACTGGTCGCACGCCGCCCGGACGCGGTCGTCGTCCTCACCGGCTGGCCGCACGCCGTGGACGCGCTGGCGGCCAACACGGTGGTGACGTACGGCTCGGCCCGCGTGAACGCCCAGGCGGCCGTGGAGCGCCTCCTGGGCGGCACCCCGCACGGGGGCTGACCCGGCTTCCGAACTGCCCGACTTCCCGACCGCACGACGCCTGCAGCAGGCCCCGGACCGCACCGGTCCGGGGCCTGCTGCACGTATGCAGGGCCCGCGCAACCCCGTAATGAGGTCAGAACGGACATCCTGAGCAACCTTTATGCGATGTGCGCCGTCTTCCGGGTAAGAGCGCAGCTACGGGCGGCGTTGTTGGGGAGTGAAGGTGGCGGTGTCGAAGGTGATCGGCGTCTCACGGGTGAAGCGGTGGTAAATGTCCGTGAGCGCCGTCGGATCGTCCTCGATTCCGGTTCTGACCAGCACTTTCGCCCAGCTTGGCACCATGCGTCCCCCCTCGGTGGCGGGACAGGGTACTGCATGATCACAAAAATGAGTGCACGCCTTGGGAATTCTGTCCGGATTCCAGTCGTTGTTTCCAACGGATGCAGGGCACCCGGGAGGGTGTCGCGACCGACTTAGTAAGGGAGCTCGCATGGCAACCCGTGCCGTCGCCCGTCGCACCGCCACCGGTGGTTCGAAAGCGGCAAGCAGTGTTCGCGCCGTAGGCGGGGAGATCGCCGACCGCGACCTGGTCGGCATGTACCTCGACGAGATCGCGCGTACGCCGCTGCTCGACGCCGCCAAGGAGGTCGAGCTGTCCCAGACCATCGAAGCGGGTGTGTACGCACAGCAGATTCTTGACGGAGGCGTGGAGAGCGAGGGTGCCGGTGCGCAGCACGAGGAGCTCGAAGCCCTCGTCGCCGCCGGTGAGCGCGCGAAGGACGTCTTCATACGCTCGAATCTCCGTCTCGTCGTCGCCGTGGCCCGCCGCTACCCGCGCAGTGGACTGCCTCTGCTCGACCTCATCCAGGAAGGCAACGCCGGCTTGGTCCGCGCGGTCGAGAAGTTCGACTACGCCAAGGGATTCAAGTTCTCCACCTACGCGACCTGGTGGATCCGCCAGGCCATCACCCGGTCCATCGCGGACCAGTCACGCACGATCAGGCTGCCCGTCCACCTCGTCGAGGAGCTCGGCCGTATCCGCAGGGTGCAGCGCGAGTTCAACCGTGAGAACGGGCGCGACCCCGACCCCACCGAGGTCGCCGCGGAGCTGGGCTCCAACGCCGCGCGTGTCACCGACGTCCTGGACTGGGCCCGTGACCCGGTCAGTCTGAACATGTCGGTGGACGACGACGGCGACACCCAGTTCGGCGATCTGCTGGAGGACACCTCGGCGATCTCGCCAGAGCAGTCCGTCCTCACGCTGCTGCGCAGCGAGGAGCTGGAAGACCTGATCGGCAGGCTCGACCACCGCACGGCCTCCATCATCAAGATGCGTTACGGCATCGAGGACGGCCGGGAGCGGACGCTCACCGAGGTGGGCAAGCAGCACGGCCTGACCCGCGAGCGGATCAGGCAGATCGAGAAGCACGCCCTTCTCGAACTGAAGAAGATGGCACACGACGTGGGCTTCGAATCCGCGGCGTGAGGCCCTGAGCCAGGGGGACCTACTTCCCCCCGCTGAACGGAGTCCCGGTACCCACCCCCCCGGTGCCGGGACTCCTCACGTACTCACGCGTCCCCGGCCCCCGCCGCACGCGTCAGCCGGCCCCCCAGCTCACCGATGTGCTCGATCAGCCGCGCCGGCTGACGGACTGTGAACTCGCAGTCCACCAGCGCCAGTCGGAGCGCCAGCCACTCCAGCGAATCGGCCGCGCTTCCCCGCAGCCGGCAGCTGTCCGGACCGGTCGGCTCCGGCACACCGAGCGAGGCCGGCAGCCGCGCCGCCACGAACTCGGCGGGCGCCGCGAAGCTCACGTCCAATTCCATCTGCGGCTGCGCCCGCGACATGGAGCTGCTCAGAAACTCCGCCGCGTCCCCCGTCGGCAGCTCACGAGGCGTGAAGCGGGCCCCCGTCGGATACGGCTCGCTGACCCGGTCGAGCCGGAACGTACGCCAGTCCTCCCGCCCCAGGTCGTACGCGACGAGATACCAGCGCCGGGCCGTCGACACCAGGCGGTACGGCTCGACCTGTCGCTTGGTCTCCGCGCCGTCCCCGGCGCGGTAGCCGAACCGCAGCCGCTCCGTACCGGTGATCGCGGCGGCGATGACCGTCAGCGTCCGCGGGTCCACACTCGCGGCGTCGCCCCGGACGAGCAGCGGTACCGTCGCGGCCTGCAGCGTGGAGACCCGGTGCCGCAGCCGCGACGGCAACACCTGCTCCAGCTTCGCCAACGCCCGTACGGACGCCTCCTCGACGCCCTCGATGGCATGCCCCGCACCGGCCCGCAGCCCCACCGCGATGGCCACGGCCTCCTCGTCGTCCAGCAGCAGCGGCGGCATGGCGGCGCCCGCGACCAGCCGGTACCCGCCGACCGCGCCCCTGCTGGCCTCGACCGGATAGCCGAGATCGCGCAGCCGGTCGATGTCCCGGCGAATCGTGCGCGGGCTGACGTCGAGACGCTCGGCCAGCTCGCTGCCCGGCCACTCGCGCGGGGTCTGGAGAAGCGACAGCAGATTCAGGAGTCGTGCCGGGGTGTCCGTCATACGTTCCAGAGTGGCAGCCATCTAGGACATGATCTGGCCTACATGGTGACTAGCTTTCTCGTATGACTTCTCCAGCGACTTCCCCGGTCGCCATACCCGACACCACCCCCGCCCCCGCGAAAGACGTGGGGCCCGCGACACCCCCGGGAGCCGCCGACCGCCGACGCTGGCTGGCGCTGGCGGTGGTCATGACCGCGGCCTTCATGGACCTGGTCGACGTCACCATCGTCAACATCGCCATTCCCAGCATCGAGCGGGACCTGTCGGCGACCTTCGGCTCGATCCAGTGGATCACCGCCGGATACGCGCTGGCCTTCGCCGCCGGACTGATCACGGGCGGCAGGCTCGGCGACATCTACGGCCGCAAGCGCCTCTTCCTCCTGGGCATCACCGGCTTCACCCTCGCCTCCGCGCTCTGCGGCTTCGCGGTGAACCCTGAGATGCTCGTCGCCTCCCGGCTCCTCCAAGGCGCGATGGCCGCGCTGATGGTGCCTCAGGTGCTCGCGATCATCCATGTCACCTTCCCCGCGCACGAACGCGGCAAGGTCTTCGGGATGTTCGGCGCGATTGTCGGCCTCGGCGCGGTCTCGGGGCCCCTGCTCGGCGCGCTGCTCACCCAGTGGAACCTCTTCGGCCTCGAATGGCGCCCGATCTTCCTGATCAACCTGCCCGTCGGCATCGCCGGCGTGATCCTGGGCCGCAAGTTCATCACCGAGTCCAAGGCCCCGAAGGCCCTGCGGCTCGACGTGGTCGGCGTCGTCCTGGTGACCGGTGCGCTGCTGATGCTGATCTACCCGCTCACCCGCGGCCGCGAGCTGGGCTGGCCGCTCTGGGGATACCTGTGCATGGCGGGCAGCCTCTTGGTGTTCGCGGCGTTCGTGGCGTACGAGAAGGTGAAGACCCGCAAGGACGGGTCGCCGCTGGTGGAACTGTCCCTGTTCAAGGTCAAGAGCTTCGCCGCGGGCATCGCCGTACAGCTCACCTTCGGCGTCACCCTCGGCATCTTCTTCCTGGTCTGGACGCTCTACATGCAGATCGGCCTCGGCTGGAGCCCGCTGCACGCCGGACTGACGGGGCTGCCGTTCTCGCTCGCGGTGTCGACAGCCGCGGGACTCTCCGTACAGAAGCTGGTCCCGCGCTTCGGCCGCAAGGTCCTCCAGACCGGCGCGCTGACGATGGCGGCGGGCGTACTGATCTACCTCTGGGAGGCGGGACGGTACGGCGCGGACATCAGCACCTGGCAGATGGTGCCGCCGCTGGTCGTGATGGGCCTCGGGATGGGCCTGATCGTGGCGCCCCTGACGGACGCGGTGCTCTCTGACGTCCCGCGCGAGCACTCGGGTTCGGCGTCCGGCCTGATCAACACGGTGCAGCAGATGGGGACCGCGCTGGGTCTCGGGCTGGTGTCGGTGGTCTTCTTCGGGGTGGTCGACGACCGCCGGGCGACGACGCCGGACGCGGTGGCGACGGCGTTCACGGACGGGTTCCAGAACGCGCTGTGGTGGGTGGCGGGGGTACTGGTGGGGATCTTCCTGCTGATGTTCGCGCTGCCGAGGCGACGGGTTGCGGTGGTGGGTTGACCGGTGCCGCCCGGTGGTCGGGTTGTCCTCAAGCGCCGGACGGGCTGGGTGGTTGCGGTGGTGGCCGGGTGCCGCTCCGGGGTCATGCCCGGACGGCATGATTTACGCCGCGTGCACGGCTCGTTGGCCCCGAGGGAACCGGGTGGTCCACGCGCCACAAATCAGCCTGAGTGTCCGGCCACGACCCCTGCGCGTCCCCCTTCCTCCGCGCAGACCGGCGGTAGGTGTGAACAGCGCCACGTGACGGCGTGAGGGGGCGGGGGCGCAGGAGGGGTGTGTTCGGACACTCAGGCTGACTTGTGCCGCGTGAACAAGAAGGCCACATCGGGTCCAACGAGCGTTGCACGCGGCGTAAGTCACGCCGTCCGGACATACCCCTCCGGAGACCCCGCACCCCGCCCGTCAGCCAACAACCGCACCCCGGAGGGCCCCCGCCCACGGCAACCGGACGCCCACATGTGTTTACTTCCGCGACCTCTCGCCGTAACGTGACCCCAAAACCACAGACTCGGGCACCGAACGGACTCAAACCCACATGTACGCACCAGAGCGGCAGCAAGAGATCCTGCGCCTCGCCCGCGAGGGCGGCCGCGTCGACGTGCTGTCGCTCGCCGAGGAGTTCCAGGTCACCGCCGAGACGGTACGCCGCGACCTCAAGGCGCTCGACCGCGCCGGTCTCGTACGCCGCGTGCACGGCGGCGCCATCCCCGCCGGCCGCCTCGACTTCGAGCCCGACCTCGCCGAGCGCGAGTCCACCGCCGCGCACGAGAAGGACCGCATCGCGCACGCCGCGCTCGCCGAACTGCCCCGCACCGGCAGCGTGATCCTCGACGCGGGCTCCACCGTCGCCCGGCTCGCCGCGGAGCTGCCGCTGGACAGCGAACTCACCGTCGTCACCCACGCGTTGCCCGTCGCCGCGCGCCTCGCCGACCACCCCGGCATCGACCTCCACCTCGTCGGCGGCAGGGTCCGGCACCGTACGCGCGCCGCCGTCGACGCGTGGGCCCTGCGCGCGTACGGCGAGATCCGCGCCGACGTCGTGTTCCTCGGCACCAACGGCTTCTCGCCGGACGGCGGCCTCACCACCCCCGACCTCGCCGAGGCGGCCGTCAAGGCCGCACTGGTCGTGGCGGCACGCCGAGTCGTCCTGCTGGCGGACTCGGCCAAGCACGGCCAGGAACACTTCGCCCGTTTCGCCCGCCTCGCCGACGTCGACCTGCTGATCACGGACAAGGAGCTGTCCCCCGCCGCGCGGTTGGCGATCGAGGCGACCGGCACGGAGGTCCTCAGTGTCTAGTCCGGGTCCCACGATCCTCACCGTCACCCCGAACCCCAGCCTGGACCGTACGTACGAGATACCCGCCCTGGACCGCGGCGAGGTCCTGCGTGCGACCGTCGAGCGGATGGACCCCGGCGGCAAGGGCGTCAACGTCTCGCGGGCGGTCGCGGCGGCCGGGCACCGTACCGTCGCCGTGCTGCCCCTCGGCGGCGCCCCCGGCGCGCTCGTCGCCCAACTCCTCGCCGGCCAGGGCATCGACGTCGCCTCCGTGCCCATCACCGGCGCGACCCGCTCGAACATCGCCCTCGCCGAACCGGACGGCACGCTGACGAAGATCAACGCGCCGGGCCCCGAACTCACCCCGGCCGAGTCGGAGGCGCTGCTGTCCGCCCTCAACGACCATGCCGTGGCGGCCGGCGACTGGATCGCCTGCTGCGGCAGCCTGCCGCGCGGGCTCGACCCCCGCTGGTACGCCCAACTCGTCGCCCGCGCCCACGCCGCCGGCGCCCGCATCGCGCTCGACACCTCCGGCGCCTCGCTGCTGGCGGCGCTCAAGGAGCGCCCGGACGTCGTGAAGCCCAACGCCGAGGAACTGGCCACCGCCGTCGGCCGCCCGCTGGCCACCGTCGGCGACGCGCTGAAGGCGGCGGAGGAACTGCTCGCGTACGGTGCCGGATCCGTCCTCGCCAGCCTCGGCGCCGACGGCCAGCTACTGGTCTCCGGCGCGGGCGCCCACTTCGCGAGCGCCCCCGTCGCCACCGTCCGCAGCAACGTCGGCGCCGGTGACGCCTCCCTCGCGGGCTTCCTCGCGGCGGGCGGCACCGGCCCGGACGCGCTGGCCTCGGCCGTCGCCCACGGCGCGGCCGCTGTCCAACTGCCGGGCAGCGTGATGCCGTCGCCCGCGGACCTCGACCCGGGGGCGGTCACCGTGTCCGCCGACATCCCCCTGAACCGTCCCCTCTCGGAGCCCGCCTCATGACCTCTCCCCGTACGTCCCCACGAAGGAGCCCGCGATGAGCGACATGATCACCGCGGACCTGGTCGACCTCGACCTGGCCGCAGAGACGAAGGAAGCCGCGGCCCGCTCGCTGGCCGAACGCATGGTGGCCCTGGGCCGGGTCACCGACCTGAACGGCTTCCTCGCCGATGTGGCCGCCCGCGAGGCGCAGATGCCGACCGGGCTCGACGGCGGGATCGGCATCCCGCACTGCCGCAGCGAACATGTCACCGAGCCGACCCTGGCGTTCGGCCG
This sequence comes from Streptomyces sp. NPDC057137, assembly GCF_042670825.1. Taxonomy (NCBI): domain Bacteria; kingdom Bacillati; phylum Actinomycetota; class Actinomycetes; order Kitasatosporales; family Streptomycetaceae; genus Streptomyces; species Streptomyces sp. NPDC057137. The sequence goes on along the minus strand of NZ_JBHUUW010000025.1, from coordinate 51,268 downwards.
CCCGGCCGAGGGGATCGACTTCGGGGCGCCCGACGGCCCGGCGGACCTGATCTTCCTGATCGCGGCCCCGGCGGGCGCCGACGACGCGCACCTGTCGATCCTCTCGGCCCTGGCCCGCCGGCTGATGGACCCCGACTTCACGGCGGCGCTGCGCGCGGCGACGGACCCGGCGGCGACCGCGAGCCTGATCGGCGGCGGCACACCGCCGGAGGCGCCCGCCCCGGCGGTGGAGCCGGAACCGCCCGCCGAGGAAACCCCGCCCGCCGCCTTCCGTATCGTCGCCGTCACCTCCTGCCCCACCGGCATCGCGCACACCTACATGGCCGCCGAGGCCCTGGAACAGGCCGGCCAGGCCGAGGGCGTCGAGGTCGTCGTCGAACCGCAGGGTTCCGCCGGGTTCACCCGGATCGACCCCGCCGTCATCGCCGCCGCCGACGGCGTGATCTTCGCGCACGATGTACCGGTACGGGAGAAGGAACGCTTCGCCGGCAAGCCGACCGTCGACGTCGGCGTCAAGGCGGGCATCAACCGCCCCGCCGAACTGATAGCCGAGGTCCGCGGCAAGGCGGCCCGTGGCGAGACCACGGCCCCCGCCGGCACCGGCTCACCCGTCGACGAGGCGGGCGACCCCGGCGAGGGCTACGGCACCAAGCTGCGCAAGTGGCTGATGTCCGGCGTCAGTTACATGGTCCCCTTCGTCGCGGCCGGCGGACTCCTCATCGCCCTCGGCTTCGCCATCGGCGGCTACACCATCGACAAGGCGCCCTCCGTCGCCGAGCACTTCGTCTGGACGGACTCCACGAGCTGGGCGGCTCTGCTGTTCCAGGTCGGCGGTCTCGCGTTCAGCTTCCTGGTGCCGGTGCTGGCGGGCTACATCGCGTACGGGATGGCCGACCGCCCCGGTCTGGTCCCCGGCTTCGTCGGTGGCTCCATCGCGCTCACCATCAACGCGGGCTTCCTGGGCGGTCTGGCCGCCGGTCTGATCGCGGGTGGCACGGTCATGGCGATCCAGCGGGTCAAGGTGCCCGCCGCGCTGCGCGGCATCATGCCGGTGGTCGTCATCCCACTGATCTCCTCCGCGGTCGTCGGTTTCCTGATGTTCCTGGTGGTCGGCAAGCCGATAGCCGAGCTGCAGAAGGCCCTCACGGACTGGCTGTCGGGACTCTCCGGCACCAACGCGATCATCCTCGGCGTCGTCCTCGGCCTGATGATGTGCTTCGACCTGGGCGGACCGCTCAACAAGGTCGCCTACGCCTTCGCGGTCGGCGGCCTGGCCAACCCCAACGACGGCAGCCTGAAGGTGATGGCGGCCGTGATGGCGGCCGGCATGGTCCCGCCGCTCGCCATGGCGCTGGCCACCGTCGTACGCGGCGGCCTCTTCACCCGCACCGAACGCGAGAACGGCAAGGCCGCGTGGGTGCTCGGCGCCTCGTTCATCACCGAGGGCGCCATCCCGTTCGCCGCGGCCGACCCGCTGCGCGTCATCCCGTCGGCCATGGCGGGCGGCGCGGTCACAGGCGCGCTGTCGATGCTCTTCGAGTGCACCCTGCGGGCCCCGCACGGCGGGATCTTCGTGCTCCCGCTGATCGGCAATCCGGTGCTCTATCTGATCGCGATCCTGGCCGGTACGGCGGTCAGTGCCGCTCTGGTCATCCTGCTGAAGGGCATGGGCGGCCGCGGCGACGGCAAGAACCTGGACGGCGCCGCCGCCGCGGAGTCCGGGGCGGCGCCCAAGGTCCCGGCCACCGTCTGAGCGGCCGCCTCACCCGGTCATCTGACCCGCGCGCGGAGCTCCATCGCTTCGCGCGCGGCGCTCTGCGCGGCGTACACCTCACACATATGACGGCCGTCGGGCGTCGCCGTGTGCTCGACCTCCCACAGGCTCGTCTCCGTGCCGTCCAGCAGCAGGAACGCGTGTTCGTACAGCGTGAACCCCGCGTCCTTGCCCTCGACATGGCCGTGTCTGCCGAAGACCTGGGTGATCTGGTGGGCGAAGGCGGCCCGCAGCGGTCCCGCGACCTCCTCGCCCGGCCGGTCCACGTTCTCCGCGCGGCGCAGCACGCGGCGCGCGTGGTCGGCGGAGTTGTCCGGGAGGTACACCCGGGGCAGCGGTGTCTGGGGCGCCGTCAGCAGGTCGCTGAGCAGGTCGAGATCGGCCGCGAGGTCGGACTCGAAGCTCGGATCGAGACTGACACCGAGCCCCGACTCGAAACGGGACCCGAAGAGCGCATCGGAATCGGTGGCGGGATCGAGGGTTTTGGGGTCGATGGTGTGAGGGGAGGGGCGGCGCAGCCGGGAGGCGGCCAGCCGTACCTCGTACTCGTCGGTGTAGAGCTCGTGCTGTTCGGCGCCGTCGCGCCCGGTGTTGTGGACCAGCTCCCAGAGGGTGAGGGCGGTGCTGTCGGCAAGCAGGTATGTATGCCGGTAGGTCTCGCGATGCAGTCCCGCACTGTGGTGCGAGGATCGCAATGAACTGGCGTGTGCCAGAGCGGAGTCGAGCCGCTCGATCACGGCGTCGGGCAGATCGAAGGAGTTGAGTGCCCGACCCAGGAGACGCTCTAGATGCGTCTCGCTTGTCTCATACGGATCGTTCAAGGTGGGTCTCCAGGCCGTCGCCACATGTCACTTGGTGATTGCATAACGTAGCCCCTGGGACTGACATTGCGTCCCAAGTTTGGTAAAACGATTGGGGGCGCGCGAGAAGTTCCCTCAAGCCCCCCTCAACTCCCTTGCGCCGCCGGTCAGTCCGTGCCGTACAGATCGCGGTACGCGGGGAACGTACCGCCCGGCCCGTCGACACCCTCGGCCACCACCATCGCCCGCACGATCGCCCTGGTCACGGCGTCGGCCCCGGCCGCGAGCAGCTCGTTGAGCGCCAGCGGATCCGCGGTGTCGAGCGTGCGTTCCCCGGTGGCGAGCGTGAACACCGTGTCGCCGTCGTTGAGCAGATGTACAGGACGGACGGCGCGCGCGATGCCGTCGTGCGCCGTCCCCGCGAGCTTCTGCGCCTGTGCCTTGGAAAGGTCGGCGTCGGTCGCCACGACGGCCAGCGTGGTGTTCAGCGGAGGCCGTCCGTCGCGCTCGCGCGTCTCGGCGAGACGCGCGAGGGCCGCCTCGTGCACACCGGCCGCCGGATAGGCGGGACGGCCCTGGAAGTACCGCCCGTACAGCACGCCCGTCAGCGGATCGACCGCGGAGCCCGCCGCGTTCGCGACAACCAGCGCCGCGACGGTGATTCCGGACGCCAGCAGCACGCTCGCCGTACCGACGCCGCCCTTCAGCTGCCCCACCACGGCCCCGGTCCCGGCGCCCACCGCCCCCTCGGCGACCGGCGCCCCCGATTCGGTACGGTCCGCCGCCTCCACCGCCGCGCGGCCCGTGGAGGCGTCCGGGCGGGCCCGCCAGTCGCCGCCGCGCCCGAGGTCGAAGACGCAGGCGGCCGGGACGACCGGCACCACCTGGGACGGATCGGGCCCGACCCGGACACCCCGCCCCCGCTCCTCCAGCCACGCCATCACGCCGGCGGCGGAGTCGAGCCCGTACGCGCTGCCGCCGGTCAGCACGACCGCCTCGACGCGTTGCACCAGATTGCGGGGATCCAGCGCGTCCGTCTCGCGGGTGCCGGGACCCCCGCCCCGTACGTCCACGGCGGCGACCGCGCCGCCCTCCGGCGCGAGGACGACCGTCGTACCGGTGAGCGCCCGGTCCCCGCCCACCCGCGCGTGGCCGACCCGGATCCCCGCCACATCCGTCACTGCGTCATTGGTTGCCATGGGCCCCATGCGTACCACGAGGTCGGACCCCGCCACGGCGGATCACCCCGTCCGCCACGCCCACCCCCGTACTCTGGACACATGAGTACCGCCCGCACCCCCGGACCGCGTGACACCGTCACGGACCCGCCGCGACCGGCCCCGCCCAAGCCGGCGCCCCCGAAGCCGGGCCCGCCCAAGCCGCCGCTCGTTTTCGACGACCCGCTGGACCGGCAGTCCTCCGACGACACGGACTCCGGCTGGGGAGAACGGCCGGCCGCGAGCGGCAACAGCGCCGCCGACCTGGCCCGCTTCCTCGACGAGAAGCCGCCCCACCACATCTGAGCGCCCGGAGCCCGACCGCACCGGCCGGGGTCTGTCCCGCGATGATCCGCCGGACAGGCCCTACGGGGTGCCGCTCCGCTCCGGCCCACGCCGCTGAGCCACCAGGGCGTCCCTGATCTCCTTCAGCACCTCCAGCTCGCTCACCTCCATGACCTCCTCCACCTGCTCCTTGGCGGCCAGCAGCCTGGCACGCCTGGCCAGATACTTCGCCATCGGCAGGACCATCAGGAAGTACACGACGGCGGCGGTGATCAGGAAGCTGAGCGTCGAGCTGAGCACCGTCCCCCACATGATCGGGATGCCCGACACGACGTCGCCCGCGGCGTTCGTCTCGCACGGTTCCTGGAGGCATGAGGTGTAGCGGTCCAGGTCCTTGGTGCCGAACGCGCCGACGACCGGATTGATAACGCCCTTCACCAGGGAGTTCACCACGTTGGTGAACGCGGCGCCGATGACCACCGCGACCGCGAGGTCGATCACGTTGCCACGCGTCAGGAAGGCTTTGAAGCCCTCCAGCAAGCTGTCCTTCTTGTCGCTCACGAGTGAGCCCTTCGTCGTGTGTGCCATGGGGGTAGCGATCGGGACCGCCAATCGCCTTGACACCATGGGCAACTCGCGCCCCGGCTGTCCAATCCGCCCATGCTTTCGTGTGACCAGTCTGCTCATCAGTACGACGGCTAAAAGCCCGGACCGGCACAGGGCGGCTCAGCACAGCGTCACCGCCAGCCGGGAGTTCGTGCTCGCCCCCGCCAACTCGGCGGCCACGTCCCGCGCGACAGTCAGCAGGACCAGCGCCCCACCGTCGGCGGCGCTCTCCAGCGCCCGCGGGACGGATTTCACCAGCACCTCCGTGGCGAGCACCCGGGCGTCCGACTCCCCGCCGCCGGGGGAGTGGGCGGCGGCGATCACATCGACCCGGTCGCCCGGACGCAGCAGCCGGACCGTCGCCACATCCGCGATCCGCACCGGCGCCGTCACCAACTCCACCTTCTGCGCGCCCGGTCGAGCGCCCGCGCCCGCACGGGACGCGCCACCCGCCGCCGCGCGTGCCGCCGCCTCGGCGCGGTCCTCGGCCCCGGCCCCGGCCGCGACACCGGGACCGCCCGCGCCCGACGCCGCCAACGCGGCCGCCGTCACGGCCAGTCCGGCCGCCACCGCGCGCCGCCGCCGGAGCAGGGCCCTGCGCAGCCGGTGCCCGCCGCCGCGCACCCGCAGCGGATCGAACGCCGGCACCCCGCACGGGGCGGGCGCCGCGACCACCGGCGCGGGCACCGGCACGGGCGGAAGGAACGGAGGATCCGAGGGACGGGTGACGAGAGAACGGGCGACGGGAGAGCGGGTGACGAGAGAACGGGGAAGGGAACGCGAAGAGGAACGGGACATGGCAACCACCACCTGCCGTGAGGAGTTTCTGCTGGCCGCTCCTCACGATCCACGACCGGCCGAAATCCCGCCGAAGCCTGTGGATAACTCCCCCGATGTGAATATCTCGCTCACCCGAACGAGGCCCACTCCAGGCGTTTACGGCAGCTCAAGCCCCGTATCGATGCCATCCAGCGCGTGCGAGCACAGACAGTCCCGCGTCTCGCCGTCCTGCAGCCCGCCCACCGTGTCGAACAGCACCGTGCGCAGCCGGTCCACGTTGGAGGCGAAGACCTTCAGCACCTCCTCGTGCGAGACACCCTCACCCGTCTCGGCCCCGGCGTCCAGGTCGGTCACGAGCGTCAACGACGTGTAGCAGAGCCCCAGTTCACGGGCGAGCACGGCCTCGGGGTGACCCGTCATACCGACCACCGACCAGCCCATCGACGCGTGCCACCGTGATTCGGCGCGGGTCGAGAAGCGCGGTCCCTCGACGACTACCAGCGTCCCGCCGTCCACCGGCTCCCACTCGCGCCCGCGCGCCGCGGCGAGCGCCGTCCTGCGCCCCTCGGGGCAGTAGGGATCGGCGAGCGAGATGTGGACGACCTTCGAAGCCCCGCCGCCGGGCAGCGGCACACCGTCGTAGTACGTCTGCGTGCGCGTCTTCGTACGGTCCACCAGCTGGTCCGGTACGAGCAGCGTCCCCGGACCGAACTCCTGCCGCAGCCCGCCCACCGCGCACGGGCCGAGCACCTGCCGCACGCCGACGGACCGCAGCGCCCACAGATTGGCGCGGTAGTTGATGCGGTGCGGTGCGATGTCGTGCGCGCGCCCGTGGCGCGGCAGGAACGCGACGCGCCTGCCTTCGACGTCGCCGAGGAACAGCGAGTCGCTGGGCGGTCCGTAGGGGGTGTCGACGGTGACCTCGGTCACGTCGTCGAGGAATGAGTACAGACCCGAGCCGCCGATGACGCCGATCTCCGCGGTCTCCGAGCCCTCTGCGTTCGCCTTGGTCGCCATGACGATCACCCTAACCGGGGCCCGAGGGCTCGCGCGTGCGCGGCCGTGCGGGAACGCCGAGGACCCCGCCGTACCGAACGGCGGGGTCCCGGAGAGGAGGAATCAGGTGATCAGGCGGCGGAGGAACCGCTGGAGCCGGAGCTGCCGCTCGAAGCGCTCGACTTCGAGCCGGAGCCGGAGGAACCCGAACCCGACGAGGACGACGAGGATCCGTTCGACGACGACGACGAAGACGACGAAGACGTCGACTTGGAGTCCGACGACGACGAGCCCGACGCGGAGGACGACTTGTCGCCCGAACCGCCCGAGTCACCCGAGCCGTTCGAAGCGCCCGCCTTGGCCGGCGTGCTGCTCGTCGACGAGCCGCGGCTGTCGTTCCGGTAGAAGCCGGAGCCCTTGAAAACGATGCCGACCGCCGAGAACACCTTCTTCAGGCGTCCTTCGCACGCGGGGCACACGGTGAGGGAATCGTCGGTGAATTTCTGCACCGCCTCGAGGCCCTCGCCACAGTCGGTGCACTGGTACTGATAGGTCGGCACTTGTTCCTCCTGGCACTCTCACTCAATGAGTGCTAACGACGCTCCATAGTGACGTATTCCGCTGGATCAGTCCACTGCCACCGGCACGCGGTGACCCATTCCACGCGCGGCGACGAGGCCGGACGCCTTCGGCGTGAGCCGCGAGCGCAGGACGACGAGCGTGGCCAGAGCCAGCGCGGTGCCCACCAGAGGCACCACGAATCCGGCGCTCGCGCCGTGCGCGTCCGCCAGCTGACCGGCCACCGACACCGCCCCGGCCTGGCCCAGCGCGACCGCGCCCGTGAGCCAGGTGAAGGCCTCCGTACGGGCCCCGGCGGGGACCAGCGCCTCGATCAGGGTGTAGCCACTGATCAGCGCGGGGGCGATGAACAGCCCGACCAGCAGGCCGAGTCCGGCGAGCAGTGGCACCGAGTGCACGGCCCACAGCCCGGAGGCGGCCAGCGTCAGGCCCACGTAGCCGGTGATCAGCCGGCGGCGGGGGCCGATCTTCCAGGCGATGGCACCGCACGCGATACCGGCGAGCATGTTGCCGGCGGCGAAGACTCCGTACAGAAGGCCGTTCGCGCCGGGGTTGCCGATCTCCTCGGCGAAGGCCGTGAGCGAGACCTGCATGCCGCCGAAGACCGAGCCGATACCGAGGAAGACCACGGCCAGCACGCGTACGCCGGGCACGGACAGCGCCGAGACACGCGCGCCGCCCGACCCGGCCGCACCAGTGGCGATCTTCGAACCGGCCGCACCCCGCTGCCGTGCCGGCTTCGGCTGCGTACCCCGCTGCGCGGCGAACAGCAGACCGCCCGCCAGAGTCAGCGCCGCCTCGGCGACCAGCCCGGCCGCCGGGTGTACGCCGGTGCACAGCGCGGTCGCGAGGACGGGGCCGATGACGAAGGTGAACTCATCCGTGACGGATTCGAAGGCGGCGGCCGTCGGCAGCAGCCGCGCGCGCTCGTCGGAGGCGCCGAGGACAGCCGCCCAGCGGGCCCGCACCATGGGCCCCACCTGCGGGATCGAGGCGCCGGTCGGTACGGCGGCGATGAACAGCGCCCACAGGGGCGCGCCCGCCAGCGCGAGCACGGTCAGGGCGGTGACGGACGCCGCGTGCACCAGCACCCCGGGCACCAGCACCGCGCGCTGCCCGAACCGGTCGGCCAGCTTGCCGTTCTGCGGCGCGAAGAGCGCCATGGAGACACCGGTGACGGCGGCGACGATGCCCGCGCTGCCGTACGAACCGGAGGTGTGCTCGACGAGCAGCACGATGCCGATCGTCAGCATCGCGAAGGGCTGCCGCGCGGCGAAACCGGGCAGCAGGAACGTCCAGGCGCCGGGTGTACGCAGCAACTGCCCGTAACCCGGACGGCGGGCCGGGCTCGTTCCCTCGGAGGCGCCGGCGGTGGTGTCGACCGTGTCGGACACGGTCCTTGCCTTTCTGCCGCCTGGTGGCGCCCCCGGACGTGCGGGAGCTGCCGAGAGCTGTCCTCTTGCGCGGAACTGCGGTAGATACCCGGGTCCACTGAAGGGGACACCACGGCCGCCATACGGTCGCGCCAGCTCTGCGTCAGGCAGAGTTGGTCGATCAAGTCGGTGCGTCACGTCTTCTCGACGCGACAGGCACGGGCCTTATCCTACCCGGGAAATACCAGGAAGATCCCGGCCCGTACCTGTGATTGACGCCTCCGGACGGCGCAGCCTTCGATTCCTCGGCGGCCCCCGTCAAGCTCCCCGTCAGCCGGGCCCTCGGCCGATCCCGCCGACCCCGCTGCCCGGCTTCCTGATCGGCCCGCCAAGGCCCCCCGCGCCACCCGCGCCCCCCGCACCGCCGGTGCCACCCGGCCCACCCGTCCCGTTCGTCCCCAGCCAGTCGGCCAGCTTTCCGCCCTGCCCGACGGCCCGTAGCCGCCGCTCGGCCGCGTCCCGTACCGGATCCGTCGCCACCACCAGCAGCTCGTCCCCCCGCCGCAGCACGGTGGACGGCCCCGGCACGAAGCTCTTGTCCTCCCGTACGACCAGCGTGACCGCCGACCCCGGGGGCAGCCGCAGCTCGCCGACCTCCACGCCGTGCATCTTGGACCGCTCCGGGATGGCCACGGACAGCAGATGACCGCGCAGCCGCTCCAGCGGCGCCGACTCGACCCCGAGGTCGGCCGCCTCGGCGGGGTCGCCGAGGTGCAGCATCCTGGCGACCCAGGGCAGCGTCGGCCCCTGCACGAGCGTGTAGACGACGACCAGCACGAAGACGATGTTGAAGATCCGGTGGCTGCCCTCGATCCCCGAGACCATCGGGATGGTCGCCATGACGATGGGCACGGCGCCGCGCAGCCCCGCCCACGACATCAGCGCCTTCTCCTGCCAGGGGATGCGGAACGGCGCGAGGCTGACCAGCACGGACAGGGGCCGCGCCACCGCGGTCAGCACCAGGCCCACTATCACCGCGGGCCAGAAGTCGTCGCCCAGTTCGTGCGGCGTCACCAGCAGCCCGAGCAGGACGAACATGCCGATCTGCGCCAGCCAGCCGAGCCCCTCCGCGAAACCACGGGTCGCGGGCGCGTGCGGCAGCTTGGAGTTCCCCAGCAGCATGGAGGCCAGGTACACGGCGAGGAATCCGCTGCCGTGGGCCATGGCCCCGGCCGCGTACGCGACGACGGCGATGGCCATCACGGCGATCGGATACAGACCGGAGGCCGGCAGCGCCACATGCCGGAGCCCGAAGGCGCCCAGCCAGCCGACCGCGATCCCGATGGCGGCGCCGATGGCCAGTTCCAGGATGATCTCGCCGACCAGTACGTACCAGTGCTCCACCGGTCCGACGGTCGACAGCGCCACGACCATGATCACCACGGGGGCGTCGTTGAAGCCCGACTCCGCCTCCAGCGCGCCCGTCACCCTCGACGGCAGCGGAATCTTCCTCAGTACGGAGAAGACGGCGGCGGCGTCCGTGGACGAGACGACCGCGCCGATGATCAGCGCCTGCCGCCAGTCCAGACCGACGAGATAGTGCGCGGCGGTCGCGGTGACGCCCACGCTCACCGCGACACCGGCGGTCGACAGGGCGACGGCGGCCGGCAACGCGGGTTTGGCCTCTTTCCACTTGGCGGCGAGACCGCCCTCGGCGAGGATCACGACCAGGGCGGCGTAGCCGATCACCTGGGTCAGCTCGGCGTTGTCGAACTTGACGTTGAAGATGCCGTCCTGGCCGATGACGACGCCGATCCCGAGGTAGAGCAGCAGGCTGGGCAGCCCGCTCCGGGACGAGATCCGTACCGCGGCGACTGCGATCAGCAGCACGAGCGAGCAGATGAGCAGGAGTTCATTGAGCTGGTGGACAGTCAGCGGCCGATCCTTCCCCTCGCGCACACCGGATCGTTTCTCCGGCAGTAGGCACTTCGTTACCTTACCTAATCTTTAACGTTTTCTTGACGCGATCGATCGCCCGTGCGATCGATCACGTGATTTCCTGTGTGATCGTCCGAGGAGTCCCGCCGGGTCGTACTACGGGTCGTACTAGTGACACCGCGTCGGGACGGGTGAACCGCTGCGCCTATGGTTGCTGCAGCATTCCAGGACCACCCTGCCCCTCGAAGGACAGCGATGCCCGCCAACTCAACGCCCCCTGCCACCAAAAAGAAGGGGCGACGCGCCCGCTTTGTCGTGATCGTCCTGGTGCTGGCGCTGGTAGCAGGCGTTGGTTACGGCGCCTACTGGGGCGTGAGCACCGTGCGTGCCTCGCTCCCGCAGACCACCGGCACGATCAAGCTGCCGGGACTCGACGGCCAGGTCGAGGTCAAGCGCGACAGTTACGGCGTCCCGCAGATCTACGCGAACACCGACAAGGACCTGTTCCGCGCGCAGGGCTACGTCCAGGCGCAGGACCGCTTCTGGGAGATGGACGTCCGGCGCCACATGACCTCGGGACGGCTCTCCGAGATGTTCGGCAAGGGGCAGGTCGAGACGGACGAGTTCCTGCGCACGCTGGGCTGGCGGCAGGTGGCCCAGGAGGAGTACGACACCAAGCTCTCGGACGAGACGAAGAAGAACCTCCAGTCGTACGCGGACGGCGTCAACGACTACCTCAAGGGCCGCGACGGCAAGGACATCTCCGTCGAGTACGCCGCGCTGAACTTCACCAACGACTACAAGCCCGCGAAGTGGACCCCCGTCGACTCCGTGGCCTGGCTCAAGGCGATGGCGTGGGACCTGCGCGCCAACATGCAGGACGAGATCGACCGTTCGCTGCTCACGAGCAGGATGGACGAGAAGCAGATCGAGGACCTGTATCCGTCGTATCCGTACGACAGGAACCAGCCGATCGTCTCCGAGGGCGCGGTCGACCCGCTCGCGGAGAAGTTCGACCCCAAGGCCGAACCGGGCGACGCGACAGGCGACGGTACGGGAACAGGGACCGGTACGGGCACGGGCACCGGCACCGGCACCGGTACGGGAACAGACACCGGCACCGGAACCGGCGTGGGCGGCGCCGTCGAGGGCCTGGAGTCCCAGCTCGACGCCCTCTCCGGCACCCTCGACGAGATCCCCGCCCTCCTCGGCCCCAGCGGCAGCGGCATCGGCTCCAACTCGTGGGTCGTCTCCGGCAAGTACACGACGACCGGCAACCCGCTGCTCGCGAACGACCCGCACCTCGCCCCCCAACTGCCCTCCGTCTGGTACCAGATGGGCTTGCACTGCCGCAGTTTCACCAAGGACTGCCAGTACGACGTGGCCGGCTACACCTTCGCCGGAATGCCGGGCGTCATCATCGGCCACAACAAGGACATCGCCTGGGGCATGACCAACCTCGGCGCCGACGTGACCGACCTGTATCTGGAGAAGGTCAACGGCGACACCTACCAGTACGGGAACAAGCAGAAGAAGTTCAAGACCCGTCAGGAAACGATCAAGGTCGCCGGGGGCAAGAGCCGGACCATCACGGTCCGCTCCACCGAGGACGACCGCCCGGTCGTCTCCGACCGCGACTCCGAACTGCGCAAAGTCGGCGACAAGGCCCCCGTCAACAACGCGGCCCCCGACCGCGGCGAGGGTTACGCGGTCTCCCTCCAGTGGACCGCCCTCGAACCCGGCAAGTCCATGGACGCGGTCTTCGCGCTCAACAAGGCCAAGAACTTCCCGGAGTTCCGCAAGGCGGCCGAGAACTTCGAGGTCCCCTCGCAGAATCTGATCTACGCGGACACGAAGGGCAAGATCGGCTACCAGGCGCCCGGCCGGATCCCGGTCCGCGCCAAGGGCGACGGCTCGATGCCGGCCCTCGGCTGGGACCCGGAGTACCGCTGGGAGCGTTACATCCCCTTCGACGAGCTTCCTTACGAGGAGGACCCGGAGCGCGGCTACATCGTCACCGCCAACCAGGCCGTCATCGACTCGGGCGACTACCCGTACCCGCTGACCGAGGACTGGGGCTACGGCGCCCGCAGTCAGCGGATCAACGAGCTGATCAAGTCGAAGATCAAGGACGGCGGCAAGATCTCCACCGACGACATGCGCACCATGCAGACCGACAACCACAGCGAGATCGCCCAGCTGCTGATGCCGTACCTGGTGAAGATCGATGTCTCGGACCCCTCCATCCGCGAGGCCCAGAAACTCCTCGAAGGCTGGGACTACTCCCAGGAGCCGGACTCGGCGGCGGCCGCGTACTTCAACGCGGTCTGGAGCAACGTCCTCAAGCTCGCCTTCGGGAACAAGCTTCCCAAGGAGTTGCGCGCCAAGGGCGATTGCCTGAACGTGCGCCCCGCCGACAGCACGGGCCCCGCCGACGACCTCGAAGAGCTGGTACGGGAGTGCGGCCAGCGCTCCGCGGACTCGGCGCAGCCCGACGGCGGCGACCGCTGGTTCGAGATCGTCCGCAAGATCCTCAAGGATGAGGACAACACCTGGTGGCAGGCCCCGAAGACCCGTACGGAGAAGGCCGCCACGACCCGTGACGAACTGCTGCTGCGCGCCCTGACGGACGCCCGCTGGGAGCTGACCGCCAAGCTCGGCAAGGACGTCTCCACCTGGAGCTGGGGCCGGCTGCACCAGCTGACCCTGGAGAACCAGACCCTCGGTACGGAGGGGCCCGACATCGTGAAGTCCCTGCTCAACCGCGGCCCCTGGAACCTGGGCGGCGGCGAGGCCGCGGTCAACGCCACGGGCTGGAACGCGGCCGGCGGCTACGAGGTCATGTGGGTGCCGTCGATGCGGATGGTGGTCAACGTCGGCGACTGGGACAAGTCCCGCTGGATCAACCTGACGGGTGCCTCGGGGCACGCGTACAGCGCGAACTACACCGACCAGACGGAGAAGTGGGCCAAGGGCGAGCTGCTCGACTGGTCGTTCACCAGCAGAGCCGTGGAGGAGAGCACGGGGGACACCCTGACGCTCGCGCCGTAGGCGCCCCGCGGTGGGCCTCCCGGCCCGCCGCGGGGGTTCACACGCTCCTGAAGCGCCTTGTCCCGCCCGGAGTCACCACCACGTGCACGGGACGGTCGTGCGGCTCCTCCGGGACCCGCGCGACCACCTCGTGGTCGTACAGCAGCACCGCGAGGACAGCCCCTGCCCCCGCGCCCTCCAGCCGGGCCAGGACCCGGTCGTACGACCCCCCGCCCCGCCCCAGCCGCATCCCGCGCCCGTCCACGGCCAGCCCGGGAAGCAGCACCACCCGCGCCTCAAGCACCGCGCCCACGCCCAGCCGCGCACCGTCCGGCTCCAGCAGCCCCCGCCCCGCGGGCACCAGCCGCTCCGCCCCCTCGTACGCCGCCCAGTCCAGATCGTCGTCCGGCAGCAGCACCGGCAGGAGGACCCGCACCCCCCGCTCCCGCAGCGCGTCGAGCAGCGCGCGCGTGCCGGGCTCGCTTCCTACGGAGACGTACGCGGCGACGGTCCCGGCCCCCGCGATCTCCGGCAGCTCCAGCGCCCGCCGGGCGAGAACCGCGGAGGCGTTCCGCGCGTCCTCTTCAGACAGCAGGCGCCGCGCGGCAAGGAGTTCCCGCCGAAGGGCGGGCTTTCCTGACATGTCGTAATTCACTGGACTTCGCAAATCTCTCGTATGCGTATGTATGGAGAGAAAGTTAACCGGAGCCACATCTTCCCCTCATGCGGGGCGGATATGGTTCTCGGCATGACTCAGTCGCCCCCCAGGATCAGCAAGGCCGTCATCCCCGCCGCCGGCCTCGGAACACGATTCCTGCCTGTCACCAAGGCCACTCCCAAAGAGATGCTGCCTGTCGTGGACAAGCCCGCGATCCAGTACGTGGTCGAGGAAGCCGTGATGGCAGGGCTCTCCGACGTTCTCATGGTCACCGGACGCAACAAGCGTCCCCTGGAAGACCACTTCGACCGAAATTACGAACTGGAGGAGGCGCTCACCCGCAAGGGAGACACCGAACGCCTCGCCAAGGTGCAGGAGTCCAGCGACCTGGCGACGATGCACTACGTCCGGCAGGGCGATCCCAAGGGCCTCGGCCACGCCGTCCTGTGCGCCGCTCCGCACGTCGGCGACCAGCCCTTCGCGGTTCTCCTCGGTGACGACCTGATCGACCCCCGCGACCCGCTGCTGTCCCGCATGGTCGAGATCCAGGAGCGCGAGGGCGGCAGCGTCATCGCGCTGATGGAGGTCGAGCCCGACCAGATCCACCTCTACGGATGCGCCGCCGTCGAGCCCACCCCCTACGGGGACGTGGTCAAGGTGCACGATCTGGTCGAGAAGCCCGACGCGGCGGACGCCCCGAGCAACTACGCCATCATCGGCCGTTACGTCCTGGACCCCGCCGTCTTCGAGATACTGCGCCAGACCGAGCCGGGCCGCGGTGGTGAGATCCAGCTCACCGACGCGCTCCAGCAGCTGTCCGCCGACGAGAAGGTCGGCGGCCCGGTCCACGGCGTCGTCTTCAAGGGACGCCGCTATGACACGGGTGACCGCGGCGACTATCTGCGTGCCATTGTCAGACTCGCGTGCGAACGTGAAGACCTGGGACCGGACTTCCGGGCCTGGCTCCGCAGTTACGTCAACGAGGAGATGTAGCACCTTGAGCAGTACGGCGACACCGGCACCGGCATCCGTCTCGGGCCAAGGACGGCTCTGGACGGTGGACGAGCACCTGGCGGACATCCTCGCCACGGTCCGCCCGCTCGACCCGATCGAGCTGCAACTGCCCGACGCCCAGGGCTGCGTCCTCGTCGAGGACGTCACGGTGCCGGTGGCCCTGCCGCCGTTCGACAACAGCTCCATGGACGGCTACGCGGTCCGTACGGCCGACGTGGCCGGCGCCGACGAGGAGTTCCCGGCCGTCCTGACCGTCATCGGCGACGTCGCGGCGGGCGGTGACTCCCTGCCCCGTGTAGGCCCCGGCCAGGCCGCCCGGATCATGACCGGCGCACCGCTCCCGCCGGGCGCCGAGGCCGTCATCCCCGTCGAGTGGACCGACGGCGGCACGGGCGGCGGAGCCGCCACCTCCATGCGGCCGGCCGGCTCCGACCCCGGGGGCGCCGACGGCGAGGTCCGGGTGTACCGCCCCGTCGAGCCCCGCGCCCATGTCCGCGCGCGCGGCAGCGACGTCCAGGCCGGGGACCTCGCCCTGGAGGCCGGCACGATCCTGGGACCGCCGCAGATCGGCCTGCTGTCCGCCATCGGCCGCGCCACGGTGCGGGTCCACCCGCGCCCGCGCGTGGTCGTCCTGTCGACCGGCAGCGAACTGGTCCAGCCGGGCGAGCCGTTGGGCCAGGGCCAGATCTACGACTCCAACAGCTTCGCGCTCACCGCCGCCGCGCGGGACGCGGGCGCCATCGCCTACCGGGTCGGCGCGGTCACCGACGACGCGGAGATCCTCCGGTCCACCATCGAGGACCAGCTGATCCGCGCGGACATGATCGTGACGACCGGCGGGGTCAGCGTCGGGGCGTACGACGTGGTCAAGGAGGCGCTGTCCTCCGTAGGAGACGAGGACGAGCCGGGCAGCGGCATCGACTTCCGCACGCTCGCGATGCAGCCGGGCAAGCCCCAGGGCTTCGGCTCGATCGGCCCCGAGCACACCCCGCTGCTCGCACTCCCCGGCAATCCCGTCTCCAGTTACGTCTCCTTCGAGCTGTTCGTACGCCCCGCGATCCGCGCGCTCATGGGCCGCCAGGATGTCCACCGCCCGACGGTCCGCGCGACCCTGAAGGCCGACAAGGCGCTGACGTCCCCGGCCGGCCGGCGCCAGTTCCTGCGGGGTACGTACGACGCCGAGGCGGGCTCGGCCGTCCCCGTCGGCGGCGCCGGTTCCCATCTCGTCGCCGCCCTCGCCCACGCCGACGCGCTGATCGTGGTCCCCGAGGAGGCCACGTCGGTGGAGCCCGGAAGCGACGTCGACGTGGTGCTGCTCGGCTGACGGCCGCCCGGTGGCGGTAGCGTGTCCTGCCTAACAGGCCCCGCCGGGCCCGGACCGGGAGCGCCACAGCGATGACTGCGTTTTCCCGGGGGGAGACCCCCGGACCTTCTCGACAAGGCCGCCTGACGCATATCGACGAGGCGGGCGCGGCCCGCATGGTCGACGTCTCCGCCAAGGAGGTCACCGCGCGCACCGCCAGCGCGAGCGGCCGGGTGCTGGTGTCGCCGCGCGTGGTCGAACTGCTGCGGGGCGAGGGGGTGCCCAAGGGCGACGCCCTGGCCACCGCCCGTATCGCGGGCATCATGGGCGCGAAACGGACCCCGGACCTGATCCCGCTCTGCCATCCGCTGGCGGTCTCGGGAGTCACGCTCGACCTCGCCGTCGCGGACGACGCGGTGGAGATCCTGGCGACGGTGAGGACGACGGACCGCACGGGCGTCGAGATGGAGGCCCTGACCGCCGTCTCGGTCGCGGCGCTGACGGTGGTCGACATGGTGAAGGCCGTCGACAAGGGCGCTGTCATCACGGACGTACGGGTCGAGGAGAAGACCGGCGGCAAGTCCGGCCACTGGTCCCGCCGGGCAGCGGGCGGACCTGAGCATCCGAACGGGACACCGGAGAGGGGCACGGCATGACCGATCCCGCCGAGAGCGGCCCCGCGGCCCCCGCGCCGCGGGCAAGGAAGCCGTACCGCGCGCTGGTCGTCACCGCGTCCAACCGCGCGGCGGCCGGCGTGTACGCGGACACCGGAGGCCCGGTCATCGCGAACGCCCTCGCGGAGCTGGGCTTCTCGGTCCAGGGACCGCTGGTCGTGCCCGACGGCGACCCGGTCGAGCAGGCCCTGCGGGACGGGGTGGCCGCCTCGTACGCCGTCATCCTGACCACCGGCGGCACCGGCGTCTCGCCCACCGACCGCACCCCCGAGGCGACCCGCCGCGTCCTTGACCAGGAGATCCCCGGCATCCCCGAGGCGATCCGCGCCGAAGGCGCCCGTAAGGTCCCCACCGCCGCGCTCTCGCGGGGCCTCGCGGGCGTCGCGGGCCGGACCCTGATCGTGAATCTGCCGGGGTCCTCCGGCGGTGTACGGGACGGGCTCGCCGTGCTCGACCGGCTGCTCGTCCACGCCGTCGACCAGATCCACGGCGGCGATCACCCCCGTACCGACGGATGAACCCCTTCTGGCCCGTGGCGCTGGTGGACGGCGATGTCGTCCTGCGCCCCATAAAGTCGCGCGACCAACGGGCCTGGCGCGAGGTGAACCGGCGCAACCGCGAGTGGCTCCGTCCTTGGGAGGCGACGATCCCGCCGCCGCCCCCCGGCGCCCCGGTCGCCCAGCGCCCGACGTACCGGCAGATGGTCCGTCACCTGCGCGCCGAGGCGAACGCGGGGCGGATGCTGCCGTTCGTCATCGAGTACCAGGGGCGCCTGGTCGGCCAGTTGACGGTGGCCGGGATCACCTGGGGCTCGATGTGCTCGGGGCATGTCGGCTACTGGGTGGACCGCGACGTCGCGGGGCGCGGCGTCATGCCGACGGCCGTGGCCCTCGCTGTCGACCACTGTTTCCGCATGGTGGGGATGCACCGGATCGAGGTCTGCATTCGCCCCGAGAACGGGCCGAGCCGCCGTGTCGTGGAGAAACTCGGATTCCGCGAGGAAGGCACGCGCCCCCGCTATCTGCACATCGACGGGGCCTGGCGGGACCATCTGGTTTTCGCGCTCACGGCGGAGGAAGTGCCGGAGGGGCTTCTGTACCGCTGGCACCAGGCGCGACCTGGTACGCCACATAAATAAAACAAGCGTTCGAAATTGATCCCTGTCCGACCATCAAGTGATCCGAACAATCACAAAAAAAGTCCGTGATATCAGCCAGATCGTGCGACACACCGGCTCAATTGGCGGATGCCCTCGCGCGAACACCTCTACGGTGTGAACCGTGAGCAGCAGCGGCCTCATCTACGCAGTCATCGTCGGGGCCTGGGCCGCCTACTTGGTACCGATGTGGCTCCGCAGGCAGGACGAGCTCAACGAAGCCCGTCCGACGGAACGCTTCAGCACCGCCATCCGGCTGCTGTCCGGACGGGCGGCGATGGAGCGCCGGTACGCCAAGGAGTTGCAGGACCGCACCACCGAGGAGGCCGGGCCCGACGGTGCACCGGACGTCGCGGCGGAGCCGACGAGCTCTGTCGACGTCCGGTCCTTCTCCGCGCCCGCGGCCCATACGGAAGCCCGCCTGGAGATCCCGGCCCAGGCCCCGTCACCGCCGGAACGGCGCGCGCGCCCTTCCGGCGCCGCGGCCGAACGGGCCCGGCGCGCCCAGCGTTCGCAGGTACTCGCCCGCCGCCGGCGCACCACCGTCGTGCTCTTCCTCGCCTTCACGATCGGCGCGATCGCCGCGGGCGTCCAAGGGCTCGCCTTCCTGTGGGCGCCGGGCGTCCCCGCCGTACTCCTCAGCGCGTACATCGTGCATCTACGCGCCCAGGAACGGCGCCGCTTCGTCTTCACCATGGACCGCCGCAGGGCCGAGATCGCCGCGCAGCGCCTGCGCGAGAACCGCCCCCGCCGCCACCACCACCAGGCCTCGGCCCCGGCCGCCCCCGACGAGGACCCCGAACCCCGCCCCGCCCCGGAACCGGCCGCCTCGGTCTCCCCGCAGGAGGCCGGCCGCCGCGCGCTGGTCGAGCAGACGGACCACGCGGAGTGGGTCGACCAGCAGCGCGAACGCGAGCGCGGCCCGGCCCGCGGCGACAGCTGGGAACCGGTCCCGGTCCCGCTCCCGACGTACGTGACGGCCCCGGTCGCCCCGCGCGCCACGGGCGGCGTGAACGTCAGCGACCCGGAAACCTGGAGCGCGGCCCGCTCCTCCACGGCGGAACCGACCCCCGCGGAACAGACCACCCCCGAACCCCCTGCCCAACGCCGCCCCCGCGACCGCGGCCGCGGCCGGACCCCACTGTTCGACCAGTACGACGAGGACGACCGCCCCCGCGCCGCCAACGAGTGACCAGCACGGAACGGATTTCCAAGCAGCCCGACGGGGGTGCTAAAGTTTCATTCGTCGCAAGGGCCTGTGGCGCAGTCTGGTAGCGCACCTCGTTCGCATCGAGGGGGTCTGGGGTTCAAATCCCCACAGGTCCACCGCGCGACTGTTCTTGAGTTAGCTCAAGAGTGGTGACGAGATCCCGTCTGATCGGAAGATCGGGTGGGATCTTCGTCGTTTCAGGGGCCGTTCGATGCCTGCCAGGGGTGGTGGATGGCGCCCGGTGCCGAGCCGCGCCGAGGCGCACAGCCGGCCGAGGGCGGAGGCGCCGGACAAATGGGCAACGAAATCTGGCAGTTGAGCCATGTCGGCAGGCGAGGCTGATGTCTGACGTCCCTGACCTGCGTGTCTGTGATGCCAGTCGGAGTGCTTTACGTTGTCAACAATTACGGCAGACCATGCTCCCCTGTGATCCCCGGCGGCCTTCTCCGCAACGCTGGGCAACCAGGAGGCCGGCCGGTCCGGCGCAGATACCAAGCCTTCCCGGTCGCCGCTGAGCAGTGCCGCTACGAGCGACACGACGTCGGCGCGCGAGCTGCCTGCCGGAGCTGGGAGCGCGGCCAGCCGAGAGAGCACGTGCTGGTCATGAGCCATCATGAGCGTCGTGAGGGCGGCGAGGGCGAATCGGACGGCATCGCTCTCGTCCTCCCAGGGGACAGCCTCGACCGTGGTGTCGGTGCAGGTGCCCTGGTGGGCTACGGCAGCGGCGAGATCGCCGAGGACTCGCCGGGCGTTCTTCGAGAGTCGCACCGGAAGCTCGACGGAATGAACCGGAAGTGATCGTGGACGCGCACTGCGTCAGACGGTGCCCCATCCCGGAAAGCTCGGCCGCAGCGGCGCGGGCGGCATCCTCACTCGGCAGGCTCACCATGTACCGGACTCCCCAGGCGGGGGTATGGCGGCCATCAGCCGCACTGCCAGGTGAACATCGCCCGTTCGAAGCGCCGCTCGGCCAGGTCCTCCGGGCGGATCAGCCAGTACAGGGCTCCGGCATCGCCCCACATCATGTTCGCGGAGTCCTCGCTGTCGAACTGGGCCAGCAGCACCCAGCCACCTACCTCCTCGGACAGGCGCGGGTCGCCCCAGGACGCCTCGCCGTCCAGGACCGCCTCCGCGATCTCGATCTCCACCGCGTCCTGCACCGAGTGGGCGTGACCTCCGATCTGGTGCCCCACCTCGTCGTCGAACTCCCACAGCGCGTCGAGGAACTCCTGCGAGCAGACAGGGTGGGCGTACTGGTTCCCGAGAGGGGCACCGGGCGCGAAGGCGTCCCGAACGCGCGGATGCCAGGGCTCGGTGGCCGTCATCGCCACCCGGGCGGTCAGCGGTACCACCGGGTAGGGCTCGAGTCCGTCAGGCGTTGCACGCTCCGCCACCTTTTCGTGGGCCGCCACGTACAGCACACGAGCGCCCGCCCAGCTCTCCCGGTCCTCAGCCAGAACGAGAGCTTCACCATCGTCCAACTGCCCGTCGAAGTAGAAGAAGAGCAGTGCTCCCGCTTCGGGGAGATCAATGTCCAGCGCTGCCGTCGGCAGTCGCGCGCAGTCGATCGAGGCGACGAAGGAGAGCGGACCGTACCCCTCCCACACCGGCCACTCCGAGGCGGCCGGCAAAGCCGGGAGGCCACCGAGCCGGCCAAACGCATCGTCAGAGCCGGCCGCCGCTGCCTCAAGACGTACGCCAGGGCGAAGTAGACCGAGCCACTTCTCAGCATCCTCGGGCGACAGATGCTGCAAAGCGAGAGAGCGAAAAGCGTCTTGGGAACCATGTGTCATGCGCCCGATCATCCACGGCACCACTGACAGAGACCCCGGCAGTCCTCCAGCAGCACGCGCAGCCGCTCAGCCCGTGGCCGCGGACTTCCAACTAGCCGTGACGCACCCTTCCTCCCAGTGCCACCAGCCCTCCGCCGCACCGTGTTCCAGGAGCTCGCGGATCCGCGGCAGGTCCGCCTCCGGCGGGACATCCAAGGCCACCATCCGGTACCGCTCGATCCCCTCGCCGGTAGTGCCGAGACGGTGGAAGGCCTCCAGCACGCTCTGCCGGGCAGCGGCTGAGCCGTCGTCCTTCAGCACGATCAGCCGGAGAGTGCAGTTCTGAGACGGCCGGACCGTCTCCCCGGCCCAGAGAACACCGTCGTCATCGGGCCGCATCTTGATGATGTCCCCGCTGGCCACTCCGCGTACGAACCAGGGCGTGTTGTCCAACCGCGCCGTGCCGTCACCGAGGTCCACCGCCCAGAGGCTCTCCACGCTCGCCGGCGGCCAGCCATCCTCGTCGATGTCCATTCGGAAGTGGACCTTCACGTGGTCGTCACTGACGTTCGTCACCGCGCCATCATGGAGGCTGGCGGAACCCGATCCTCAGTGACCCCCGAGGTGGCCGTCGGCTCGATCCGCAGCGTCCAGGCCCCTGCAGCCGTCATGGCGCCCAGCTGTCGGTCCCCCTCCTCCAGGGCGTACCGGGCGAAGGCGGCGTCGAGGACCGCGAAGTGCTCGATGTCGACTGGCAGCAGGAGCGTGTCTGGGCCTCCGCATCGGCGTGTGAGGACCCGACCCTGCGGGCTTTCCTTCTTGGCCTTCGGCGCGGCGCAACACACGAGGGTCGGGTGCGGAGCGTCCACAACTTCGGTGTGTTCGTGAACCTCGACGGCGAACCGGGCTATCAGTGCACCGGGTTCATCAGGGGCCCCGAACTGAGCTGGGTGTGGATCGATCATCGGGCAGCCGCCGTCATAGCAGGCCAGCGGGTCGTGGGCCTGATCCTCGATGTCGACATCCTCCGCGGACAGGTTCAGCTGTCGCTGAAGGCTCTCGAACCAGACCCGTTCAGGCCCTTCGAGAACCAGGAAGGCCGGATCACGACCGGCCGGGTCACCAAGTTGATCTCGTTCGGAGCCTTCGTTCGCATAGCCGACGGCGTCGAGGGCCTCCTGCACAACACCGAATTCGGGGACGAGCCCGTCGAACACCCTGGCCAGATCGTCAACGAGGGCGACGAGATCGCCGTACGGATTGTCGAAGTCGACCTGGTACGCCACCGCATCACGCTGTCCGCCAGAGATCTTCCGCAGGACGAGGAACGAGCTTCCTGAGAATGGGAAGCGATCTCCAGGCTCTCCAGGTGTCGTCCTCCGGCGCAGCGGGTCATCCCGACTCGTCAACAGCCCACGGATGAGGCTCGGAACCGACTACCGTCGGATCCGGTTCGGCAACGCCTCGGCCAACTTGGCCGACGGCGTCACGTTCGTCGCACTGCCGCTGCTGGCGCGGCGACCACGGACGACCCGGTCGCGGTCGCCGGGTTGGCGGTCGTCTACTCGTTGGCGCGCGTTCTCTCGGTGCTCGGTATCGGTGTGCTCATCGATCGCGGTGACCGCCGACGTCTGCTGTACCTCGCGAACTTCTCCCGCGCCGGGATGTTCGCCGTCCTCACGGGCCTCGTGCTCCTGGACGCGGCACCGATCGTCGCGCTGTATCTCGTCTACGCCGTGATGGGCATCGTCGAGACGTTGGCGGACAGCGCGGCGGTCGCCGTTCTGCCGCAGGCGGTACCCCCGGAGGGGCTCGTCAAGGCGAATGCGCAGATCGCCGGGACGCAGCTCGTCATCGACGAGTTCGTCGGCCCGCCGCTCTCGGCTACCGCGCGCCGTTCGCGATCGCCGGTGGGGTCTTCGTCGTCGCGGCGGTGTTGTGCCTCGTCTCGATCGGCACCCTCCGTGAGTGGGAGGACGACGAGGCGCGGGCGGGGACGTCGAGCGAGGGCCGGTAACCTCCGTCCTCTTGCGTTCTCACCGCCCGTCAGGACTCCGCCGGCACCGGTTCGCCAGGCCCGACCCATACCCGGCAGGAGACGGCCACCACCAGCGGCCACACGGCCTGGACGACGGTCACCACCCGCTCCGCGATGCCCGGCGCCTTCCCGTTCTGCAGCTCGAACACGAACCACAACGCGCAGAGGCACATCGCGGCGCTCGCCACGATCGACACCTTGAACCGGAGTCCCCACGGCGCATGTCGCCTCCGGCGGCGCGCGGCCAGTGCGGGCCAGATCGCGAGCAGGACGAAGCCGGTGGCGGCCACCACCCCGTGGCCCAGCGCTCCGCCGCTGAGAGGCGCCGGGACCAGGGTCAGGGCCATCGCCGCGATCCCGCCGCCGGCCAGGGCGAGGCGGCCGGGGAGTGCCGCCTCGCGGAGGCCGTGTGCCGTGGCCATGTAGCAGGCTCCGAGCACGAGCAGTATTCCCGTCATCAGCCAGTAGCCGCGGGCGCCGTAGGACGCGAGGATGCTGAGCGTTTCCACCGCGGGGTTGTAGGTCGGTCCTTGCAGTACCTGCGAAATCGCGGAGGCACCGACCAGGAGCACAGGGGCGCCGCTCGCGGAGAGCAGCACCCACCAGGGGGCACGTCGCATCAGCCCACCGTAAACAGCAGTCGCACTCTCTTCTCGTTGACACACCATCACCTGAACCAACCGGGCCCCGCACCCGTGCCTCCTGTACGAGATCCGCGGCACAGGCCGCCACCCCCACAGGAGAACCCCATGGCCACGGCGCCCCCACAACAGCCGGAACCGCAGGCGGCGACGAGCGGCGGTCCGGAGGGCAAGGACAACTGGCTCGCGCGCCTGGCGCTGCGCTTCACCGCGTTCACCGAGAAGTGGCTGCCCGACGCGCTCGGGTTCGTCCTCGTCGGTACGTTCGCGGTCTTCGCGCTCGGACTCGCCACCGGGGAGGGGCTGTACGGGCGGCCCGACGACCCCGCGGACACCGCCGGGTTCGGGCTGGTGGACGCGTGGGGGCAGGGGTTCTGGTCGCTCATCACCTTCACGCTCCAGATGGCGATGATCATTATCGCCGGGTACGCGGTCGCCGTCTCCCCGCCGATGAGCCGGCTGATCGCCAGGATCGCGCGCGTGCCCCGTACCCCGCGCGGCGCCATCGCGTTCACGGCCGCCGTCGCCATGGCGACCTCGTACCTCAACTGGGCCTTCAGCCTGATCTTCACCGCGATCCTCGCCAAGGAGATAGCCCGGCGTATCCAGGGTGTGGACTACCGGGCGCTCGGCGCGATGGCCTTCCTCGGGCTCGGGACCGTGTGGGCGCAGGGGCTGTCCGGGTCCGCCGCGCTCCAGGTCGCGAGTGAGGCGTCGAGTCCGCCGGCAGTCCAGGAGGTCATCGCGGACGGGCGCGGCGGCAGCGGGATCATCCCGCTCACCGAGACCATCTTCCTGTGGCAGGGCATGGTCGCCACGGCGATCATCTTCGTCATCGCCGTCGTCATGGCCTGGTTCCTCTCCCCGTCCCCCGAGCGCGCGAAGACGGCGGAGCAGCTCGGCATCGAGCTGGGCCCGAGCGTCGCCGAGAAGCGGACGGAGACCCGGCGCGGCCGGCCGGGGGAGTGGATCGAGTACAGCCCCGTCTTCGCGATCCTGCTGTTCGCGCTCGGCGCCTGGTACCTCGTACGGCACTTCGCCCTCGCCGAGGGCGACCCACTGAACGCGCTCGACCTCAACACGGTCAACCTCATCCTGATCCTGCTGGCCCTCATCCTGCACTGGCGCCCCGTCCGTCTCGCCCAGGCCGTCAAGGAGGGCACGCCCGCCGCGTCCGGCGTTCTCCTCCAATTCCCCCTCTACGGCGGCATCTTCGGGATGATCGCCTTCACCGGGCTGAGCAAGACCATCGCCGGCTGGCTGGTCTCGGTGTCGAACGAGTTCTTCTATCCGGCCTTCATCGGCATCTACAGCATGGTGCTCGGCGTCTTCGTGCCCAGCGGCGGCAGCAAGTGGGTCATCGAGGCGCCGTACGTCCTGGAGGCGGCCAACCAGCTGCAGGTGAACCAGGGCTGGATCGTCGTCGTGTACGACCTCGGCGAGGCCAGCGCCAATCTGCTCCAGCCGTTCTGGATGCTGCCCACGCTGACGATCCTCGGTCTCAAGGCGCGCGACATCATGGGCTACACCTTCGCCATGTTCCTCGCCTGTTTCCCCGCGGTGCTGATCCTGGTGACCCTCTTCGCCCGTACGCTTCCCTTCCCGTAGGGAAGAGGACACGCGGAGGAGCGGCGGACGTGCGGCGTATCGACGTGGCGGAGCGACGGGCACGGCTCGGCGTACGGCATCGGCTGGCGGTGGCCGCCCGCGCGGACGGTCCCGTCGAGGTGGCACGCGCCCTCGTGGCGCTGCACAGCACCGACCCGACCTCCGTGTACGTCGCCATCTGGGCGCGGACGAACGGCGGTGCGGTACGGGACGTGGAACGCGCCCTGTACGAGGACCGCTCCCTCATCCGCCTCCTCGGTATGCGCCGTACGGTCTTCGTCACCTCCCTCGACGTGGCCCCCGTGATGCAGGCCGCCTGCTCCCACGCGGTGGCCGCGCGCGAACGCCGCAAGCTCCTCGGGTTCCTGGCCGCGTCGGGGGTCGCGGACGACGAGGCGGGCGTACGGGAGTGGCTGGCCGAGACGGAGGACATCGCCGTGCGCGCGCTCGCCGCACGCGGTGAGTCCACGGCCGCCGAACTCGCGGGCGACGACGCCCGCCTCAGTACGAAGGTCGTGCTGTCGGCCGGCAAGGACTACGAGGGCACCCAGAAGGTCGCGAGCCGGCTGCTGCTCCTGCTCGCCGCCGAGGGCCGCGTCGTACGCGGCCGGCCACGCGGCTCGTGGGCCTCGCACCAGTACCGCTGGGCGCCGCTGACCGACTGGTTCCCCGGCGGCCTCGCGCCGTGGGACACCCACCGCGCGGAGGAGGAACTGGCCAGGCGCTGGCTGCGGGCGTTCGGACCGGCGACGGCCGACGATCTGCGCTGGTGGGCGGGGTGGACGAAGACGCAGGTCAAACGGGTGCTGACGGAACTGAAGCCGGTCGAGGTCGATCTCGGCGGCGGTACGACGGGACTGCTCCTGCCCGACGACCTGGCGGAGACCGCGCCGCCGGAGCCGTGGGCCGCGCTGCTGCCGGCGCTCGACTCCACGCCGATGGGCTGGCACGAACGGGGCTGGTTCCTCGGCGACCACGGCCCCCGCCTCTTCGACAAGGTCGGGAACATCGGCCCCTCGCTCTGGTGGGACGGCCGCGTCGTCGGCGGCTGGGCGCAGGACAGGAGCGGCGAGATCGTGTGCCGCTTCCTGGAGGACGTCGGCGCGGACGCCGAGGCGGCGGTACGACGCGAGGCTGAGCGCCTCGCCGTACCCCTGGGCGAGGTCAGGCTCAGCGCCCGCACCCGGGGCCGCACCTGGCTGGAGGACGAACTGGCGGGCTAGGCAGCCTCCTTGGACCGGGCCGCCTCCTTGGACCGCGCCGCCTCCTTAGGAGGCCGGCCCAGTGCCAGGCTCAGCGCCGCGCTGACGAGCAGCGCCGCCGTCGCCGTCAGGACGCTTGCCGTGAACGCCGTCGCGTACGCGTCACCGCCCCCGCCCCCGTCCACCACGGTGAAGAAGATCGTGCCCATCCCGGCCACCCCCACAGCCGCCCCGAACTGCTGGCTCGTGCTGTAGATGCCCGACGCCGAACCCGCGTGCTCGGGCGGCACGGTCGAGAAGAACAGCGTGCTGAGCGTCGGCATGACGAGGTTCATGCCGACGCCGATCGCGGCCAGACCCGGCACCAGCGCCCAACTGTCCACGCTCCCCTGCGCCGCGGACCCGGACGGCGCCGCGTACAGCACGCCCAGCGTGCCCGCGACGGCCAGCAGGCACCCGGCCACCACCACGGAGCGGCCGAACCGGACGACGAGGCGCCCGACGAAGGGGGACATGGCCAGACCGCCCGCGGAGAAGCCGATGGTCAGCACGCCCGCGTCCAGCGCCGAGTAGTGGTGCCCGTTCTGCAGCCACAGCACGAACACCAGCAGGAACCCGGTGAACGCGGCGAAGGCCACCAACTGCACGGTCAGCGCCGTGACGACCAGCCGGTTGCGGAACAGCGCCATCGGCAGCAGCGCCCCCGCCCGCCACGCCGGCCTCCGGTGCTCGGCGACCGCGAGCCCCAGCACCGCCAGGACGCCCGCGGCCAGGCAGCTCCAGATCCACCAGGGCCAGCCGAACGTACGGCCCTCCATCAGCGGGAACACCATCGCGACCAGCCCCGCGGTGAGCACCCCGGTCGACAGCCAGCGCGGCCGGGCGCTGCCCGGCACCCGGCTCTCCGGCACCAGCCAGGCCCCGAGCGCCCCGAGCGCGGCGGCGGCCGGGACGGTGATCAGGAAGACCGCGCGCCAGCCGAGCCCGGCGACGTCCGCGCCGATCAGGACACCGCCGAGCAGCAGGCCCCCGGCCTGGGCGAGCCCGGCGACGATGCCGAACGTACCGAAGACCGTGGCGCGTTCGCGGCCCTGGAAGAGGGTGAACAGGATGCTCATCACCTGCGGAGCGAGCGCCGCCGCGGCCAGCCCCTGCGCGGCGCGGGCGGCGATCAGCTCCGCCGGACCGTTCGCGAAGCCGCTCCACAGCCCGGTGAGGCCGAAGGCGACGATCCCCAGCAGGAAGACCCGTTTGCGGCCCCACAGGTCACCGGCCCGCGCGAAGGTGATCAGCGCGGCGGCGAAGGCCAGCAGATACGACGCGGAGATCCACTCCAGCTGGGTGGAGCTCGCGTCGAGGTCGCGCTGGATGGCGGGCAGCCCGACG
Source organism: Streptomyces sp. NPDC057137 (assembly GCF_042670825.1). Lineage (NCBI taxonomy): Bacteria > Bacillati > Actinomycetota > Actinomycetes > Kitasatosporales > Streptomycetaceae > Streptomyces > Streptomyces sp. NPDC057137. The sequence continues at coordinate 23,228 of NZ_JBHUUW010000025.1, read as the reverse complement.
TTGACGATCGTGACGTTCAGCAGGTCCAGCATGAAGGCCAGGATCAGTACGACCATGGCCACCCAGCGTCGCGGGTAGGGCGATTGCCCGGTGCCGCCCGCGCCCCTGCTCTTGTCCCCGCCTTCCCCCTCGGGCCCTACGGCCAGCTTCTCAGCAGTCATGACTGTCCCCCTGGTTGTCCGGTCCGGCGGCGTAAAATGGCAGCGGCGAGAGACTCGCCGAAGCGACTGTGTCGCCTGGACGACTAAGTCGTGGTGACGACAGATTAGGCAAGGAGGCCGTCGATGACAAACCCGTCAGCCGCGCTGTGCGACCGCATGCAGACCGCGGCGCTCCGGCACGCGGCGGCGTCCGCCCGGTTCGACCACGAGGTCGGGGCCCAGGCGGGCGTGACTCTCAGCACGTGGGAGGCGAACTTCGTCAACCTGCTGCGCCTGCACGGCCCGCTCAGCCCCGGACAACTGGGCCGGCTCGCCGGGGTCAGCTCGTCGGGGACCATCACCGGCGTGATCGACCGCCTGGAGCAGGTCGGTTACGTCACCAGGACCCGCAGCCGGGACGACCGCCGCAGGGTGACCGTGTCGCTGAACACCGCATGGCTGGAGCAGGAGGACGCCCCCCGGCTCAAGCGGCTGCGCGCGCTGCTCGCCGACTACGACGAGGCGCAGCTCACCACGATCGCGGAGTTCCTCACGCGTCTCGCGGATGTCGAGACCGAGGCGGCGGGCGCCGTCGCGTAGCGACGCGCACCCGCCCGCCCGAAGGGCTCAGCGGCCGCCCGCGAACGCGCACGGCATCGAGCGGACCCGGTTGTCGAAGTTCGACGGCACCAGCACCGGTGCGCCCACGGTGCGCAGTTCGGGCGATCTGGTCAGCAGCTCCCGGAACAGCGCCTTCATCTCCTGCTTCGCCAGGAACGTGCCCAGGCAGTAGTGCGGCCCGCCGCCCCCGTACCCCACATGCGGGTTGGGGCTGCGGGTGATGTCGAAGCGGTCCGGGTCGGTGAAGACCGACTCGTCACGGTTGGCGGAGGCGTAGAACAGCACCACCCGGTCGCCCCGCCGGAAGTCGTGGCCGTTCATCCGGTGGTCCTGGGTGAGTCTGCGCCGGAACTGGATGATCGGCGTCGAATGGCGCACGATCTCCTCGACGGCGCCGTCCGCGTATCGGTCGAAGTCACCCAGCAGCAAGGCCCGTTGGTCCGGATGGTCGGTCAACAGGGACATGCCGTGCGCGATCGCGTTACGCGTGGTCTCCACGCCGGCGACCATCAGCAGCGAGAAGAACGAGCCGAGTTGGCGGCCGTTCAGCGACTGCCCGTCGATATCGGCGTTCACGAGCGCGGAGATGAGATCCCCCGTCGGATTCCTGCGCCGTTGCCGCCCGAGGTCCGCGACCATTCCCTGCATGGACGCCAGGGCGCGAAGGCCCTTTCCGGGTACGCGAATTCGCTGCCGCACCGTGCGCGCGACGCCCGTTTCGACGGATGCCCGATTCACCTGCGCGAGGATCGACGGGCGCTCCTTCTCGGGGATGCCCATCAGATTGCAGATGATTTCGAACGGCATACGTGACGCGACCGCCGTGACGAAATCCGCCGGACGCTCCCTGAGCATGTCGTCCACAATGCGCTTCGCCACCGAGCGGACATCTTCCTCCGTCGCGGCGAGAATGCGGGGAGTGAAGGCACGGGAGACGATCCGCCGCAGTTGAGTGTGCTGCGGCTCGTCCATATTGACCAGGGACTCCCCGAACAGCGCCCGCACCCAGCGGGCCGGCTCGGGAGTGGTGACGCCGGGCGCGCTGCCGAACACCTGCGCGTTGCGGCTGGCCTCCACCACGTCAGCGTGCCCGACCAGCGCGTAGAAGCCCCGCTCCGGCCGCAGCCGACCCCCTGGCCGCTCCACGAAGTACCGCGGCGCCCCGGCGGCGCGGAGCCGCGCGAAACCCGCCAGCCTTTCGGAATGCGGCAGTTGCCAGAACGAGGGATCGGCGAGATTCGGCGTCATTGTTCATTCCTTCCGTGGCTTCGAGCTTCCCACGGCCGACAAGACATCAGCGTGCGCCGAACACACGGCAGATGGGGGTATCGAACGGGCGCTGTCGCACAGAGGGGCGAATGCTCCGCCACTCGGGTGACGCGAACTCACTCATGGCGCCCACGGGCCGCTACTGTGCCGAAGCATGACCTCTACCAACACCGCGCAGGGAAGCCTGCAATACGCCCCTCTGCTGGGCACCCTCACGGTAATTCCCTGGACCAGCGAGCCTTCCGACGACGAGCGCAACCCGCCTTTCCTGCTGGCCTATTCACTCGGCGACGGCCGTGACGGCGCGGAGGCCGGGGAAGAGGCGATGCACGCCGTCATCAAGGAGGTCGGTCTCAGGACCGGCGCCGGTCTGATCGACGTGGCCAAGTCGCCCAACGTCCCGATCACGCTGCTCGTACAGGCCGGGCGGGCCGTACTGACCATGCCGTATCTCAAGGCACAGTGCGCCGTTCCGCCGGAGTGGGAAGAGGACGCGCGCGAGACCGGTGCGGTGTACTTCATCATCGCCACCCAGCCGTGGCCCGAGGGCACGCCCGGCAAGCCGGTGAGCGAGGAGACGCTGCGCGCCTTCGTCGGCGACGAGGCCGTGCTGACCGGAGCCGCGCACTGCCTGGTGCCGGTGAGCAGCCTGCGCGGCTGAGCGCGAACCCCCGCAGGCCCCCGCGGGCTCGCGCCCCGGTTCACCCGCCGTTCGCGGGCACCGTACGTCCCGCCGCGCCCCACTCCCGTACCAGAGCGCTGTAGATGGGAGTGGGGATCGGCGCGGCGGTGGGCGGAGGTGGGGTCGGCGGAGTGGGCGGGGGAACCGCTTCGGCACGGAGCTCGGGCACCGCTGAGAGGCGCTGCCATCGGGGTGCTCGGACGGAGTTCATGCTCTGGCAACGCCGTACTTGACCCCGGAGTCACTGTGTCCGGCGTGTCGAGGGGGACAGCTGAAACGCTACTTCGAATGCGTGACCGAACCGGTGGAGTGGACACCATGGCAACAGCATTGATCGACAACGCGTCGTCGTCAGACGCGGACAGGTACGAGGACGACCCCGCGCGGGACGGGACGCGCCGCTTCGGGGCGGGGCGGGTGCTGGCGTGGTTGTTGGTGGTGACGGGCGCGGCGGGTGTGCTGGCGTCGTGGGTGATCACGATCGACAAGTTCAAGCTGCTGGAGGACCCGGGCTTCACGCCGGGGTGCAGCCTGAACCCGGTGGTGTCGTGCGGGAACATCATGACGAGCGACCAGGCGTCGGCCTTCGGGTTCCCGAATCCGATGCTGGGGCTGGTGACGTACGCGGTCGTGATGTGCGTCGGCGCGGGGCTGCTCGCGGGGGCGCGGTACCGGCGGTGGTTCTGGCTGGGGCTCAACGCCGGGATGCTGTTCGGCGTCGGCTTCTGCACCTGGCTGCAGTACCAGTCGCTCTACCACATCGGCTCGCTCTGCCTCTGGTGCTCGCTGGCGTGGGTCGCCACGATCGTCATGTTCTCCTACGTCACCACGCACAACATCACGCACCGGATCCTTCCCGCGCCGGCCGGACTGCGCGCCGCGGCGGGGGAGTTCCACTGGGTGGTGCCGGTGCTGTGGATCGGGACCATCGGGATGCTCGTCCTGACCCGCTGGTGGGACTTCTGGACCAGCTGACCCGGCCCGGCCCGATCTCGTACGAAAGACGAAGCGGCCGCACGGAGCCCGCACTCGCGTGCGATGACTCCGTGCGGCCGCCGTCGTACGGAAGCGGTGACCGTCCCGGACTACTGACCGAGCGGGATCCCCCCGAGCATCGCGCCGCCCTTGCCGCTCTTGGCGCCGCCCTTGCCCTTGCCGCCCTTGCCGGTGCCCTTGCCCTTGCCGTCCTTGGCGCCGCCGTTCAGCCCCTTCGCCACGTCGCCCAGGCTGTTGACGAGCGAGCCCTCGTTCTTCGGGTCCAGCGCGTTCGTGTTCACCACGGAGGGGTCCAGCCTCTCCTGGTTGGTCACCGTCTCGGCGGCCTGGCCCAGTCCGCCGTTCAGGCTCATCGGGAGATTCTCGCCGGCGAACGCCGGGGCGGCGGCGCCCAGCGCCAGCACGGAACCGGCGACGACAGCGGCGGCCTTCATGGGCTTCATGGTGAATCCTTCTCTCAACGGTTGTTCTCGCTTACTGACCTCGTCCTCAGTAACGATCTCCGAGCGTGCCGGACACGACGAACGGCCGTACAGGCCCCATGTTGACGGGGTCGGTACGGCCGCTGCGGCGTACGCGGTGTTACGGGAGCTTCGGCGTCGACGGCACGCCCGGAAGCTCCGGGGCCGGCGCGGGAGCCTCGGCGCCCGGCAGCTTCGGCAGCTCGGGCAGACCCGGCAGGTTCGGGGCCGGCAGGCTGCCGTTCATGACGAGCGCCGTGGTCAGGTTGACCAGCGACGTCACGACGGCCTTCGACTGGGTGGCGACGGCGGTCGCGTCCTTGGCGGTCGTCGCCTTGAGCAGCGCGTCCGTCGCCTTCTGTACGGAGGCGACGGCCTGGGCCGTCACGTCGGCCGCGGCCGGGGCCTTGTGGTCGGCGCCCACGGCGTTCACCGGGTTGGCGTTGCCAGCGTTACCCGCGGGGTTGGCGGGCTTTGCCGGGTTGGCCGGCGCGGCGTTCTTCACGGCGTCCAGCGCCTTCTTGATGGCGGCCTGGTGCTTCTGGACGTCCGCGGCGGCGATCTGGCCGTTGTCCGCCTTGAGGACGGCCGTGAGCAGGTCGGTGACCGGCGTGATGGCGTTGGAGAGCGAAGCCAGCGTCTGCGTCTGCTGCTTGATGGCCTCGGCGTCGGCGATCGGGGCGCGGGCCACGTCGGCACCGACACCGGCCGGGGTCTCGTGGGCGGTGGTGGCGACGGCGGTGCCGGCGGTGCCGAGGACGAGTGCGGCGCAGACGGCGGCGGCTGCGGCGCGGGAAGAGACGAGGGAACGCATGAAAAGGTCCTTTCAGGACACGTCGGGGGGTTTCGTCTTCACCGTGGGTCGCGGGGCCGTGGCCCGCAACCGTTCGGGAGCGCCGCCCGGTGTCCGCCAATCGGCCGCTTCGACCCCGCTGACCTGGACCGGGCCGCCGGGGATTCTCACCCGTCCGGGACGCGTGTCGCCGCCGAAAGGGTGGCCGGACCCGCCTTCGTACAGCGGAGGCCTTCGTACGGCGGAGTACAACGGAGCGCAACGGAAGAGCCGCCCTCCCCCGGAGTACCCGGGTGCGGAGAGCGGCTCTTGCCGTGGGTGACGGCAGGACTGACTGCTGTCAGATTCAGGCGTTGACGCAGGTGTTGCCGAAGGCCGGGTTGAGCAGGCCGATGACGTCGATGGTGTTGCCGCAGAGGTTCACGGGCACGTGCACGGGGACCTGGACGGCGTTGCCGGAGATGACACCCGGGGAACCGACAGCCGCGCCCTGGGCGCCGCTGTCGGCAATGGCGGCACCGGAGGCGCCGACGACGGCGGCGGCAGCCGCGGAGGACAGAACAACAGCCTTGGCGATACGCGACATGGGGATGAGCTCCTCGGTCTTAAGGGAATGGCGTTACGGGCGCAGTTGCCCGACTTACCGATCAACGCGGGGCGTGCTGATCGGTTGCGGTCCGAATGAGTGAAGAAACGGTTCCGGGTCCGACAGCGCTGCTGCCGGACCCGGCCGTGCCTGAAGCAGCGCTCGGGGGAGCCTCTTCAGAGGTCAGGCGTTGACGCAGGTGTTGCCGAAGGCCGGGTTGAGCAGGCCGACGACGTTCACCGTGTTGCCGCAGAGGTTGATCGGGATGTGGACCGGGATCTGGACCACATTGCCGGAGAGGACGCCCGGGGAGTTGACCGCGGCACCCTCGGCACCGGCGCTGGCGGAAGCCATGCCGGCACCGGCGAGGAGAAGGGCGGCACTCGACGATGCCAGGACGACGGACTTAGCGACTCGCTTCATCACCATATCCTTTCGATTTACCAATGGTGCGACAGGCTCAACGACCGGCGGCCGTTCGGGAAACGCCGGATCCCCCGAAGAGTTCGAAAGGCCGTGAAACGAGGTTTGGGAACGGCCCGATTCCGGGAAAGCGACGGTGCTTTGGTACGGTCCGCGCGTCTCACGTGATTTTCAGTCCGCGCTCTGTAAGGGTGCACTGTCGATTCATTCTTCGGGTCGGAGAGTCTCCATGCGCGATAGCGCGGTTCATGCTGTAAGGCGCGGTCTGCTGTTCGCCGTGACGGCGACGGCGACGGTGTCCGCGGTGGCGATGGCTCCGACCTCGGTCTCGTCGGCCGCACCCGCCGAAGAGGGCACCCGAATTCCGTTCGGTGAGCGCTATCACGCCGTCCAGCACGGCGGGATCGTCCGGGCGGCCAATTCGGCCATCACCTGCCGTACCACGGGCGAGTTCACCCCCGTCAGCCCCGCCGATGCCGACGCCTGCCGGGCCGCGCGGAGCAGTGCCACGGCGTCCAACGATCAGTACGACATGTTCTACACGGACCTCGACAAGGACCCGAACACCTACAACTCGACCCGGGGCGAACTGCGCGTACCGGCCGGCGCCAAGGTGAATTACGCCCGGCTCTACTGGGGCGGCAACCTCCGCGTCGGTGAGCAGAAGCCGCCGGCGGACAACGGCCGCGTACTGATCGCCGAGCCCGGCGGCGCGTACAAGGAAGTCCTGTCCGACACGCTGGTCGGCCACCGTACGGCCGGTGGCGCCGATGCCTACCAGGCGTCGGCCGACATCACGCCGCTGGTCCGGTCGGCGGGTTCGGGCATGTACACGGTGGCGCAGATCAACGTCGCGATGGGCAGGACGGCTGCGGGCGCGTGGGGCGGCTGGACGATGGTCGTCGCGTACGAGCGGCCCGAGGACCCGCTGCGTCATCTGACGGTCTGGGACGGCTTCGAGGCGCTCGACGACCGGCACCGGGAGTTGCGGGTCGACCTCGGGAAGCTGCCGACGCCGGCTCGCGGTACGGGCTCCATCGGGATCGTCTCCTACGACGGGGACCCCGGGACGGGCGGCGATTCGCTGACCGTCGGGACGGGGCGCGGGAAGGCGCGTTCTGTCGGCGACAGTGCGAATCCGGCCTCCGATGTGATGAATTCAAGTATTGCTGATGACGGATCCAATCAGATTAAACGACAACCCGCTTACAAGAACACTCTTGGATATGACTCCGATGTCTTCGAGTTGCGTGAAGCGCTCGTCCCGGGAGGCGACACTATGAACGTAAGTTTCCGGACCGGGCGCGACTCGATCTGGCTCGGCGCGTTTTTCGTAGCGGTGGACGCGCGGCGCTGAGCCGGCTCACTCGGCGGCGCTTCAGCAGCGCTTCCGGGTTTAACGGATTGTCCGATCCACGACACCAGAGACCATGAGTGGAGTGAGTTGCGCGTGCGGTCACCAAGGCACAGTCCCGGTCCTGGCTTCACCGTTCTCCATCTCGTCCAGCCGGTCGACGGAGGAGTGGGCCGGGTCGTCGCCGATCTCGTACACGCGCAAGTCGCCGCCGGAATGCGGGTCGTCGTCGCCTGCCCCGACCACGGGCCGCTCACGGCCGACGTGGCCGCGCTGGGCGCCGAGACCGAGGTCTGGCACGCGACCCGCGACCCCGGGTTCGGACTGCCCGCCGAGATCCGGCGGGTCGCCGAACTGGTCGGGCGGATCCGGCCCGACGTGGTGCACGCGCACAGCGCGAAGGCCGGCTTCGCCGGACGCCTGGCCGTACGGGGACGGACCCCGACCGTGTTCCAGCCGCACGCCTGGTCGTTCGAGGCGGTCAGCGGTACGACGGCGGCCCTCGCCCGGGGCTGGGAACGACTGGCCGCCCGCTGGACCGCGCGCGTCGTCTGCGTGAGCGAGGCCGAGCGCGACCGGGGCGAGCGCGCCGGCGTACGGGCGCCCTGGTCCGTCGTCCACAACGGTGTCGACGCCGACCGCTTCCGCCCGGCGGACACCGCCGACGGGCTCGCCTCGACCGCCCCCGCCCGCGCCGCGCTTCCCCGGCTGGCCGAACTCCCGCCGGACACGCCCCTCGTCGTGTGCGTGGGCCGGCTCTGCCGGCAGAAGGGCCAGGACATCCTGCTCCGGGCCTGGCCGCTGGTCCTCCAGGAGGTGCCCCGGGCCCGTCTCGTACTCGTCGGCGACGGCCCCGACGCCGAGCGGCTGCGCGAGAGCGCCCCGCCGTCGGTGCTCTTCACCGGAGCCGTACGCGACACCGCGCCCTGGTACCGGGCCGCGGACCTCGTCGTACTGCCGTCCCGCTGGGAGGGCATGGCGGTCTCGCCGCTCGAAGCCATGGCCAGCGGGCGCGCCGTACTGCTCAGCGACGTGGACGGGGCGCGCGAGAGCCTGCCGCCCGCCCAGCGGGCGCACTGTCTGACCCCGCCCGAGGACCACGCCGCGACGGCGACCGCGATCAGCGCGCTGCTGCGCGACCGGCCCCTGCGCGAGACCTTCGGCCGCCAGGGCCACGAGCACGTACTCAGCACCTATGACGTGCGGCAGACCGCGAGGGCCGTCGCGGACGTGTACCGCGACGTGGCCGCCGTGCCGCGCTCCGAGCGCAGGGAGCCGATTCCCCAGTGACCACGGAAAGCACCAGCGTCCCCGCACCGTCGGGGCGCGGACCGACAGGGCACCCGGCCGCGGGTGCCGGGCCGCGAGGCCGGGGTTCGGGAAGCCACGGATCCCACGGATCCCACGGATCCCACGGCCCCGGCGGCCCCCACGGCCCCGGCGGCCCCCACGGCCCCGGCGGACTCGGCGCGCTCGGACCGGCGACCGTCACCGCCACCGGACAGCCGTCCCTCGGGTTCGCCTCGATCGCACCCCAGCGCGAGGCGACCGACCGTCTCGCGCTGCCGCCCCGCCGCCGTACGGCCGCGCCCCTGCGCTTCGCGCTGCCGCTCCTCGCCGCCGACTGGGCGGCCGCCCTGCTCAGCACCGTCGTCCTCGGCTCCGAACAGCGCCACACGGTGCTGATCGCGCAGCTCGTGGTGTGCGTCACCGTCCTCAACGCGTACGCCGGTCTCTACCGCCCGTCGGGACCGCGCACCGCCCTGGACGAACTCCCCGCGCTGGCCGCGCGCGTCCTCGTCGCGTGGTGTGCCGCCGGTGCGCTGTACGCCGCGCTCCTTCCCGCGCACGCGCTGGACCTCACCGCCCTGCTGGCCGGGAGCGGCACGCAGTTACTGGCCGCCTGCTGCTGCCGGGCCGTCGTCCACGGACACCGGCGGCGCACGGCGCGGAACCGGCTGAGTTCCGCGCTGGTCGTCGGCACGGGGCCGGCGGGCCGACGGCTCGCCGCGCTGTTGGCCCGGCACCCCGAGTACGGCCTGCGGCCCGTCGGGATCGTCGCCCCCGTACGCGGTGACGGGCATCCCTCCGACGCGGACTCCGACGCGGACGCGGACCACCTCGCTCCGGCGCTCCCCGTGCTGACCACCATCGAGGAGATCCACCGCGCCGTCATCCAGAACGGCGTCCAGCAGGCGGTGTTCATCGACGGTACGAGAGGTACGGCAGGTGCCGGGGCCGACGCCGACAGGTCCGGGCTCGTCGCGCTCTTCCACGAGTACGGCTGCGCCACCTGGTTCGTCGGCGGCGGCGACGGTGCCGGCGGTCGCGGCGGAATGTCGCAGCACGTCTGGGGCTTCACCTGCCGCCGTGTCGCCCCGCCCACCGTACGCCGCGGCACCCTCGCCAAGCGCGTGCTCGACGTCGCCGTCGCGGCCCCCGTCCTGCTCGCGATCTCACCGGTGCTGCTGACCTGCGCGCTCGCCGTACGACTCTTCGACGGCCCCGGGGTGCTGTTCCGTCAGGAACGCGTCGGTCAGCACGGCCGCCCCTTCACCCTGCTGAAGTTCCGCACCCTGCGCCCGGCCGACGACCACGAGGCGGCCACCCGCTGGTCGGTCGCCAACGACCGGCGGATGAGCCTGGTGGGCCATCTCCTGCGCCGTACGTCGATGGACGAGCTGCCCCAGATCTGGAACGTCCTGCGCGGCGACATGAGCCTCGTCGGGCCCCGCCCCGAACGCCCCTTCTTCGTCGCCAACTTCAGCAAGACGCACCCCGGTTACGCGGCACGCCACCGGATGCCCGTCGGTATCACCGGACTCGCGCAGGTCCACGGGCTGCGCGGGGACACCTCCATCGAGGACCGCTCCCGATTCGACAACCACTACATCGACCACTGGTCGTTGTGGCAGGACGTGTGCATCATCATCCGAACCGCACTCTCGCTCGTCCGCCCGGCGGGGAGCTGACGTGGCCGACGCCCGAGGCGCGCTGCTCCTGGCCCCCCGCACCGAGTCCGACCCCCTACCGGCCGCCGCGTCCGCCCCACGGGACTGGCGCGACGCGCTGCGCCGGGACGCGCCGCTGCTGCCCGTCCTGGCGGTCGTGGCGCTCCTCGCCGTCCCGGTGACGGGCCCCTCCGGGGACGGGTCGGCCGGTTCCGGGACGGTGGCCGACGCCGCGTCCGCGCTGCTGGTCGTCTTCTGTCTCGTACGGGTGCTGCGCGACCGCGCCCGGCCGCTGACCCGAACGGCCGCGCTGGTCCTGGGACTTCCGGTGTTCGGGGTGTGCGCCGCCGCGATCACGTCGTACGACCCCGCGTCCAGCCTGCCGGGAGTGGCGCGCTACCTCCAGATCTTCGTGCTGGTGCCCGGCGCGCTGCTGCTGCTCATCAGGAACCGCCGGGACTTCCGGCTCGTCGCCTGGTCGATGGTGGCCCTCGCGCTGGTGCAGGGGCTCATCGGCGTCGTCCAGTACCTGACCGGCACCGGCGCCTCGTACATGGGTGAAGACGTCCGCGCGGTCGGGACGTTCGGCCCCACCGACGTCATGGGCATGGCCACCGTCGTCTCGTACGGCCTGGTCGCCGCCGTCGGCCTGGCCCTGGGCGCGGGGACGGGACCGGTGGGCCGGCGGGACGTGCCGCGCGGCCAGCGCGCCGCCGCCCTCGGCTGCGCCGCACTGCTGTTCCTGCCGCTCGTGCTCTCCTTCAGCCGGGGCGCGTGGATCGCGACGGTCGTGGCCGTCACACTGCAACTCGCGCTCTCCGGGCTGCGCCGCGCGGCCCGCGTCGCCCTCGTGGCGGCGGCGCTCGGCGTCGTACTCGTCGGCGGACTCGGTATCGGCTCCCAACTGGTGTCCGACCGGCTCGGCAGCATCACCGAAGTCACCGAGGCGCCCGACCGGTCGGTCACCGACCGGTACACGATGTGGGCGGCGGCGGCCGGGATGTGGCGCACCGACCCGGTCACGGGCGTGGGGCTGAAGGGCTTCCCCGCCTACCGCGACAGCCACTCCTCGATCGCGCTGTCGTCGGGCAGCGACACGGCCGGCGCGGGGATGGGCTTCCAGCGCCAGCCGCTGCTCTCGCCGCACAACATGTATCTGCTGATCCTCAGCGAACAGGGGCTCGTCGGCCTGCTCGCACTGGCCGGGAGCTGGGCGGCGCTGCTCGTCCTCGCACTGCGGCGACTGCCGGGCGCGCGGCGCGGACGTACGGGCGTCGACTGCGCGCTCGTCGGCGCCGGACTGCTGATCTGGCAGCTGGTGGACTTCGGTTACGCGGACATCGGCGGGCCCTCCACGGTGCTGACCGCCGTCGTGCTCGGCCTGGCCGCGTGGTGGGCACTCGACCGGCGGGCCGACGTCGGAGGTGCCTCCGGCCAGGCTGTCGGTCGAGTCGCGCGCGGAGGCGTCGACTCGGGGGCCGGTGCGGCATGACCGATCTGACCGGTGCGACCCAGTCGCCGCCCGCCGAGCCCGGCAGGGCGGCGGAGCCCGCCGTCCCCGGCCGCCGCCCACCGCCCTCGCCTACGCCTACGCCCGCCCCCGCGTCACCGCCCGCCGGGCCGCCGCCGCCCGACATGGAGGCCGCTGCCCCGACGGCCGACCCGGACGGCGGTCGCGGTGCCTACTTCTCCAACCGCTTCCTCGCCCGCGCGGCTCTGGTGACCGCCCTCCTCACCGCGGCCGGCGCGGTGCTCGGTCTCGTACGCGACCAGACCATCGCCCATCTCTACGGCGCAGGCCCCGGCACCGACGCGTTCCTCGTCGCCTGGACCGTTCCCGAAGTCGCCTCGACGCTGCTCATCGAGGACGCGATGGCGCTCATCCTCGTACCCGCCTTCAGCCTCGCGCTCGCGCGCCGGGCCGCGCGGGGACCACTCCTCGACGACCTGCCGCCCGACGGCCCGTCGGTGCGCGACCGCGACCCCGTGCACGCCCTGCTGCGTACGACCCTGCCGAGTCTGCTGCTCGCGCTCAGCGCGGGCGCCGTCCTGCTGATGCTGGCGGCGCCCTGGGTGGTCGCCCTGCTGGCCCCCGGCCTCCCCGACACCCAACTGGCCGTCGACTGCACGCGGTTGACGGCCACCTGTGCCTTCAGCTTCGGCATCGCCGGGTACTGCAGCGCCGCGTTGCGGGCGCACGGCAGCTTCGTACCGCCCGCGATGATCTACGTCGCGTACAACATCGGCATCATCGCCACGATGCTGATCCTCAGCGACCGGCTCGGGGTGCGGGCCGCGGCCGCCGGGGTCGCCGTCGGCGGCGTGCTGATGGTCCTCGTCCAGGCGCCGGTCGTCCTGCGCCGGCTGCGCGAGCGCCGCGCGACGGCGGAGCACGAACTGGAGCAGCAGCGGGAACAGACCCCGGCACACGAACCGCCCGGCGGCGCCGCCCGGCCGCTCGTCGCCCTCGGGCTTCTCGCCCCCGTCATCGTCTTCGCCCTCACCCGCCAGTCCCAGGTCCTCATCGAACGCTTCCTCGCCGCGCCCCTGCCCGCCGGAGCCATCTCGCATCTCAACTACGCGCAGAAGGTCGCGCAGATGCCGATGGTCCTGTCCCTGATGCTCTGCACGGTCACCTTCCCGGTCGTCGCGCGCGCCATGGCGGCCGGGGACACCGACCGGGCCAGGCGGCGCGTCGAGCGTGACCTCGCCCTCGCCGGTGTCATCGTGCTGGTGGGCGCCGCGACCGTCATCGCGTGCGCCCCGCAGATCATCGAAATCCTCTTCCAGCGCGGTGCTTTCGACCGGGCGGACACGGCGGCCACCGCCGCCGTGATGCGTGTGTACGCACTGGGGCTGCTCGGCCACACCCTCGTCGGTGCCCTTGTCCGCTGCTACTTCTCCGCCGCCCGCCCCCTGTGGTTCCCGGCGCTCGCCATGCTCGTCGGCCTCGCCCTCACCACCGCGGGCGGCGCACTGCTCGTCGGTGACTGGGGCGTCCTCGGCATCGCGGCGGGCAACGCGCTGGGCATCACCGTCACGGCCGTACTGCTGCTGCACGGCGTCGCCCGGCACAGCGTCCCCGTGCGGGTCCGCCACATGACCGGAGGGCTCGTCAAACTCAGCGCCGCCGCCGCTGCCGCCACCGGCGCCGGATGGCTCTGCGGCGCCCTCATCCCGGCACCCGTGCCGGCGGCGGCCGTCGCCTGCCTGGTGGTCGCCGCCGTGTTCCTCGTCATCGCCCGCGCCCTGCAGGCACCCGAGATCAACTCCCTTGTCCGCTCCGCCACAAGAAAGCTCATCGATGTCCGCTGACACGGTCTCCGCAGGCCCCCTGTGGGCAGCCATGTACCACTCGATCACCGACCCGACCGACGACCCCTACCGCGTGACGGTCTCGCCCGACCGGCTCGACCGCCAGCTGCGCTGGATGCGCCGCCGCGGGCTCACCGGCGTCAGCATGGAGCGCCTGCTGGTCGCCCGCGCGGAGGGCCGCGGCGCCGGACTCGTCGGGCTGACGTTCGACGACGGTTACGCCGACTTCCTGACGAACGCGGTGCCGCTGCTGCACCGGTACGAGTTCACCGCCACCGTCTACGTGCTCCCCGGCCGCCTCGGCGGCACCAACGCGTGGGACAGCCTCGGCCCGCGCAAGCCCCTCCTCGACGAGGACGGCATCCGCGAGGCAGCGGCGGCGGGCATGGAGGTCGGCTCGCACGGGCTGCGCCACACCGATCTCACCGAGGCCGACGAAGCACTGCTGAGCGACGAGACGCGCGGCAGCCGGGAGGCGCTGTGCGCGATCACGGGCGGCGAGGTGACCGGGTTCTGCTATCCGTACGGCACGGTCGACGAGCGCGCCATGTCCGCCGTACGGGACGCCGGTTACCGGTACGCGGTCGGCATCAGCCCCGGCCCGCTCACCGGTCTGTTCGCCCTGCCGCGCGTTCACATCGGCCAGGAGGACACCGCGCCCCGGCTGTTCCTGAAGCGCGCGCTGCACGGCCGGCGCCGCGAGCCGGTCCCGCACGCCGCGTACGCTCCGTACGCCGACGCCCAGGCCGTGCGGACCACCGCGCGCGAGGGCGGCGCCTCGTGAAGGTCCTGCACGTCATCACCGGCCTCGGCATCGGCGGCGCCGAACAGCAACTGCGCCTCCTGCTGCGCCAGTTGCCCACCGACAGCGCCGTCGTCACGCTCACCAACCCGGGCGCCGTCGCACGGGGCATCACCGCCGACGGCTTCCCCGTCACGGACCTCGGCATAAGAGGCAACCGGGACCTCGGCGCGCTGCCCCGGCTCACACGGCTGATCAGGGACGGCCGGTACGACCTGGTCCACACGCACCTCTACCGGGCCTGCGTGTACGGACGCCTCGCCGCGCGCCTCGCGGGCGTCCGCACCGTCGTCGCCACCGAGCACTCGCTCGGCGCCCACCAGATCGAGGGCCGCCCGCTGACCGCCGGCGCCCGCGCCCTCTACCTCGGCAGCGAACGCCTCGGCACGGCGACCGTCGCCGTCTCGACGACCGTCGCGCACCGGCTGCGCCGCTGGGGCGTACGCCGCGACCGTATCCACGTCGTGCCCAACGGCATCGACGTGCCGCGCTTCGCCTACGACGAGACGGCCCGGCAGAAGGCGCGGGCCGAACTCGGCCTGCCCGCAGACGCGTTCGTCGTCGGCGGCGTCGGCAGGCTCAGTACGGGCAAGCGTTTCGACACCCTCGTCAGGGCCGTCGCCGCACTGCCCGCCGCCCGCCTCCTGCTGGTGGGCGAAGGCCCGGAGCGCGATCGACTGCGTTCCCTGGCAACGGAGTTGGGCGCCGCCGACCGCGTACTGCTGCACGGCGCCTGCGAGGACCCGCCACCGAATCCCGGCAGCGACAACGGACCTGACCTGCCGTCACTCCTCGCCGCCATGGACCTCTTCGTGTCCACCTCCGAGGACGAGGCCTTCGGGCTCGCCGTGGTCGAGGGCCTGGCCGCCGGGCTGCCCGTCCTGCACGTCACCTGCCCCGCCCTCACGGACCTGCCCGCCGACGCGGCACCCGGAGCGCGCCAGATCAGCGGGGCGGTCACGGAGCTGGTCGCCGAACTGACCACGTTTCAGGAGCGGTTCACGGCCGCCGACGGCTCCCACCGGCTGGTGGTACCGCCCGCCGCGCGCCACTACGACATCTCCCGCAGCGCCGAACAGCTGATGTCCGTCTACGACCACGCCCTGCGCCGGAACGGCGGCTCCTCCGGGCGCCCCGTCCGCCGCCCGGCCACCCCCGAGGAGTGAGTTCGACGATGACCGAGAACGAGAGCGGCGGGCGCCGCGCGGGCGCATGGCCCGGCCGCGTCCTGTCGAGGATCAGGGCCCTGCCCGTCTGGTGGATCGTGCCGGTCGGCGTCCTGATCGGGGCGCTCGCGGGCGGCGGGTACGGCATGCTCCGTACGCCGCAGTACTCCGCCACCAGCTACGTACTGGTCGTACCGACCGACAAGGCCGACCCGGCCGCCGCGCTCGGCTTCGCGCAGGCGTACGGGCGGGTCGCCTCACAGGTCGCCGCCGTCGGCGACGCCCAGGTGTGGGCCGGGGTCTCCTCGAAGGTGCTCAAGGAGAACGTCACCACCGTCACCTCGCCGGACGCCCCGATGATCTCGGTGACCGCCACGTCGAGCGGCCCGCAGGCGGCCGTCAGCATGGCCGACGGTGTCGCGCGCTCGCTGGTCCTCAACGGCACGCAGATGCAGGGCAGTACGAACGTACGGGTGGTCCAGTTCTCCCGCGCGGTCAAGCCCACCAGCCCCGTGTCACCGTCGGCGCCGCTGGCCGCGCTCGTCGGCGCCGCCGCCGGCGGACTGCTCGGCGGGCTCGGACTGCTGGTCCGCCCGAAGCGCCGGCGGGCCGCCGAGGCGCACGCGTCGGTTCCCGGTCCATCGACGGCACCCGTGCCGCAGACAGAAAGCGTGTGATGGCAACGGAATCGACCACCAAGCGTCTTGTGCGTACGGGCACGGCCCCGGTCGCGCCCGTCGGCAGAGGCACCTTCACCGCACTGACCTCCGAGATCTGCCGGGACCCCGACCGGTTCGGCGCGCTCGCGGCCGAGTGGACGGCGCTCCACCGCCGCTGCGCCACGGCCACCCCGTTCCAGAGCCACGCGTGGCTGCACTCCTGGTGGCTGTCGTACGGCGCCCCCGGCCGGCTCCGCGTCGTCCTCGTACGCCGTGGTGGCACCCTCGTCGCCGCGGCCCCGCTGATGCTGGTCCACCGGCCGTTCCCCGTGCTGGTCCAACTCGGCGGCTCCATCTCCGACTTCTCCGACGTCCTGCTCGACGACGACTGCGCCGACAGCGCGGCCCAGGCCCTCGCGAAGGCACTCGCCACCGCCGCGCGTACCGCCGTCATCGACCTCCGCGAGGTACGGCCCGGTGCCGCCGCCGAACGCGTCTACGACTGCTGGGACGGCGCCCGCGACCGGCTGGTGGACTCGCTCTGCCTCGAACTGCCCGCCGTCCCCATGGACGAACTGCTCGGCCGTCTGCCGTCGTCCCGCGCCCAGCGCGCCAGGGCCAAGATCCGCAAGATCGACTCGCTCGGCATCGAGGAACGCGTCGTACCCGTGGACGAGGTCCCGACCGCCGTCGAACGGCTCCTCCAACTGCACCGGCTCCAGTGGCAGGGGCGCGGCGTCACTCCCGAGCACCTCAGCGCGCGCTTCGCGGAGCATCTGACACGCTCGGCGCGGTCCATGGTCGAGTGCGGCGACGCGATGGTCACCGAATTCCGGCTCGCGGGCGAGGTGGTGGCCGCCGACCTCACGCTGATGTCACCGCGGCTCGCGGGCGGTTATCTGTACGGCGCCGACCCGATGCTGCGCGACCGCAAGGTCGACGTCGCGACCATGCTGCTGCGGGAGAGCGCCCGGCGGATCAGCGGCGGCGGGGCCGGTGGGGTCGGTGGGGTCGGTGGGGGTACGACGCTGAGCATGCTGCGCGGCAACGAGCCGTACAAGCACCACTGGCGCCCCGAGACCGTCTGCAACCAACGGCTGCTGCTGGCACGCGGTCTGCTGGCCCCGTCGCTGCGGCTGGTCGCCGCCCGCGCCGCCGCGCGCGGCCGGGCCGCCGTCCTGGTCAACGAGCGGCTGCCGGCGATGAAGGCGGGCCTGGCGAGGCGGACGCGCCGCGGCGACGGCAAGGGACGACCCGGAACATGACCCGGGACAGGCCCTCGCCGCCGCCGCGATGACGACCGGTCAGGAAAGCCAGCGCTCCCAGCCGCCGAAGCGGAGGCAGACCTTCTTCCCGAGCAGGGTCTCGATCCACGAACTCAAGGTCAGCGCCTTGCAGTTCGAGGGCGCCTCGGGCTTCGTCGGGGTGCTGGGCTCGGGCACCGGCGGGACCGGCGGCGTGCTCGGCTCCGTGACCGGCGGGACCGGCGGCGTGGTCGGCTCCGTGACCGGCGGGACGCTCGGCTCGGGTTCGGGCCGCGGCTCGGGCTTCAGCCCGTACAGCGCCGTACGGAACACCTTCGAGGACCGCGGATTCTCGGCGCACTGCCAGACGCCGTGCGGGCAGTAATCCGTGAGCGTGTGATACATCGGCCGGTGCTCTTCGATCCACTTGAGCATGCCGCGCATGTATTCGGGGTTGTCGCCGTTGCGGAAGAGGCCCCACTCCGGATAGGAGATAACCTTTCCATGTTCAGCGGCGAACTCCACATGCTTACGGAGTCCGAACGGCTCGTTCACCTGCTCGTCGAACGTCCGTCCCGGCGGCTGGTCGTAGGAGTCCATTCCCACGATGTCCACGACGTCGTCGCCCGGATAGCACTCGGTCCAGGCAATGGCGTCCTTTCCGCGGTTCGGAGCGAAATCGAAACGGAATTCCTGGCCGGGCACGGCCCGCATGGCGCCGACGATCCGCTTCCAGTACGCCTTCCACGCCTGCGGGTCGGGGCCGCAGCGGTGGGTGTACGTGGTGCCGTTCATCTCCCAGCCCAGGACGACGACCGTGTCCGGCACCCCGAGCGAGACCAGCCGCTGCGCCAGGACCTCGAAGTGCCGGTCGTAGTCGCCCCGCGCGCCCCGGCGCAGCTCCTTGCGTACGACCTGGTCGTGGACCCGGCCCTCGTTGCGTTCGAGCATGGGGACGTTGAGTACGAAGATGCGGTCGGCACGGGCCTTCCTCCACTCGGCCCAGTCCCGCACGAAGCTCGGGCTGCCCTCGATGTTGGACCACACGTCGCCCGGGAGGTACGTGTGCCCGACCCGGAGTTCCGTACCGCCGAGCCACTTCTGCATACCGGCGATACGGCGGACGCCCTCGGGACCGTAGTCGAGGTACGCGCCGACCGCCGGTGACGCCACTTCCGGTGGTTCGGGACTTCCGGGGGCGTCGGGACCGGCGGCGTAACTCGCCATCGGCAGCACGGAACCTGAAGCAAGGAGGCCGGCCGTGATGACACCCAGCCAGGTGCTGATCAGCCGTCGACGTCGATAGGACATGTGTGCTCCTCATGGAGGGGACGCGTTCCGTGTCGCACTGCCGCAAAAGTATTGCTAATGAGCCGATCGGGAACCCGGTCCGCCCTTTCACTAGACCGTTCGGGAATTTCACCCCTCGCATGGGTCATCGAAAATGAAGGACACAACCGTGGCGAGCTTTGACATCAGCGTCCCCGCTGTGCTTGTGCGGCTCGACCCGAATCCGTTTCATCACGGAACCCTTGGCGCCGTCAGATCCCTCGGCCGGGCCGGAATCACGGTGCACGCGGTGATCGAGTCGCCGCGCAGCCCGGTCGCCAGGTCCCGCTATCTGCGGAGCGTGACGGTGGCCGAGAAGGGGGAGGAACTGCACGGTCTGCTGGTGCGGCTCTCGGAGCGGCTCGGCGCCCCCGCCGTCCTCGTCCCCCTGGACGATCTGAGCGCGATCACGGTCGCCCGGCTCAGGCCCCGGCTGGCCGGCCGCTATCTCCTGCCTGAACAACCGTCAGGCCTGCCCGAGCGGGTAGCCGACAAGGGGGAGCTGGCCGCCATCTGCGGTGCGCTCGGGCTGCCGCACCCCCGCACGATCGTTCCCGGTGACCGCGAGGAGGCCGCGCGAGCGGCGTGGGCGCTCGGGCTGCCGGTGGTCGCGAAGTGGAGCAGGCCGTGGCTGCTGCCCGAGGACTCCGGGCTGCGCAGCACCGTCGTGGTGCGCTCGCCGCGGGAGGCCGGGGAACTGTTCGGGCGGAGCGCGGAGGCGGGCAGCCGGCTGCTGCTCCAGGAACTGCTGCCGGTGGGGCGCGATCTCGACTGGTTCTTCCACGGCTACAGCGGCCGTGACGGCACGCTCCTGATGGGCGCGACCGGCCGCAAGGAACGGTCGTGGCCGGTCGGGGCCGGGATGACGGCCGTCGGCCGGTGGCTGCCCAACCCCGCCGTGGAGCGGCTGGCCGGCGAGGTGGTCGCCGCGCTCGGGTACCGGGGCATCGTCGATCTCGACTTCCGGCTCGACGCCGCCACCGGCGCGTACCACCTGCTCGACTTCAACCCGCGGCCCGGCGCCCAGTTCCGTCTCTTCACCGACCCGTCGGGCACGGACGTCGTACGGGCGCTGCATCTGGACCTCACCGGGCGGCCCGTGCCGGCCCCGGTGCCCGCGTACGACAGGACCTTCGTCGTCGAGAACTACGCGCTGCTGTCCGTGCTGTCCTCGGCGGGGCGCCGGCACCGGCCTCCGGCGCGGCGGCCCCGGCGGGTCCGGGCGGTGAGCACGGAGAC
Source organism: Streptomyces sp. NPDC057137 (assembly GCF_042670825.1). Classification (NCBI taxonomy): domain Bacteria; kingdom Bacillati; phylum Actinomycetota; class Actinomycetes; order Kitasatosporales; family Streptomycetaceae; genus Streptomyces; species Streptomyces sp. NPDC057137. Next base: position 3,198 of record NZ_JBHUUW010000025.1, on the reverse strand, counting down.
GGCGTGGTTCGCGCGGGACGACCCGTGGCCCGCGTACGCCATGACCGGGGCCTGGCTCCTGCACGCGGCGCGCGGCGGCGTACGCCGGCTGAGGCGCCGGCCCCGTACCGCGCCACCCCGGTCGCTCCTGTCCGGCGTACGACAGCGCCGGCGCACCCCGGACGGCACCACGCCTCCCGTCCCGCGCTGATCCACGCCGATCCGCGCGTCCACCAGACCCCGAGAGAACAGAGAGAGCGGCGAACTCCTATGCAGGACTTGGTAGTTGTGGGTGCCGGCCCGTACGGCCTGTCGATCGCCTCGCACGCGGCGGCGGCCGGCCTCCAGCCCCGGGTGTTCGGGCGGCCGATGGCCGCCTGGCGGGACGGCATGCCGCCCGGCATGTTCCTGAAGTCGGAGCCGTGGGCGTCGAACCTGTCCGACCCCAAGGGGGCGTACGGGCTGGCGGCCTACGCGGCCGCCCAGGGGGTGGATGCCCGGCACGGGGTCCCGCTGCCGGTCGGCTTCTTCGCCTCGTACGGCCTCTGGTTCGCCGCCAACGCGGCGCCGCCGGTGGAGGAACGGACCGTCACCGCCGTACGTCCCCGTGCCGGGGGCGGGTTCGAGGTCACCGTCGACGACGGGGGTGCGGGCGGCGGTGAGACGTTCCTCGCCCGCACGGTGGTGCTGGCCGTCGGCGTCCGGCCCTTCACCGATGTCCCCGGCCCGCTGCGGGCCCTCCCGCCCGAGCGGGTGTCGCACAGCGTCGACCACGCGGATCTGACGCGCTTCAAGGGCCTGGACGTGACGGTCGTCGGGGCGGGCCAGGCCGCGCTGGAGACCGCGACGCTCCTCGCGGAGCAGGGGACGACCGTACGGGTGGTCGCCCGGTCCCACCGGCTGAACTGGAACACCCTCCCGCCGCCCCTGGACCGCCCCTTCGGCGAGGCCGCCCGTGCCCCGCACACGGGCCTGGGCTGCGGCTGGAAGAACTGGCTCTACTCGCAGACCCCCGGCGTCTTCCGCCGGCTGCCCGCGTCGACCCGGGCCCGTGTCTTCACCTCGGCGCTCGGCCCGGCCGGTGCCTGGTGGCTGCGGGAGCGGTTCGAGCGGTCGGTGGAGGTCCGGTTCGGCGAGAGCGTCGCCGCCGCCGTCCCGGCCGACGGCCGCGTACGGCTCGACCTGGTCTCCGCGCGCGGCTCGGTGGACGCCGTCACGACCGACCACGTCATCGCCGCCACCGGCTTCACCCCGGGCCTGGGCCGGCTCGGACTGCTCGACGAGCGGCTGCGCCGGAGCCTGCGCACGGTGGGCACGGGCGATGCCCCCGAGACGGACGGCGTCTTCGAGACCTCACACCCCGGTCTGTTCGTGACCGGTCTGCTGAGCGCGCCGTCGTTCGGCCCGTCGATGCGCTTCGTGTTCGGCGCGACGTACACGGCGGGCCGGGTGGTACGCGGGGTGCGCCGGCGGCTGGGAACGGGCTCCCGGCACGAGCGGCCGGGAGAACCGCGCGAGACACTGCCGGCCGGTGCGGCGCAGACGAACTGGATGGAGCGCTTCTGAGGCCCGGCCGACGGTGTCTCCGATCGCCGGACGGGCTGCCGGGCGGCCCGTCCGGCGGTCGGGGACGTACAGGTCACGCACCGGACAGGTCCCCGGACACGGTCTAGCGGTGCGAGGCGGTCCGGCTGCGGCGGTAGAGGATGCCGCCGCTGATCAGCAGGCCGGCGCTCATGGCCGCGGCGGCGAGCAGGTTGGCGTCCGAGCCGGTCTCGGCCAACTGGTCGATGACGTCGCCCTCTTCGACGGCCTGCGGGGGCTCCGGCAGCATCGGGTCGTGGGCGACCGGCACGGCCGGGGGCTCGACGGTGCGGTCCACGGGCGGCGTCGACGGGGCCGGCGGGTCGACCGGGGCGTGCGGGCCGGGCGGCACCGGGGCTTCCGGCGTCGCGTCGTCGGAGTCGTTGGCGCAGCCGTTGCCGAAGGCGGGGTTCAGCAGACCGACCAGGTCGACGCTGTTGCCGCAGGCGTTCAGCGGGACGTCCAGCGGGGCCTGGACGAGATTGCCCCCGAGCAGACCCGGCGAGTTGGTCGCGGCGCCGGAGGCCGACGAGCCGCCGTCGTCCGCGTGGTCGGAGTGGTGGCCGTCCTTCGCGGGTGCGGAACCGCCGCCGTGCTCACGGGGGTTGGCGCCGTGCGTCGAGCTGGCGTCCGTGTCGTGGCCGGTCCGCGAGGGGCCGGCGGGCGGCGCCTGGGCGGGGGCCACGTGGGTCGCGGGCTCGGCGCGGGGCGCGACGGGCTGCGCGTGGTGGGCCGGCCGGTGCCTGGGCGGCGCCGCGTGCGCACCGGACGAGTTGCCGCAGCCGTTGCCCATGGTGGGGTTGCCCACGCCGACGGGGTTCACCGTGTTGCCGCAGACGTTGACCGGGACCTCGACGGGGGCCTGGACGCTGTTGCCCGACAGCAGCCCCGGCGACCCGGCGGCGGTGGCGGCGCCGCCGGTGGCCTGGGCGTAACCGCTGGTCATGGTCAGCACGCTCGACGCCGCCGCGGCGGTGAGCAGTCCTTTGCCGATGAGTTCTCGCATCTGGTTCTCCTGATATCGCCGGTGTGTCGCCGGTGCGTCGGTGTGTCGGTGTCGACTGAGGCCGGTCCCGAGACGTGTATCGCCGTACGTCTCGGGACCGGCCCCGGGGGCGCCCCTCAGGGCGCTTCAGTGCGTGTCAGTGCCTGTTCTGACGTCTGGCGTCAGGCGTTGACGCAGGTGTTGCCGAAGGCGGGGTTCAGCAGACCGATCACGTTGATGCTGTTGCCGCACACGTTGAGGGGAATGTGCACGGGGATCTGGACGACATTGCCGGACAGGACGCCCGGGGAGCCCACGGCGGCACCGGCCGCGCCCGCGTCGGCCATGGCCGGCGCCGCGGCACCGACAGACAGGAGAACGCCCGCGACGACGGTGGCTGCCTTCTTGGCATTCATGATTGAGCCCTTTCCGCAGCGGGGTCGCGCGCGCGGCTCTCGTGCCACGCGAACACGGCTCTCTCAGCCCGCACCGCCGCTGCTGGAACTCCAACGAGTACGCGCTTATGAGGAAACTGCCCTGATTTATGGCCTTTGTTGGTTCACTCGATCGCCACGGGAATTGACGTTTCTTCAGGTGAAAGAGGCACGGGAGCCGTTCATATGACACTGAGACCGGCCGGGGCGAATTCG
>NZ_JBHUUW010000024.1:0-112252 GCF_042670825.1 Streptomyces sp. NPDC057137 | reverse complement strand
GAGTCCGCCGATGAGCCCGCCACTGGCCATTCCGCCGATGGAGCCGGCGCCACCGTTGGAACCGCCACCGCTGGAGCTGCCGCCGGAGTTGGAGCTGCCACCACTGGAACTCCCACCGGAGCTACTGCCGCTGGAACCACCGCTGTTGGAACCGCCACCGGACGAACCGCCGGAGTTGGAGCCACCGCCGGAGTTGGAGCTGCCGCCGGACGAGCCCCCGGAGTTGGAACCGCCACCAGAGGATCCGCCGCTGGAGGAGCCACCGCTGTTCGAACTTCCGCCGGAGTTGGAGCTGCCACCGTTGCTGGAGGAGCCACCGCCGGACGAACCGCCACCGTTGGAACCACCGCCACTGGAGGAACCTCCGCCGGAGACGCCGCCGGTGTCGTCGTCGTCATCATCCGACCCACCGCTGTTGGAGCCGCCACCGGACGAGCCACCGGAGTTGGAGCTACCGCCGCTGTTCGAGCCGCCGCCGTTGTTCCCGCCGCCGCTGGAGGAGCTACCGCCGGAGTCACTGCCGCCGCTGTTCCCTCCCCCGCTGGAGGAACCACCACCGTTGGAGCCGCCGCCGTTGGAGCCGCCGCCGTTGCTGGAGGAGCCTCCGCCGGAGGCGCCTCCGGTGTCGTCGTCATCGTCGTCATCCGACCCGCCGCTGTTGGAGCCGCCGCCGTTGCTGGAGCCGCCGCCGTTCGCGCTGCCGCCGGAATTACCACCGCCGTTGGACCCGCCGCCTGAGGAGGACCCCCCGCCGTTGTCACCGCCGCCGTTGGACCCGCTACCGCCACCGTTCGAACCGCCACCGCTGGCTCCGCCAACGTTGTCACCGCCGCCGGAGTCGCCTCCACCGCCGTTGTTCCCACCGCCGCCGTTCGAACCGCCCCCACCGTTGGCGCCGCCGTTGTCGCCGCCGCCGTTGTCACCGTCGCCCGCGACCGTCGTCGATTCGCAGTCACCACCGAGGATGTTGCAGACCTGCGTCCGCAACCCGTCGGAAATCGCGGGTGCCACACCGCTGAACAGCAGCGTGCCGATGATGAGGGCGACCAGGCCGACCATGCCCACGTACTCGACCGTCGACTGCCCACGGTTACGACGCCAGGTGATCAGATGCGGAACCGACGGCACCGCCTCCCGGCGCAACCGCTCCAACGTCCAGCGCGGCCTCACCACCCGCCGCTCCGCCGGCAGATCGAACCACGACCGGCTCGCCCCCACACTCACCAACGCCAGCAGCGCACCCGGCAGAAGCAGTTGGCTGATACCCCGCGCCGAACCCCCGTACAAGTTCGCGACGCCACCCACCAGCAGCCACGCCTGCAGAGCGACCAACGCGAACCAGACCACCCTCCCCCCGGTCCACAAACGCCCCGCCAGAACCACCGCGGCGACACCCGGCACCACCGCGTACACCGCCGCCACACCCACCGTCACCGACACACGAGTGCCCAGCTCCAACAACGAGTTCAGCACACCCACGCCACCGAGCAGCGTCAGCCCGAACATCAAATACAGCAGAACCCGAGTCGCGGCCAGTGATCGCGGCAACTCCCATCGGTGCCCTGGGGTGCCGGCCTGGAACGCCAGGCCTTGTGAGTCCGACAACGGAGAAACCTTTCACCAACTGCTGAAGAAGTCCGGCCCCCACCGGGTCCAGCTGCGACGTGTACCTCGCCACGGTATGTACGGGCGAGACCCATTACGAAGGGCCCAGGGGCCCACTCCGGGCCCAAGATCGGCTGTCCGAACGGCTCGTGGTCCGGGAGGTGCCGGAGGAAACGAAGGCCACCGTCCCGGTGCCCGGAAATCTCCCCCCACGTATGGATTACTTTGGAGTCCTCCGGACGAGGCATTAGGTTAGGCTCGCCTAACAATTGGCCGGACTGTAAGGCGGCCGTCGACGTTCTTGGCCGATCCGTCTATCTGGAGGGGAGGGGGCGCTCGTACCCTGATACCGCGGGCCGCCAGCCGAAACCGGTCGATCCCCCACCCCCCAACCGAGGTTGAAACCGTCGTGTCCGTCCAGTTCCCGCCCTCCGCCGCGCCGCTCGCCGCCCACCCCGTGGACGTCCTGCCGGTCACCGTCCGCAGCCGACTGCTGGAGCTGGCGCGCGGCGCCGAGCCCGTGTCGGCGTACGTGTACGACGGAGAGGTCGCCGCCGCGCGGGCCCGGGAGTTGCGGGCCGCGCTGCCCGACTGGGCGGCCGTCTACTACGCGGTGAAGGCCAACTCCTTCCCCGGCGTCGTCCGCGCCCTCGCCCCGCACATCGACGGCTTCGAGGTCGCGTCCGTGAGCGAGCTGGAACTCGCCCTCGCGACAGGCGGGTTCACAGGCACCCCCGCCGTCGTCGCCGCCGGGCCCGCCAAGTCCGTGCCCGTTCTCACCGCCCTCGTGCGCGCCCGCGTCGAGGCCATCAACGCCGAGAGCCTGCTCGAACTCCACCGGATCAGCCGTATCGCCGTCGCCGAAGGCGTCACCGCGCGCGTCGCGCTGCGCGTCAATCCGGCCGACATCCCGATCAGCGGCTCGCTCCACATGGGCGGCGCGCCCTCGCAGTTCGGTGTCGCCGAGCCCGACGTACCCGACGTGCTCGACGCCGCGGGCAGACTTCCCGGCCTCGACATCGTCGGCTTCCACATCCACGCCGCGTCGAACAATCTCGACGCCGACACCCATGCGGCGTACCTTCGTTGGTGCGTCGAGTGGAGCGTGACCACGGCCGCCGCGACCGGCATCGAGCTGCGGCACGTCGACATCGGCGGCGGCATAGGCGTCGCCTTCGAGGGTGAGACGCCCTTCGACATGGCCCGGTTCGGTGAACTCGCCGCGCTCGTCGAGCCACCCGTGGGGGTGAAGGTCGTGCTGGAGCCCGGCCGGTTCCTGGTCGCGGACTGCGGCTGGTACGCGGCCGAGGTGACGGACGTCAAAGCCTCGTACGGCGAGTGGTTCGCCGTACTGCGTGGCGGAATCAACCACTTCCAGCTGCCCACTTCGTGGGACATCGTGCACAACGTCGCCGTGCTGCCCGTCGACGCGTGGGAGGCGGGCGAGGAGTGTCCGAGGCCCGCCGCGGAACATACGCGTGTCACCGTCGTGGGCGAGCTGTGCACACCGGAGGACACCCTGCTTCGGGACGTCCTCGTCGAGCGGGTGCGCGCGGGGGATCTCGTCGTCTTCCCCAACGCCGGTTCCTACGGTTGGGAGTTCGCCATGCACTCCTTCCTCGGGCACCCGGTCGCCGGGCGGCATCTGCTCTAGGGCGTGTCTCTCCAGCGTGTGTCTCCACGGCGTGTCTTCAGGGCGTGTCTTCAGGGCGTGTCTTCATGGCACGTCTTCAGGGCCCACGCCTCTTCTTCTCTCCTCACCCTCATCATCCGGAGCCGTTCCATGACCGTTCCCGCTGTCACGTTGCCCGCGGCCGCGCCGTCCGCCGCCGGGCGACCCGCGGAAGCCACCGCCGACTCCATCCTGGAGCGGCAGCGGGCCAGGGAGTCGTCCGCCCGTACGTACGCCCGTTCCTTCCCGATCGTCCCGGCCCGCGCCCACGGCATGACCATCGAGGGCACCGACGGCCGCCGCTATCTCGACTGCCTCTCCGGCGCCGGAACGCTCGCGCTCGGCCACAACCACCCCGTCGTGCGCGAGGCCATCCAGCGCACGCTCGACAGCGGGGCCCCGCTGCACGTACTCGACCTCGCGACGCCCGAGAAGGACGACTTCACGGACGCGCTGTTCGGGACGCTCCCGAAGGAGTTCGCCGACCGTGCCCGCGTGCACTTCTGCGGGCCCGCCGGGACGGACGCCGTCGAGGCCGCGCTGAAGCTGACGCAGACGGCGACCGGGCGGCGCGGGGTGCTCGCGTTCACCGGCGCGTACCACGGGATGACGGCGGGCGCGCTGGCGACGACCGGCAGCGTGGCCGTCAAGGAGCCGGTGCCGGGCGGGGGCGCGGCGGGTGGTGAGGTGACGCGGCTGCCGTACCCGTACGCGTACCGCTGCCCGTTCGGCGTCGGCGGCGAGCGCGGCGCGGAGCTGGCGGCGACGTACACCGAACGGCTGCTGGACGATCCGTCGGGCGGCGTCGTACGGCCGGCGGCGATGATCCTCGAAGCGGTCCAGGGCGAGGGCGGGGCCGTACCCGCGCCCGACGGGTGGCTGCGCGAGATGCGGCGGATCACGCGTGAGCGCGACATCCCGCTGATCGTGGACGAGGTGCAGACCGGTGTCGGGCGCACCGGCGCCTACTGGGCGGTCGAGCACAGCGGCATCGTGCCCGACGTGATGGTGATGTCGAAGGCGATCGGCGGCGGGCTGCCGCTGGCGGTGATCGTGTACGACCAGGAGTACGACGGGTGGCTGCCCGGCGCGCACACCGGCACGTTCCGGGGCAACACGCTGGCGATGGCGACCGGCGCGGCGACGCTCCGGTACGTCACGCGCGAAGGTCTCGCGGAGCGGGCGGCGACGGTCGGCGCGCGGATGTCCGCGCGGCTGGAGGGGCTGCGGTCCGAACTGCCGCTGATCGGCGACGTACGCGGACGAGGACTGATGATCGGCGTCGAAATCGTGGACCCCGAGGGGCCGTTGGACTCGTGCGGGTCCCGGCCGGTGGCGCCGGAGCTGGCGGCGCGGGTCCAGGAGGGTTGTCTGAGGCGGGGGTTGATCCTGGAGCTGGGCGGGCGGTTCGGGTCGACGGTGCGGCTGCTGCCGCCGCTGGTGATCACGGACGAGGAGGCCGAGTCGGTGCTGGAGAGGCTGACGGACGCGATCGTCGAGGCGTCCTCCTCCCGTGTCGCGGGGCGGGCGGCGTGACGACTCAGGCGCTGGGCGCCGCCGTTGAGGAAGCACTGCGGGCGCTGCGGCCGGCGACGGGCACGGAGCTGTCGGGCGGCGTGGGCGGGGCCGCGGCTCTGGAGCCTCTGGTACGTGAGGTGTTGGACGCGCTCGCGGAGGGCGCGGCCCGGCGCGGGGGGCCGGTCGCGGCCTCCTCGCCGGCCGGGATCGCGGCGGGCGTGGCCGAGGCGTTCGGCGCGGCGAGCGGTGCCGGCGCGCTCGGCCGGCTCACCGAGGTCCTCGCGCACGGCAGCGCGGACCCGGCCGACCCCGCGTGCGCGGCGCATCTGCACTGCCCGCCGCTGGCCGTCGCCGTCGCCGCCGACCTGGCGGTGTCCGCGCTGAACCCCTCCCAGGACTCGTGGGACCAGGCGCCGGCCGCAACCGCCCTGGAAACACTGCTCCTTGAGGAGCTGGCGGGCATGCTCGGCTACGACCCCGCCGAGGCGGCGGGCGTGCTGACCTCGGGCGGTACCGAGTCCAACCTGATGGGTCTGATGCTGGCCAGGGACCGGGTGCTGGGCGCCGCGACCGGCCGGCAGATCGAGATGACGGGTGTGCCGAGGGCGGGGGTGGGTGTCGGCCTGGGATCGGTGGCCGGGGCGCGGCCCCGGATCCTGGCGTCCGCCGCCGCACACTTCTCGGTGCAGCGGGCGGCGGCCCTGCTCGGGCTCGGCGAGGACTCGGTGATCCCGGTCGCGGTCGACTCCCAACTCCGGATGCTGACAAGCGCGTTGACGGCGGCGCTGGAGCGGTGCGTCGAGCGCGGACAGCTGCCGGTCGCGATCGTCGCGACCGCCGGTACGACCGACACCGGGGCGATCGACCCGCTGCGGGAGTGCGCGGAGCTGGCGGCGGAGTACGGGGCCTGGCTGCACGTGGACGCGGCGTACGGGGGCGGCGCGCTGCTGTCCGACCGGCTGGCGCCGCTGCTGGACGGCATCGAACTGGCCGACTCCGTCTCCCTGGACTGGCACAAGCTGGGCTGGCAGCCGGCCGCCGCGGGGATCTTCCTGGTGCGGAAGTCGGAGACGTACGCCTCGCTCGCCCGCCGCGCGGTCTATCTGAACCCGGCGGACGACGAGGAGGCCGGCTATCCGAGCCTGCTGGGTCTGTCCCTGCGTACGACGCGCCGCGCGGACGCCTTCAAGATCGCGGTGACGCTGCGGACGCTGGGGCGGGAGGGTCTTGGGCGGCTGGTCGACGCGTGCCACGAGCTGGCGGTGGCGGGGGCGCGGGCGGTGGCCGCGCGTCCGCGGCTGGAGCTGCACGGTGGCGGCGGGCCCGACGGTGGGGATCCGGTGCTGACGGCGTTCCTGTTCCGGTACGTGCCGGCCGGTGGGGCGGCGGACGAGGTGGTGGACGAGGCGGTGGACGAGGCCCGTGTCGATCACCTGAACGCGTCGCTGCGGCGGCGGTTGCTGAGGGAGGGCGGCGGGGTCGTGGGGCGTACGGAGCTGCCGGGGGAGGGGCCGGGGCGCGTACGGCTGAAGCTGACGCTGCTGAATCCGTACACGACGGCGGTGGAGGTGGAGCGGTTGCTGGACGCGGTGGTGGCGGCGGGTGTGGCGGAGGAGGGGGCGTGAGCGGGGAGGCCGGTGGGCGGGGCGCTGCCCCGGACCCCGGCCGGGGCGCTGCCCCGGACCCCGCTCCTCAAACGCCGGAGGGGCTGAATTGGTCCGCCGGTCCCAGCGAGGGCGAGGGGCTGAATTGGTCCGCCGGTCCCGGAAGGGGCGAAGGGCTGGTTGAGCCCGCAAGGCTGGGTGAGGGCGGAGAGTTGGATGGGGCGCCGGAGGGGTTGAACGGGCTCGACCCTCTCGATCATCCCGATCATCTCCGCGCCGCCGACTCCGCCGCCACCGAGACGCTCCTGCGCGCGTACGTCCGGGAGACCGGCGTCGAAGTGCCGTGCACCGGCGACGTGTTGTACCTGCCGCTGCCGTGCAGTGCGCTGACCCTGCGCGTGCGCGTGCTGTACCGGTCCGACACCGGGTGGCACCGGTTGGGGGCCGTCCGCGTCGTCACCTCGCAGCAGGGCGGCAGCCTGCCCGCCGACGTTTCGCTCGTCGCCGCCGCGCTCGTCCGGGAGTCCACCCTCGGGCGCGGCGCGCTGCCGCATCTCGGCGGGGACGCCGTCGCGCGCGTGCTCAACTCCGCCGCGCGGACCGGGGCCCACCTCGTTCGGCGCCGGGCCGAGAAGCCGGGAACGCGGGGCCCGACGCCCTTCCTCGACGCCGAGCAGGCGCTGCTCCTTGGCCACCCCTTCCATCCCGCTCCCAAGAGCCGCGAGGAAGCCTCGGACGTCGAACTCGACGCCTACTCGCCGGAGTTGCGAGGGTCCTTCGCGCTGCACTGGTTCGCCGTGCACCCGGACATCCTCGTCGGGGAGAGCGCCGACGGCCGTACTCCCGCCGAGCTGCTGCGGCCCCTCACCGCCGGGCTCGACCTGCGGGTGCCGGACGGGATGGCCGTGGTGCCCGCGCATCCGTGGCAGGCCAGGGACGTCCTCGCGCGGCCCGCCGTCGCCGCGCTCGTCGACGCGGGGTTGGTACGGCCCCTGGGACCCGCCGGGCCGGACTGGTACCCCACCTCCTCCGTACGGACCGTGCACCGGCCCGACGCCGACGTGATGCTGAAGCTCTCCCTCGGCATGCGGATCACCAACTCCCGCCGCAACAACCTCCGTAGCGAGATGCGCCTCGGTGTACGGGCCGCGCGGCTGCTGGCCGCGGGGCCCGCCGAGCGGCTGCGCGCCGAGCACCCGGAGTTCGGGATACTGCGCGACTTCGGGTGGGTGTCGGCGGGCCGCGATAAGGAGACCGGTCCGGAGAGCTGTCCGGAGACCGGTCTTGAGACCGCCGTACGCGACAACCCCTTCCGGCGCGGCGGCCCCCAGGGCCTCTGCGTCGCCGGGCTGGTCGCCGAGAGCACCGGGCCCGGTGACGGGTCGCCGCCCGCGTACCGCGCGCTGCTCGCCGAGGCCGTCGCCCGTACCGCCCGCGCCCACGGCGTCTCGACCGCCGAGGCGTCCGCGCGCTGGCTGGCCGCGTACCTCGACGTACTCGCCGTCCCGCTCATCAGGCTCCACGCCTGGTACGGGATCGCGCTGGAACCCCACCACCAGAACACCCTCGTCGCGCTCGACGCGCACGGACTGCCGCGCGCGGGCTGGTACCGCGACAGCCAGGGCTACTACGTCGCCGCGTCCCACGCGGCCGCCGTGGAGCGGCTGTTGCCGGGCGCGGCCGACGGGCTCGACCTCGTCTTCGAGGACGCGTTCGTGGACGAGCGCGTCGCGTACTACCTCGGCATCAACAACCTCCTCGGCCTCGTCGGCGCGTTCGGCGCGCTCGGGCTGGCCGACGAGGGCGACCTGTTGTGTGTGCTGCGTGCCCGGCTGGAGCGGCTGCGGGCCGCCGAGCCCGGGGCGAAGGGGCTGCTCGACCTGCTGCTCGACGCGCCCGTGCTGCGGTGCAAGGGCAACTATCTGACCTGCGTGGACGGGCTCGACGAGCTTGTCGGGGACGTTCAGTCCCAGTCCGTCTACGTCGACCTGACCAACCCCCTCGCGGAGGCCCGCCGGTGACCGAGTCCACCCCCCATGCGCACGACGCGCACGACGTCTACGACCTGGTCGGCGTCGGGATCGGGCCGTTCAACCTCTCGCTCGCCGCGCTCGCGGACGGCGCGCCGGAGCTGCGCACGCTGTTCCTCGACGCGAAGCCCGCCTTCTCCTGGCATCCCGGCCTGCTGATGGAGGGCACCACCCTCCAAGTCCCCTTCCTGGCGGACCTGGTGACGATGGTCGACCCGACGAGCCCGTGGTCGTACCTCAACTACCTGCGCCATCACGACCGGATGTTCCCGTTCTTCTTCTCGGAGCGCTTCCACATACCGCGCCGCGAGTACGACGCCTACTGCCGCTGGGTCTCGGACGCGCTGCCGTCCTGCCGATTCGACGCGCACGTGGAGGAGCTGGGCTGGGACGAGACGGATGACGTCTTCGTCGTCGCCCATCGCGCGGCGGACGGGACCCGTACGCGGGTGCGCGCCCGGCAGATCGTCCTCGGGGTGGGGACGAACCCGGTCGTGCCGGAGCCGCTGCGCCCGCTGCTCGCGGAGGGCGGGCACGCGGGCCGTGTCCTGCACAGCGCCGACTACCGCACGCACCGCGCGCGGCTCGCGGCCTGCGACGACGTGACCGTCATCGGGGCCGGCCAGTCCGGCGCGGAGGTCGCGCTGGATCTGCTGCGGCACCAGGACGGGGAGGGGGCGGGCGGGCCGTACGTCCGCTGGCTCGCCCGCACGAACGCGTTCGCGCCGATGGAGTACTCCAAGATCGGGCTCGAACACTTCACGCCCGACTACATCCGCTACTTCCGCGCCCTCCCCGAGGATCGGCGGGAACAGCTCGTGGCGGAGCAGTGGCAGCTCTACAAGGGCGTCAGCGAGGAGACGCTGGCCGAACTGCACGACGAGCTGTACGAGCGGACGATCGGCGGTGCGGAGCCAAGGGCCGCGCTGCATCCGGGAGTCGCCATCGTCGCCGCCGAAGTCGCCCCGGGCGGCTTTCTGCTGACGTGTCGTCACACTCAGCAGGAGGCGCTCTTCGAGATCCGTACGTCCGCGATCGTGTCGGCGACCGGGTACGCGGCGTCGCGCCCCGCCTTCCTCGACGGCGAGGACGGGCTGGGCACGCTCGTGGACTGGGACGAGAAGGGCCGGTACCGGATAGACGGTGACTACCGCGTCGCGCTCGACCCCCGTATATCGGGCGGGCTGTACGTCCAGAACGCCGAGCTGCACACGCACGGCGTCGGCGCGCCCGATCTGACGCTGGGCGCCTGGCGCGCGGCGACGATCCTGAACGCGGTGGCGGGCCGCACGGTGCTGCGCGTGCCGCACCGCGCGGCGTGGACGACATTCGGGGTCCCGCGCGCAGAGTCCGACTCCGAGTCCGGGTCCGACTCCGGGTCCGACTCCGGTGCCGTCCCGGCGGCGGTCGTCCGGCCCTGAGAGTCTGGAGCATTCAGTCATGTCGCGTGTCCGAGGAGAATCAACGTTGAATCACCCCAACCGGGCCGCCTGGGAGCAGGCCGGCCGGCGGCTGCTGGTCAAGGCCGTGGAGGAGTTCGCGTACGAGGAGCTGCTCGTACCCGTACCGGACGGACCGGACGGGCGGGGCACCGGGCCGGGCGTGCCTGGCACCTACCGGCTCGACCTCGGCGACGACGTCCACTGGACGCTGCGCGCCACCCGGGGCACCTTCGGGACCTGGCGCGTCGAGCCCGACAGCCTGCGCCGCCACCCCCACACCCCGGACCTCGGCCCCGAGCGGCTGCTGCTCGACGCGCGCCCCGTGCTCGGCTGGGACGGTGCCACCACCGCCGAGGTCCTGCGCGAGCTGACCGCGACCCGGCGGGCCGACGCGGCGGCCGTCGCCACGGCGCTGCCCGCCGCCGCGCTGGCCGATCTCGGGTACCTGGAGCTGGAGGCGTACCAGGACGGGCATCCCTGCATGCTCCTCAACAAGGGCCGCCTCGGCTTCTCGGCGTCCGACACCGCCGCCTACGCGCCCGAATCGGCCTCCGCCGTACGGCTGTTGTGGGCCGCCGTGCACAGCGACCTCGCGGTGTACTCCGGCGTCCCCGGGCTCGACGTCGAGCAACTGCTCGCCGAGGAGCTGGACGCGGCCACGCGGGAACGTTTCGCCACTGTCCTCGCGCGCGAGTGCGCCGAGACCGGGTTGCCCGCCGGCGCCTTCGTCTGGCTGCCCGTACACCCCTTCCACTGGGACGAGGCCGTCGCCACCCTCTTCGCGCCCTATCTCGCCGAGGGCCGCATCGTGCTGCTCGGACAGAGCGACGACCGCTACCGCCCGCTCCAGTCCATCCGCACCCTCGCCAACATCGACCACCCGCACCGCCGCAACGTCAAAGTCCCGCTCCTCGTCCGCAACACCCTTGTCTGGCGCGGACTTTCGACCGACCCGACCGAGGCCGCGCCCGACGTGAGCGCCTGGCTGCACTCCGTACGGGACGCCGATCCGTATCTGCGCGACGAGGTGCGCATCCATCCGCTCGGCGAGGTCGCGGCCGTCGCGGTGGGCCATCCGCTGTACGAGTCGGTGAAGGACGCGCCGTACCGCTACCACGAACTCCTCGGCGCCGTCTGGCGCGAGCCGGTCGCCGCGCTGCTCGACGCGGACGCGGGTGAACGGGCCCGCACCATGGCCGCGTTGCTCAAGATCGGGTCCGACGGGCGGGCATTGACCGCCGAGTTGGTCGAGCGCTCCGGGCTCACGCCCGCCGCCTGGCTGGAACGGTTCTTCGGCGCGCTGCTGCCGGGTCTGCTGCACTACCTCTACCGCTACGGCGTCGCCTTCTGCCCGCACGGCGAGAACACCGTCGTCCTCTTCGACCGCGACGAGATACCCGTCGGGATCGCCGTGAAGGACTTCGCCGAGGACGTGAACCTGCTGCCCGGCGACCGGCCCGAGTACGCGGGGCTCCCCGAGCGCGCCGACCGCGTCCTGCTCCGCTGGCCGGCCCACGAGCTGGCGCACTCGCTGCTCAGCGCGGTGTTCGCCGGGCACTTCCGGTTCTTCGCCCCGCTGTGCGCCGATCAACTCGCCCTGGACGAGGACGCGTTCTGGGCTCTCGTACGCGCCGAGATCGAGCGTTACCACGCCCGCTTCCCGGAGCTGGCCGACCGCTTCGACGCGTACGGTCTCTTCGCCCCGTCCTTCGACCGCGTCGCGCTCAACCGCGAACAGCTCCTGGGCGGCGGCTTCCACGACCGTGCGGAGCGGGACGAGGGCTTCGACGTCGTGCACGGCACCGTGCCGAACCCGCTGGCACGACTGGCACGAACAGAGGACCGGAAATGACCGAACAGGCCGACCCGTACGAGCTGTTGCGAGCCGAGGCCGCCGCCGGGAGGGCCGAGGAAGTCGTCGTCGCCGTCCCCGACCTCCAGGGGCGTCTCCAGGGCAGCCGGCTGTCCGTCCCGTACTTCCTCGAAGAGATCGCGAACGGCGCAGCGGGTTTCGGCGCGTGCGTCTATCTCCTGGCCTCAGACGTGGAGATGGACACCCGCCCCGGTTACGCCATCGACGCCTGGCAGACCGGCTTCGGCGACTTCCTCCTGCGGCCCGACCCCACCACCCTGCGCACGCACCTCCCCTGGGACGAGGGCACGGCCCTCGTACTCGCCGACGCGCACTGGCCGGGCGCGGCCGACTCCCCGGTCGCCGTCGCCCCCCGCCATATCCTCCGCACCCAGCTCGACCGCCTCGCCGAGCGCGGGCTGACCGCACTCGCCGGTACGGAACTCGAATTCCTCGTCTTCCTCGACACCTACCGCGCCGCCCGCGAGACCCGCTACCAGGGCCTGACGTCGGCCACCACGTACAACGTCGACTACTCGCTCCAGGGCCTGACCGACATCGAGCCCGTCGTACGCCGCATCCGGCGTGAGATGGGCCGCGCGGGGCTGGCGATGGAGACGGCGCGCGGGGAGGTGCACGCGGGACAGTACGAGATCGTCTTCCGTTACGCGGAGGCGATGACGACCTGCGACAACCACGTCTTCTTCAAGAACGGCGCCAAGCAGATCGCCGCCCAGGAGGGCGTGGCACTGACCTTCATGCCCAAGTTCGACGAGGGCGAGGGCAATTCGTGCCACATCCATCTGTCGCTGCGCGGCACGGAAGGCACCCCCGTCCTGGCCGACGCGTCCGCCGACGACGGCATGTCGGAGCTGATGCGCCACTTCGTGGCCGGTCAGCTCGCCTGCCTGCCGGACTTCGCCCTGCTGATGGCGCCGAACATCAACTCCTACAAGCGCCTCCAGCCCGGCGCCTTCGCCCCGACCGGCATCACCTGGGGCCGAGACAACAGGACGTGCCCGATACGCGTGGTGGGTACGGGCTCCTCCCTGCGCATCGAACACCGGGTGCCCGGCGGCGACGCGAACCCGTACCTGGCGGTCGCGGCGGCCGTCGCGGCCGGTCTGTACGGGATCGAGCACCGGCTCGAACTCCCGCCCCCGCACACGCGGAACGCCCTCGCCGACCCGTCGGTGCCCCGGCTGCCCGGCACGCTCACGGAGGCGCTGCACCGCTGGGAGAGCAGCGAGATCGCCGCGAAGGTCTTCGGCGAGCCGGTGGTCACGCACTACGCGCAGGCGGCCCGTACCGAACTGGCGGCGTTCGAGACGTCGGTGACGGACTGGGAGCGGATGCGGGGCTTCGAGCGGCTGTGATCGACAGTCCCTAGCTCGTGGCGCCGCCGTAGTTCTTCTCGATCTCGTCCAGCACCTGGCCCGCGCCCGTGTAACCGATGCCCAGCATCCACAGGTTGTCGTCGACCTTGAACGCCGCCTTCTCCTTCACCGCGGCCAGGTTCTTCCAGAGCGGGCCGCCGATGATGTCGGTCTCCTTGGCCTTCTTCGCGTCGCCGTAGGTGGAGTAGAAGATGACGTCCGCGTCGGCCTGGTCGATCTTCTCCGGGCTGACGTCGAGCGAGAAGCCGTCCTTGTCCTGGTTGGCCGGGCGGCCCACGCCGAGGTCGCCGAAGATCGAGCCGACGAACGTGTCGTTGAGGTAGAGGCGCGTGTCGGCGCCCTCCACGAAGCGGACGAAGCCGAACGTGGTCTTCCGCGCCGCCTCCGGGCCGCCGAGAGCCGTGGTCAGCGACTTCACGCGGGTGTCGTAGCCGGTGGCGATCGTCTTCGCCTCCGCCGCCTTGCCGAGGGCGTCGGCGTGCAGCTCGAAGTTCTCACGCCAGTTGGGGCCCGTGGTGTCGGAGAAGACGGTCGGGGCGATCTCCGACAGCGGCTGGTAGTTCTTCTCGTCGCGGACCTTGCTGCTCAGGATCAGGTCCGGCTTGAGGGCGGCGATGGCTTCGAGGTTCGGCTCGGCGATCAGGCCGACCGGCTTGATGCCCTTTAGCTTGTCCGCCGGGAGGTACGTGGAGAACGGCGCGTCCGCGACGGCCGTCGTGGCGCCGACCGGCGTGACCCCGAGCGTGATCGCGGAGTCGAGCGCGTCCGTGTCGAGCACGACGACGCGCTCGGGGTCGTCCGGGACCTTCACCTCGCCCATGGCGGTCTTCACGGCGTGCGTCGCTCCCGAACCGGCCTTGTCCGAGGGCTCGTCGCTGTCACTCCCGCCGCACGCGGAGAGCGAGACGGCGAGCGCGGTGACCGTGGCGGCGACGCCGAGACGGCGGGTGAGGTGTGTGGACACGGTGGGAAAGCCTCCCTGACAGCCGCCCGGAGTCGGCCCGGACGTAACTAAGGAGAACCTAACTTAGCGGGGTGGGGCGACAACTGCCGGACATTACGGTCCAGTCACCGGGCCCGTACCTGCCACGTACGTACCATCGCTGGATGCCGCACCCCCGCACCGACCCCGCCTGGGGCACCCTCCTCGACCTGGGCGAACGGGCCGCAGGCCCCCTGCACCTGCGGCTCGTCCGGGCCCTCCGGGCGGCCGTCGTGGACGGCCGTATCGCTCCCGGCAGCGCTCTGCCGCCCAGCCGGTCGCTCGCCGCCGACCTCGGCTGCTCCCGCTGGGTGGTGACCGAGGCGTACGCGCAGCTCGTCGCCGAGGGGTACTTCGAGGCGCGCGGTGGATCGGCGACCCGGGTGCGTACGGAGACGGCCGGGCGGGCGCCCTCGTACGAGCGGCGAGCCCAACAGGCCCTCTGGAAACCGGAGTTCGACATGCTGCCCGGCATGCCCGACCTCCGTGAGTTCCCCCGGAAACGGTGGGCCGACGCCGTACGGGACGCGACCGGCACGCTCACCCCCACCGACTTCGGCTATCCCGACCCCGCCGGCCACCACGCGCTGCGGGAGCGGATCGCCGCCTATCTCGTACGCGGCCGGGGCGCCGCACTCGACGCCGGACAGCTCGTCGTGTGCGGCGGCACGCTGGACGGTGTGCTCCGGCTGAGCCGCGCCCTGCGCGCGGCCGGGCACACCCACGTGGCCCTGGAGGACCCGGGCTGGTCCCGGCTCCGTACCGCCGTCACGGCCGCCGGGCTGACCGTCGTCGCCACCCCCGTGGACGACGACGGCCTGCGCGTCGACCTGCTGCGCCGCGAGCCGCACGTACGGGCGGTGATCGTGGCGCCCGCGCACCAGTTCCCCACCGGTGTCGTCCTCAGCCCGCCCCGCCGGGCCGAACTCATCGCCTGGGCACGGGAGACGGACGGCCTGATCATGGAGGACGACTACGACGCCGAGTTCCGCTACGACCGCCACCCCGTCGGCACGCTCCAGGGCATGGCCCCGGAACGGGTCGCCCTGCTGGGCTCGCTCAGCAAGACGCTGTCACCCGCCCTGCGTATCGGCTGGACGGTCGTGCCGCCGGGTGTGACGGGGCTGCTCGACGGGCTGTACGCGGCGGACGCCGTCGGGTCGCCGCCGCCCGTGATCGACCAGGCGGCGTTCTCCCGCTTCCTGGAGTCGGGGGCGTACGACCGGCATCTGCGCGCCTCCCGGCTCCGCTACCGACGGCGCCGCGACAGCCTCCTTACGGAGATCGCCGAACGGCTGCCGGAGCACCGGGTGTCGGGGGCCGCCGCCGGATTCCATCTGCTGCTGCATCTCACGGGGTGCGTGGCCGGGGACGTGGTCCGTGGCGCGGCTCGGCGCGAGGTGCGGCTGGCGGATCTGGCGGAGTACACGGCGGGAGGGGTCGCGACCCCGGGCGGCGGCGCTCTGGTCATCGGGTACGGCAACCTCGCCGACCCGTCGCTGCCCGAAGCCGTACGGCGGCTGGCCGACGCGATCCGCGAGGCGGGCGGCCCGGCGGGTCCGGTTGGCCGGGTCGGTCCGGCGGGTCCGGCGGGTCCGGCCCACTGATCAGCCTCGTCACGGCGCCGGGTCGCCCGCCGTGTCCAGCCGCGCCCGTATCTCCGCCGGCAGCTCCACCTCCAACGCGCCCAGCACCTCGTCCAGTTGCTCCAACGAACTGACCCCCACGATCGGCAGCACCGCCGGATCCGCCCCCATCAGCCAGGACAGCACCACCTGGTTGGGACTCGCGCCCAGCTCGTCCGCGACCTCGCGCAGCACGGCGAGCCGCGCCGGGGTGCCGGGATGGTCGTACGCGGCGGGCAGCGGCTTGTCCGCCCGCGTGTACCCGCCCGAGAGCAGCGACGAGTAGGCCATGAGCGTCAGTTCGGGCTCGCTGCGCACGTAGTCCAGCAGCTCCGGCGTCACATGCACATGCCCGGACTCCGGCAGGCCGGTGTCGAAGCGCGGCTGGAGGTAGGACTGGCGCTGCTGTACGCAGGTGTACGCCGCCCAGCCGTTGGCGTGCGAGATGTCACGCGCCCGCGCGGTGCGCCACGCGGTGTGGTTGGAGCAGCCGATGAGGCCGGCCAGGCCGCCCGTCACCAGCTCGTCCAGCGCGCCGAGGGTCTCGGCCAGCGGTACGGTCCGGTCCTCGATGTGTGTCCAGTAGAGGTCGATCCGGTCGGTGCCCAGGCGCCGCAGGCTGTCGGCGGCGGCTTTGCCGATCGCACCGGCCGACAGTCCTTCGGCCGTCTCCAGGCCGGTGCCGGGGACGGTGGGGCGGGCCCCGGCCTTGGTCGAGATCAGCACCTCGTCCCGGACACCCCGGCTCGCCAGCCAGCGGCCGACCGTGGTCTCGCTCTCGCCGCCGGTGGCGCCGGGGACCCAGAAGACGTAGTTGTTGGCGGTGTCGATCAGATTGCCGCCGGCCTCGACGAACCGGTCGAGGATCGCGAAGGACGTCTTCTCGTCCACGCTGCTGCCGAAGGGCAGCGCGCCCAGACACAGCGCACTGGCCAGGGGCCCGGACGGCCCGCCGATACGGCGTCGTCGCATGTCCACACTCCTCGTGTTCACGTTCGTGTTCGTGTTCGTGTCCGCGTTTCTCCCTTCACGCTAGGCGCTGATCGGCATGGTGTACCGGTCCGATCAGCGAGTGAAAAACCAGACCAATATCGACTCAGGAGCCGTGTGGGAGCCGTTCGCGTTCCCCGTGCGTCCCCAGAGGGAAGACGTGCGAATACCCCCACAGTTCCAGGAGAGACGAGCGTCATGGACTTCCCCACGAATGCGCCGAAGAGCGGACCCGCCGAGACCACCTTGGGCGAGCAGTTGCTGCTCCTGTCACTGGACGACGAGTCCGGGTCCGAGAAGGAGTCGACGAACGTCGCCTTCGCCATCGCCGCCGCGTCCCTGGTCGAGCTGGCGCTGGCGGGCCGGGTCGAGGTGGACGGCGACCACGTCACCGTCCGTGACACGACGCCGCTGGGCGATCCCACCCTCGACGCGGCACTGGCCGACATCGCCGGCTGGAACAAGTCCAAGCCGCGCAAGACGAAAGGGTGGATCGAGCACCTGAAGCGGGGCGCGGTGGCCGGGACGACCAAGAACCTGGTGGCGAAGGGCCTGGTCCGGGAGGAGAAGAAGAAGGTGCTCGGCCTCTTCCCCGTGACCCGCTACCCGGAGGCCGACGGCTCGGTCGAGACCGCGCTGCGGCAGCGGCTCGACGAGGTGGTGATGCGAGGGGCGACCGCCGACGAGCGCACAGCCGGTCTGGTGGCCCTGCTGCACGGGGCGAAACTGCATGGACTGCTTTACAAAAAGCCCGAGTTGAAGACCGCCAAGGCGAACATGGAGAAGATCGCGCACGGCGAGTGGGCGGCCCCGGCAGTACGCCAGGTGGTCAAGGCGGCGGAGGACGCGCTGATGGCGATCATCGTGGTGACGACGGTGACGACGACCACCACCTGACAGTGTCTGCCTGACGTCCCATCACCAGCCGGTGAAGACAAGGTGGTTGACCAGCAGCGCGACGACCGCCTGCCCGGCCAGCCACCCCCGCCGCCGGCCGGGCAGCAGGGCGGTGGCGGGGATCAGCCACAGCATGAACGGCAGCCAGATGCGCTCCGTCTCCGCCTTGCTCATCCCGGACAGATCGGCCGCGAGGATCGCGAGCAGCGCCGCCAGGACGAGAACGGCGAGGCGGAGCGCGGGAGTTCCGGGGGTGTGGTCGCGGCCCGGGCGCAGCTCCCGTACGGCGCGGGGCGCCAGCGTCAGGACCCGGCCGAGGCCCGCCACCGTCGCGAGGCCGACGGCCAGGGTCGTGGCGGCGAGGTTCCCCCAGATCCAGTACGCGTACGGGCGCACCCCGCCCGCGCCCTGGTAGTAGCGCACGACCAACTCCTGGTACGCCTCCCACCAGTTGAACCCCGCGAGCGTGAACGCCACCGGCACCACCGACGCCCCGACGAGCACCAGGGGCAGCGGGCGCGCGGTGCGGGCCAGGGCGAGGACGCCGAGGCCGGGGAGCGCCATGAGCGTCAGGCCGTACGAGAGGTAGCAGGTGAACCCGTACAGCAGCCCGGCACCCAATGCCGCCACGGCGGGCAGGCGCGTCGTACGGGTCGCGGCGAGCGCGAGCAGGGCGAGCGACCAGGCGGCGACGCCCGCGAAGTAGCCGTCCGCCGACGTGCCCATCCAGACGGCGGCCGGGGCCAGCGCCAGGAAGGGTGCCGCGCGGCGCGCCGTCGGCTCGTCCGTGAGGGCGCGGAGCGTGACGAGTACGGCGACCACGGCCGAGCCGCCGACGACGATGCACCAGACCCCCGCCCACGAGCCGCCGCCGAGGCCGATCCGGTCGAGCCAGACGAAGGTGAGGGTGGCGCCCGGCGGATGGCCCGCGACGTGGGCGGGCCAGTTGCCGGGTTCGCCGATCACGATGTGGTCGGCGAAGCCGCGCAGCGTCGTGCCGATGTCGGTGAAGCGGTCGATGACGCTGAGGTACTCGTGCTTGGTGGTGAGCCGGCGCGCCACGCCCGTGCGCCAGCCGTCGACGAGCGCCAGCGAGAACGTCCAGGCCAGCGCGGCGGCCCAGGTGGTGAGGAGCAGCGCGCGCCACGGCAGCCGGGCGGCGAGGCCGGGGCCGTACGCGACGATCAGGACGGCGACGGCGAGCGCGGCTGGGGTGCCGGGACCGAGGCGGGGATCCCACGTGCCCAGCAGGGGTGGCCAGTTGACCTGGAGGCTGCCGTCGGCGCGCTGGATCGCCCAGCCCACGAGTGAGGCTGCCGTGACGAGGGCGACGCCGACCGCGGCGGCGACGAGATCCCGGCGGTGGGGTGGGCGGGGAGTGCCTTCGCGGGGAAGGGTGTCCGCCGGCAGGTGTCCGCGTTCGTCGGTCTTCACCCCGGCACGTTATGCAGCGGGCGCCGGGTTCCGGCGGTGTGGCGGGGCCACGTCACCATTTCGTCAGAAGTCGTACCACCTCCCGGGCGGGTGCGCGGGCTTACGGTCGCCGCATGGATCACCGCCCGTCCCTCTCCAAACCGTCGAAGTTGCCCGCGCTGCCGACGCTGCCCACGCTTCCGACGGATCCCGGCTTCTGGCGCAGCCCGGTGCGTGGCGTCCGGTTCACCGCGGTACTCGGGCTCGTCCTGCTGGTCGGGCTCACGCTGGTGTTCGTGACGGGCCTGCTGTCGTACGCGGCGTACAACCCGGATCTCGCGTCCGTCAACGACAAGACGCCGGACCGGGGGTGGCTGGGCTTCTACCTCTTCGACTGGCCGACTCACCCGTACTGGCTCTACCGCCTCACGCAGGGATTCCACGTCACGGTGGGCATCGCGCTGATCCCGGTGGTGCTGGCGAAGCTCTGGTCGGTGATCCCGAGGTTCTTCGCGCTGCCGCCGGTGAAGTCGGTGGCGCACGCGCTGGAGCGGATCTCGCTGCTGCTGCTGGTGGGCGGTGTGCTGTTCGAGCTGATCACCGGGGTGCTCAACATCCAGCTGGACTATCTCTTCCCGGGCTCCTTCTATCCGCTGCACTTCTACGGCGCGTGGGTGTTCTTCGCGGGGTTCGTGGCGCATGCCGCGCTGAAGATGCCGAAGGCGCTGGCGGCGATCCGCAGCGGTGAGTTGCGGTCGGGGGGAAGGGCGGGGGGAAGGGCGGGGCGGCCGGGGCCCCCGCCGGGCGGGGAGCCGGGCGCGTACCGGGCTCCCGGTGGTCCCGCCGACGACGACCTGGCGTCGCCGAGGCCCGCCGCGCCGACCGTCTCGCGGCGCGGTGCCTTCGCCGTCGTCGGGGCGGGTTCGCTGTTCATGCTGCTCACGACGGCGGGCCGGAGCTTCGACGGGCCGCTGCGGCGTACCGCGCTGCTCGCCCCGCACGGCTGGGAGGATCCGGGCAGCGGCCCGAGCGGGTTCCAGATCAATAAGACCGCCGCGTCCGTCGGGGTCAGGGCGGCCGAGACGACGGACGGGTGGCGGCTGACCCTCAGCGGCCCAGCCGGGGACGTCATGCTCTCGCGCGCCCAGCTCCTCGCCATGGCCCAGCACACCTCCGAGCTGCCGATCGCCTGCGTGGAGGGCTGGTCGACGTCGAACCAGTCCTGGCGCGGCGTACGTCTGCGGGACCTCGCCGCGCTCGCGGGATATCCGGACGGCCCACCGGGGGTGTTCGTGGAATCCCTCCAGCGCAGGGGCAGTTTCCGGACGGGCGCGCTGCGCGACAACCAGGTGCGCGACGGGCGCTCGCTGCTGGCCCTGCAGGTCAATGGCGCGGATCTGTCGCTCGACCACGGGTTCCCGGCGCGGATCATCGTCCCGGCCGCGCCCGGGGTGCTCAACACGAAGTGGGTCACCAAGCTGACGTTCGGAGCGGTCTGATGAGTCCGATGCCTCCGATGCCTCCGATGAGTACGGTGAATCGCCGTCAGGCGTACCGGGCCCTGCTGGGCAGTCCGTTCCAGATCGTGCTGCTGCTCACCACGCTCGCGTTCGCGGGTTACGTGGGCGTACGGCTGCTGACGGGCGAGACGTTCATGATCGTGGTGTGGTTCGTCGGCGCCGCGCTCGTGCACGACCTCGTCCTGCTGCCGGTCTACACGGCGGCCGACCGTGCGGTGGCCGCCGCTCTGGGACCCCGGCGCCGGCTCGTCAACTTCGTACGCGTACCGGCCTTCCTGTCCTTGCTGCTCCTGCTGGTGTGGTTCCCGCTGATCACGGGGCGGGTGAGGCGTTACGAGCCGTACGCCGCCCTGTCGTCCGACGGGTTCCTGGCGCGCTGGCTGCTGGTGACCGCCGCGCTGTTCGCGTGCTCGGCGCTCTGCCTGGCGACGCGGGCGGTGTTGCGGCGCAGGGCCACGAAGGGACGGCCCGCCGCCTCCCACTGATCCACGGGCAGCCAGCCGAGGGCGCGCCCGTACCGGAGCAGGGCGGGGGTGCCGAGCCGGGCCCACGGGAAGTGCGAACCCGCCGCCCCCGGTGGCGGGCGGCGCCCGTCGTCCACCCGTACGCGTACGCGCTCGTCGACGTCCACGGGCGCGGTCTCGGCGATGATCAGCCCGCCGTGGGTCAGCAGCCCGCCGGCCCGGTGGAGCAGACCGGCCGGGTCGCCGCCGATGCCGATGTTGCCGTCGACGAGCAGGACGGTGCCCCAACGCCCCTCGCCGGGAAGGGGATCGAAGACGGAGCGGTGCAGGGCCGTGCCGCCGAGGCGCAGCGTACGTTCGACGGCCGCCTCGCTGACGTCGATGCCGAGCGCCCGCCGGCCCCGGGCCGCGAGCGCGGCGACGAGACGGCCGGGGCCGCAGCCGACGTCCAGGACGGCGCCCTCGCAACGGTGCAGGGCCGAGAGGTCGGCGGCGTCGGCGCGTGCGCACCAGCGTTCGACGTCGAGGGGCAGCAGCCAGCCGTCCGTACGGCGAAGGAAGAGCGGGCCGCGGCCGGCGCGGAGGGCGTCGGCGTACGGGTCGTCGCTCCAGGCGGCGGGCGCGGTGTCGGTGTCGGTGTCGGTGGCCGCGGTGGTGCCTTGTGTGGTCTCCGTCGCGCTCATCGGGCGCCCACCGGGGTCAGCCGGCGGAGGGTGGCGGCGAACTGTCCGTGCGGGGCGAGCGCCGCGACGTACTCCGCGTCGGCCGCCGAATCCACGTCGCGCAGGGGCGGGAGATCGCGCACGGTCAGCCCGGCGTCGACCAGACGACGACGCTGTACGGCGCCGGTCTCGGGTACGGACATGGGCACCCCGCGAATGAGGTCCGGCGGCGCGGACTCGGGCGCGGCGAGGCCGAGCGCCCAGAAGCCGCCGTCGTCGGCGGGCCCGAACCAGGCGTCGCGGTCGCCGAGCCCGACGGGGGCGAGCGCGGGGGCGAGCAGGGCGGGGGTGAGCTGCGGGGTGTCCATGCCGACGAGGAGCGTCGGCCCCGTACAGCTCTCGAAGGCGGCGGCGATCCGCTCGTCAAGACCGCCCGCGCCCTGCGGCACCACGTCGATGCCCGGCGGCAGCCAGGGTCCCGGGCGGCCTTCGAGGACGAGGACGCGGCGGCGGGCGGGGAGGGCGAGGACGGTCCGCAGGGTGTCGGCGAGAGCGGCTTCGGCGAGGAGGGCGGCCTCGGTGGGGCTGAAGGGCGGGGTGAGGCGGGTCTTGACGCGGCCGGGAAGGGGTTCCTTGGCGATGACGAGGAGGGTGGTGGCGGGGGACGTCACTTGGCCGCCTCCGCGGGGGTGCTGGCGGTGGTGGTCGCAGGTGCGTGTCGTGCGGGCTGTGCGGGCGGCTGACTCAGTACGGCGCGCATGTCGCGTACGGCGTGCCAGGTGCCCCGCCAGGTGCCGGTGACCTTGGACTTTCCCGTACGCGGCCGGTAGGTCACGTCGGTCTCGGTGACCGTCAGCCCGGCGTCGGCCGCGCGCACGACCATCTCCAGCGGGTAGCCGCTGCGCCGGTCGGTGAGGCCGAGCGCCAGCAGGTCCGCGCGGCGTGCGGCGCGCAGGGGGCCGAGGTCGTGGAGCGTCACGCCGGTACGGCGGCGCAGCATCCGGGAGAGGGCGAGATTCCCGGCGCGGGCGTGCGCGGGCCAGGCGCCGCGACCCTGCGGGCGACGGCGTCCGAGCATCAAGTCCGTCTGCCCGTCGGCGACTTGGCGTACGAAGCCGGGGAGGAGGCCGGGGTCGAGGGAACCGTCGCAGTCGCAGAAACAGACGTACTCGGCGTCGGCCGCGAGGAGGCCCGCGTGGCAGGCGGCACCGAAACCGCGCCGCGGTTCGTGCACGACGGTCGCGCCGAGCGCGCGTGCGATGTCCGCCGAGCCGTCCGTGGAGCCGTTGTCGACGACGATCGCGCGCCAGCCGACCGGGATGTGTTCCAGCACCCAGGGCAGTGCGGCTGCCTCGTCGAGGCAGGGCAGGACGACGTCGGCGGTGAGATCAGTGAGGTGGGTCACGGCGCTCACCCTACGGACCATAAAGCCGTATAACGGACTTCTGGTCCTTACGAAACAGGGACGTCCGGCCGTTCCGGGCGCTCGCCGGGACCGTCGCGGGCGGCGGAGTGCGAAGGTGGACGTATGCAGAGCAATCCCCCTGGAGGCGGCGGTCCCGCGCACGTGCTCGTGGTGGACGACGACCCGACCGTGGCCGAGGTCGTCGCCGGCTACCTCGACCGGGCCGGCCACGACGTCGCCCGCGCGGCCGACGGCCCGTCCGCGCTCGCGCACTTCGCGCGCCGGCGCCCGGACCTGGTCGTACTGGATCTGATGCTGCCCGGCATGGACGGCTTCGAGGTCTGCCGCCGGATGCGCCAACAGGGCGGCCCGGTGCCGGTGATCATGCTGACGGCGCGCGGGGACGAGGAGGACCGCGTGCTGGGCCTGGAGACGGGCGCGGACGACTACGTCACCAAGCCGTTCAGCCCACGGGAGTTGGTGCTGCGCGTGGAGTCGGTGCTGCGCCGGGCACGGCAGTCGGTGCCGCTCGGTTCGTCGCCGGCCGAGAACGTGCTGCGCACGGCCACCCTCACCCTGGACCCGACGGCCCGCCGCGCCACCCGCGACGGCGCCGAACTGGCGCTCACGCTGCGGGAGTTCGACCTGCTGGCGTTCTTCCTGCGGCATCCGGGGCGGGCGTTCTCGCGCGAGGAGCTGATGAGCGAGGTCTGGGGCTGGGACTTCGGCGACCTGTCGACGGTCACGGTCCATGTCCGCCGCCTCCGCGCCAAGATCGAACACGACCCGGCGCGGCCGAGGTTGATCCAGACGGTGTGGGGGGTGGGGTATCGCCTGGCGGGGGCGGGGGCGGGTGCGGGTGCGGAGGATTCGCGTACGGAGGCCGCGCGCGTTGCCGACGACCCGCCGAACGCGCCTACCGGGCCTGCGACGCCGGGCACCAAGGAGGCGCCCGCCGCCGGCGGCCTCGCCCCCACCACGTGGACGACGATGCCGGGCCAGGTGCAGTCGCCGACCGTCGATGGACGGCCGAACCCGCCCGCAGGGACTACCACCGCGCCCGCCGAACCCCGCACCGCGCCCGCCGGGATTACCACCGTGCCCGCCGGGACCGGCGCCGCCCCCACCCCGCCCGGCCACGGCGACACCCACCCCCGCCCCGACCTGAACCCCCACCCCCACCCCCACCCCCAAGGACCCGACCGGCCATGACCGACATGTTCCTCATCGCCCTCATCGCGTTCCTCGGGGCCGCCGCCGCCGGGCTGCTCGGGGCCCTCACACTGCGCCTCCTCCGGCACCGGTCGCTCGTCGTGTCCGTGACCGTCGTCGCCGCCGTCGCCGTGACCGCCATGCTCGCCGGGACGCTCGCCGTCGCCTGGGCGATGTTCCTCTCTCCGCACGACCTGAGCGTCGTCACGACGGTCGTCGCGATGGCCGCCGTCGTCTCCCTCCTCACCGCCGTCCTCCTCGGACGGTGGATGGTCGCCCGCAGCAGGGACCTGACCCTGGCCGCACGGTCGTTCGGCGACGGCGGCGTCTTCGCTGCGCCCGTCGAACCCGCGACCGCCGAACTGGCCGCGCTGACGCGCGAGTTGGCGGCCACCAGTGCCAAGCTGGACAGTTCGCGCGAGCGTGAGCGCGCGCTGGAGACCTCGCGGCGCGAACTCGTCGCGTGGATCTCGCACGACCTGCGGACGCCGCTCGCCGGGCTCCGCGCCATGTCGGAGGCGCTGGAGGACGGCATGGCCGTCGACTCCCCGCGATACCTGCGGCAGATACGTACCGAGGTCGAGCGCATGAACGGCATGGTCGGCGACCTCTTCGAACTCTCCCGGATCCACGCGGGATCACTCACCCTGACCCCCACCCGCATCTCCATGTACGACCTGGTCGGCGACGCCCTGGCCGGCGCCGACCCGCTGGCGCGCGAGCTGGGCGTACGGCTCGTGGGAGACCGTATCGACGCCGTACCGGTGGAGGTCGACAGCAAGGAGATGAGCCGCGTCCTCGGCAATCTGCTGGTCAACGCCATCCGCCGGACCCCGGCCGACGGCACGGTCGCCGTCACCGCGCGCCACTCCGAGGGCGGGGTGGTGCTCTCGGTGACGGACGGCTGCGGCGGGATCCCGGAGGAGGATCTGCCGCGGGTGTTCGACACTGGCTGGCGCGGCAGCGACGCCCGTACGCCCCCGGCCGGGGCGGGCCTCGGACTCGCGATCGTGCGCGGCATCGTGGAGGCCCACGAAGGCCGGGCGGCGGTCCGTAACGTCACGGGCGGCTGCTGCTTCGAGGTGACGCTCCCCGCGGCGGCCTGATCCCGGCCCTCCCGCTTACGGCGCCGGGCGACCTGCGCTCCGTACGGTTCACGTATGACTCGCTCAACTTCCCGCGCCGGCTTCCGCGCCCTGCACCACCACGACCTGCCCCTGGTCCTCCCCAACGCCTGGGACGTCCCCTCGGCCCTCGCCTTCGTCGAGGCCGGGTTCGAGGCGGTCGGCACGACCAGCTTCGGGGTCGCCTCCGGTCTCGGCCGCCCGGACGGCGGCCGGTCGACGCGCGACGCGAATCTTGCCCTGGCCCGCGCGCTGGCACCGCTGCCGGTGCATGTCAGCGTGGACATCGAGGACGGTTACTCGGACGACCCGGACGAGGTCGCCGCGTACGTCTCCGCGCTGGTGGCGGTCGCGGGCGTCAACATCGAGGACAGCACCGCCGAGACGCTCGTCGAGCCCGCCGCGCACGCCGCGAAGGTCGCAGCGGTGAAGCGGCGTTGCCCGGAGGTGTTCGTCAACGCGCGCGTCGACACGTACTGGCTCGGCCAGGACGCCACCGTCGCCGCGACGCTGGAACGCGCCGCGCGCTACGTCGAGGCGGGCGCGGACGGCGTGTTCGTCCCCGGCGCCACGGACCCCGCCGTGCTGCGCGAACTGGCGGCGGCCGTCCCCGTACCCCTCAACGTCCTCGCGATCCCCGCTCTCTCGCCCGCCGAACTGGCGGAGCTGGGCGTACGCCGTGTGAGTACGGGATCCCTGCCGTACCGGGCCGCGCTCCACGCGGCCGTCGCCGTCGCGGAAGCGGTACGGGGCGGCGGCAGCGTCCCCGAGGGGACGCCCTATCCGGCGCTACAGGCGCGACTCGTGGACTACGCCTCCGGGCTCGCGTAGCGGCGCCGTCGCGAACTCCGCCATGCCCTCGGCGAACCCCACCTCCGGCTTCCAGCCCAGCTCGTCGCGCAACGCCCGTGAGTCGGCGGTGACATGGCGTACGTCCCCGAGGCGGTACTCCCCGGTCACGACGGGCGCGGGCCCGCCGTGCGCCGCCGCCAGGGCGGCGGCCATCTCGCCGATGGTGTGCGGCTCGCCGCTGCCGGTGTTGTACGCGGCGAAGCCGGGGGCGACCGCCGTGGCGAGGGTGTCGAGCGCGGCCACGTTGGCGGCGGCCACGTCCCGTACGTGCACGAAGTCCCGCCGCTGGCCGCCGTCCTCGTACACACGGGGCGCCTCGCCGCGCGCCAGCGCGGACCGGAAGAAGGAGGCGACGCCCGCGTACGGGGTGTCGCGGGGCATCCCCGGCCCGTAGACGTTGTGGTACCGCAGGGACACGGCGCGCCCGCCCGTGGCGCGCGCCCACGAGGAGGCCAGATGCTCCTGCGTGAGCTTCGTCGTGGCGTACACGTTGCGGGGATCGGTGGGCGCGTCCTCGCCGACCAGGCCGGGTGTCAACTGCGCCCCACAGGCCGGGCAGTTGGGCTCGAACCGCCCCGCCTCCAGATCGACGGCCGCTCGCGGTCCGGGCCGGACCACGCCGTGGCGCGGGCAGTCGTAGCGCCCCTCGCCGTACACGACCATCGACCCGGCGAGCACCAGCGACCGCACGCCCGCGGCGGCCATGGCGGCGAGAAGCACGGCAGTGCCGAGGTCGTTGCACCCCACGTACGCGGGCGCGTCGGCGAAGTCCTTCCCGAGCCCGACCATGGCGGCCTGATGACAGACGGCGTCGACCCCACCGAGCACCGCGTCCACGCTCTCCCGGTCCCGCACGTCCCCGACGACCAGCCGCTCCCCGTCCCGCACCGGCCGGGGCAGGGCCCCGCCGTGCGCGGAGTGCAGCATCGCGTCGTACACGACCACTTCGTGACCGCGCGAGACGAGGGCCCCGGCGATCTCCGACCCGATGAACCCGGCTCCGCCGGTGACAAGTACACGCATGACCACCACGCTAGGCGCGCGATCACGGAGAGGTGCCCACCCGCGACGGCATGTCACGGGACCGTAAGATCCCGCCCCGCACCGTCCCGTACCGCACCGCCCCGCCCGTCCGCGCGGGATTGTCAGAGCCGTGGTGCAGGATCAACACGTCGGCTCTCGGAAGGGATCGGAAGGGGATGGGGATCGCCATGTCGATGACGAACCAGCAGGTGGCGGGGTACGCGTTTCTGCGCGCGCTGTATGCGGACGAGTACTTCCCGGATCACCTGCTCGACAAGGGGCGGGAGATCCTGCTTCGGCTTTGCGGGCGTATCGAGGCGCAGCGGCCTGTTGATCTGGCGGCGCTGTACGCGCTCACCGAGGGGGCGACGGAGGAGTTCAACCGCCTGCAGGAGGAGTTCTGGGCGGCGGGGAGTGAGATCGAGACCATGGCGCGTGACGAGATAGCCGGGGACTTCGGGTTCATCGCGGATGCCTACGGATTCGCGGACGCGGATCTGGAGGAGTTGGTCGCCGAACGCGACTGGTGAGGGACCGGTGTGGTCAGTCGACCTTCCAGACGATGTCCCCGCTGCGGCCGGGCGAGTACGTCACCGTGCCGACGACGGGACCCTGCCTTCCGACCTCGATGACGAGGTACCCCTCGGCGCTCTCACCGGGCTTGAGCTGTACGACCTCCGGCAGCGCGGGGCCCTGGACGGGCTCGAAGCCGGTGGCGGTCGTGCCGAAGATCTTCTCGCCCTCCCGAGCACCGACGGCCGTCCGGTACAGGGGTCGCTCCCCGGCGTCGAGCACTTCATCCGCCCGGTCGATGAAGACCGGCTGCGGAATCCGTCTGCCCTGCTCGAACGACGCGACCGACTGGGCCGCGTACCCCACCCGCTTCCCGAACTCCGTCCGGTCGAGGCCCGCCCGAACCCGCAGTCTCGTCCTGTGTCGTCATCCCGTCACCTGTCCCGAGCGCGTACACGCCGTACGCCGACGCGTACAACCGGTCCGCGACGGCGAGTCACCCCTGGTCACGCTATGCCACTGAGCGTCACCGTGGGGGCATGAACGGAAAACCCCCACTTCCCGTACGTCTCATCCGCGCCACCCAACCCCCAGCCCCCACCCACCACTTCACGATGCGCTTCTCCTCAACTCCGCGCGGTGCCCGTCTGGCCCGACGCCTGGCCGGGGAACGCCTCGACGCCTGGGGCGTTGCGTACGGGAGTGAGCCGCACGACGCGCTGACGCTGATCGTCGCGGAGCTGTGCGCGAACGCCGTGTGTCACGGACGCGTGCCCGGCAGGGACTTCCGGTTGGGGCTGACCGTCGCGCGCGTGGCCGACGGCGCGTCCGTCGGCGTAGAGGTCACCGATACACGCGGCGAGAAGCTTCCCGCCCCCGCCCCCGCACCCATTGGCCCGCCGGAGCCGCCACACGACGACGACGGCGGCCGAGGGCTCGTCCTAGTGGCCGCGCTCGCGGACGACTGGGGCTGGGACCCCCGCTTCGACGGGCCGGGCAAGACCGTCTGGGCGACGTTGGGCACCGTATCCCCGTAGGTGCCCGCGCCGGTCACGACCCGGCCTGCGGCTGACCGCCGTCGACCGGGACGTGCGCACCCGTTCACGGCTCCGGAAGTCGGCGAAAGCAGGAAGGCGATGCGATGCTCTCGTGCGCCATCCGCCATCCGCATCAGCCTCTTCGCCGCGCGGAGCAGTACCGGTGGTGAGTAACTGGGCGCGCTGCCAAGGGCGTTCATACGCCTGCCTGTGCCGTGCCCTCGGCGAGGGACGCGGTCGGCGGCGCGCCGGCCGGTCACTTCTTGCTGGTGTCCCAGGAGCTGGCGCCGAAGGTGCGTAGCAGGACGACCAGCGCGGCCCCAAGCCGCCAGTCCACTTCCGGCGCGTGCAGATGCAGTTTGTTGCCGCGGGATCTGAACTCCAGCGGGAGCTGCCCACCCGCGCGCCACTTGATGCGCCGTGGGGGCCGGGCGACACCACCCTCATTGCCGGGGGCACCGTCGAAAATGGAGACCAGGAGGATCAGCAGCTGTACGGGAAACGTCAGCCACCACATGCACCACCAGAAGATCCGGCCCTTGAAGCCCACTGCCTCGGGGCCGCCCGGCTGAGTCACGGTCCAGCGGGTGCGCAGGCCCCTGCCGCGGAGGGCCTTCTCGCGCCTGAGCGTGCCGATGAGCTCGCCGTGCGCACCGAGCGCCTGAAACGTCGCGACACCGCCGTTGGCTGACAGGGTCACCAAGGTGGCCACGCGCTCCCGGCGGTGCTCGTCCGCCCACAGGACGAAGGAGCGTGCGCCGCTCCTACGGGCCGCGAGGTATGCGGGTATGCCGTCCGGCGGCAGCTCGCGCTCCACGTACGCGACCACCTGGGCCGGTCCCGATCCGTCGGAGAAGTCGACCCAGTCCTTGACCGGCGCGGGAACGCCGTCGCGGACTCTCTCCCGGGAGGCTCTCATGCTCAGTACAGTGCTCACCCGACGTGCTCCTTCGTGCTTGGGCAGGTGCGGCTCCAGTCGCGCCCGCTCAACATCTGGTCAGACAACCCGCCCCACGGGGAGCGGAGTTGTTCGCCGGTCAGCCCGTCACGTCGTCCGTAGGCCCCCACCGCGATGTTCCCTACCACGCGCAGTCCCCCCGCCGCCGCCGTGAACGCAGACCGCATGGTATCCCTCGCCGCCGTCGTGCACGCCTGGCGGCGCCCTACGAAGGTGTGATTCCCGCCTGCCGCTGCTGCCGCACACGCCGCGTCATGAGCGCACCAGGGATGGCGACCGCGAGCAGGACCGGGATCGCGGCGGCGATCCCGAACCAGAGAAAGATGGCGAGGTAGCCGTAGGCACCCTTCCCCGCGTCCGCGTCCGCGTCCGCCTGTGCGAGGAGGACAAGGCTCACCACGAACGCAACCACCACGAGGACCGCGATGATGATTGCGAGCCAGATGAGAATGCCGGCCCATCGCCGATAGCCGGCGCTGACCCCCGGGGCTTGCGGTGGCGCGTACGCCCAGGGCGCACCGGGCATTTGGGCCCGGTGAGGGGCTGGCTGCTGGTCGGACATGGGGCCCAGTTCTACTGTGCGCGGCCCCGAAACACCACTCCCACCGCCGTGGCAAGGTTCTCCCGGACTGCCTTCATGAGGCACGCGTACGTTGTCCGGGTCGTGGTCGGGCACAACGAGCCCGTTCCTGTCTCCGCGAGGTGAGGGCAGCCGGAACCGGATCCCTCCGTGCCTGAAGTGCCTGAACGCGGCGCCGGGGGATACCCCCACCCCCCGGATGCCTGCCTGCCGCATGGGAAACAGCCGCCCCGTCAACAACCCTTGCAGCATGACGACTTACCGGAATCACAGCCAGAGAGCCCTCCTCCTCGCACTCTCCGCCGCCGCCGTCGCGGGCTCGTTGACCGTCGCCGGGCCGGCGGTCGCGCGGGGCGATGGTGGGGGTGGGGGTGGGCGGGGGATCGTGTGGGTGCCTTGTGCGCAGGCCGGGGGGCCGGTCGGGCAGGAGTGCGGGCAGTTGGAGGTGCCGCTCGACTACCGGAGGCCCGGTGGGGAGAAGGTGACGCTCGCCGTGAGCCGGGTGCGCAGTGAGCGGCCCGAGGCGCGGCGGGGAGTGCTGCTGATGATTCCCGGCGGGCCCGGTGGGTCCGGGGTGCAGGCGTTGGCCCGGAAGGGGAAGGCGCTGCAGGGGGAGATGGACGGGGCGTACGACATCGTGAGCTTCGATCCGCGTGGGGTCGGTGGCAGTACGACCGCGAGTTGCGGGCTCGACGTGGACGACCGGTATCTGGCGAACCTGCGGTCCTGGCCCGGTGCCGACGGGCAGATCGGCGAGAACGTGGCCCGCTCGCGCCGCACCGCCGAGGCGTGCGCGGAGAACGGGGGCGCGGTGCTGCGGAGTTTCACCTCCGCCAACGAGGTACGGGACATCGAGCGGTTCCGGCAGGCGCTGGGGGAGGAGAAGCTGTCGGCGTGGGGGACCTCGTACGGGACGTACATCGGGGCCGTGTACGCGCAGAAGTACCCGCAGCGCACGGACCGTTGGGTGCTGGACAGCAGCGGCGACCCCGACCACACGCGGGTCGAGCAGGGCTGGATGGCGAACACGTCGCAGGCCGTGGAGGACCGCTTCCCCGACTTCGCGGCCTGGGCTGCCGACCCGGCCCGGGACGCGGAGGGCGAGGGGCTCCGGCTGGCCGAACAGGCCGAGGACGTGCGGCCGTTGTTCCTCGCCGTCGCCGCGCGGCTGGACCGCGCGCCGAAGGAGTCGACCACCGAGGGCAACCCGCTGACCGGCAACATGCTGCGGCAGGCGTTCCTCAACGGCCTCTACAGCGACTCGGTCTTCCCGCAGCTCGCACGCCTCGTCCAGGCCGCCCAGGACCCGGCCGCCACGCCCGTGCTGACCCCGGAGATCGCCCAGCCGCTGCGCGACGAGGACGCGGCGGTCACGATGGGCGTCGTCTGCAACGACATTCGCTGGCCCGCCTCCGTCGGCGAATACGCGCGGGCCATGAAGGAGGACCGCGCCCGCTATCCGCTCACCGCGGGCATGCCCCGGAACGTGGGTCCCTGTGCCTTCTGGAAGAGCGACTACGCGGACAAGCCGACCCGTATCACGGACCGGGGTCCGTCCAACATCCTGATGATCCAGAGCCTGCGGGACCCGTCCACGCCGTACTTCGGTGGTCTGAAGATGCGTGAGGCGCTGGGCGACCGGGCCAGGCTCGTCACCGTCGACCAGGGCGGTCACGGGATGTATCTGGGCAACGGCAACGCGTGCGGCAACATCAAGGTCACCACGTTCCTGAAGACGGGCGAGCGGCCCGAGGGGGACGTGTACTGCGCGAGTTGAGCCGGGGAGGGAGGGGGAGGGCCGGCCTCAACCCGGCCCTAACCCGAACTGCC
The DNA here is from genome assembly GCF_042670825.1 of Streptomyces sp. NPDC057137. NCBI lineage: Bacteria > Bacillati > Actinomycetota > Actinomycetes > Kitasatosporales > Streptomycetaceae > Streptomyces > Streptomyces sp. NPDC057137. The sequence goes on along the minus strand of NZ_JBHUUW010000024.1, from coordinate 80,045 downwards.
GAAGAGCTGGGTCCAGTACGTGGCCATCTCGCCGCCGCCGCGCAGGCCGATGCCTATGTGCGTGAAGTCCGGCTTGAGGATGTTGGCGCGGTGTCCGGGGCTGTCCATCCAGCCCTGGACCACCTCGGCGGCGGACCGCTGACCGCACGCGATGTTCTCGCCGATACCCCGGTGCGTGCAGCCCGCGGCGGCGGCCCGGTCCCACGGCTGCCGGCCGTCGGGGCTCGTATGGGAGTAGAAGCCCCGCGCGACCATGTCGTCGCTGTGCGCCTGCGCGGCCGCCGTCAGCCGGGGGTCGCCGGCCAGGGGGCGCAGGCCGGCGGCGGAACGCTCCGCGTTCGTGAGCGCGACGACGTCGGACGTGACAGCCGCCAGGCCGTGCGGGGTCAGCGGGCGGGCCCACACCGCCGTCCAGAAGATGTCGCCACCGGGGGCCGGGGCATGGGCGACGCCCACCTCGACAAGGGCGGGGTCGCGCACCGTACGGCCCATGCGGGTGTCGGTGAGGCAGTACGCGAGGAAGTCGGCTTCCGTACGAGGGCCGGAGACCAGTTGCTCGGCGACCGTCAGATAGGCGTATCCGTGGGACACGACCCGCTGGTGGAGGGAGACGCCGCCCGACCGGCCCCGTCCGGGCGCGGCGTCGAGCCGGCCCTTGGCGGCCATGGCGGTGCAGTGCGCCTGTGCCGCCGACGTGAGACGGGCGTCGGAGGTGACGGGCGGCGCGCCGGACCGTGAACGTTCGGCGTTGACGAGAGCGGTGAAGCCCCCCTCAAGGCCCCCCTCAGGGGTGGGGCTCTCCTCGGTCACCTCGATGCCGAAGTCGCGCGCCACCCCGGCCAGCCCGTCCGCGTAACCCTGGCCCAGAGCCCGCAGCTTCCAGCCGCCTCCCCGGCGGTAGATCTCCGCGAGCAGCAGCACGCTCTCGTGCGTCGGGCGCGGTGGCGTGAACCGGGCGAGGCCCCGGCCCGCGCTCCCCGTCACCGACAGCGTGGGCGCGGGCAGCCGGCCGAGCGGCACGGCCGGGTCGGCGGCGCTCACCACCACGGTGACCCGGCTCGCCCCCGCGCGCAGCCGCCCCACGTCCACCGTGACCGTGTCGGCCCGCAGACTCGCGCCGGGCGCCGACGGCTGGTTGTAGAAGACGAAGTCGCCGTCGTCGGAGACCTTTCCGTCCTCGCCGGTGATCAGCACGGACAGGTCGAAGGGCCCCGGCACCCGGATCGCGAGCGTGCCGCCGGGCAGCGACACGTTCCCACCGGAGATCAGATCGAGCATCGTGCCGCCTCCTTTCTGTCTGTTCCGGACGTTCGATGGGAGAACGCCGGGCGCGACCGGCAGGGTTCCCGCACCGTCCCTCATGGCCACCTCTCGCCATTTCGCACGCTCCGGGAACTCGGGCCCGCCACGCCGCGACAACTCAGAGGACGAGGACCGGACGAACGAAGAAGCGAAGACACACGGAGGCCGATGTGGCGAGCGACGCGGCGAGCGAAGGGGCCAGCGACGTGGCCAACGACGTGGCCAACGACGCGGCGAGCGACGACTGGTACGACGACGACAGCCTGTGGGTCGACTTCGCCCCCGCCATGTTCTCCGGCACCCGCGCCGAGACCGTCGCCGAGCTGGTCCGGACCGCCCCGCTGCTGGACTTCCCGCCCGGCTCCCGCGTCCTCGACCTCTGCTGCGGCCCCGGCCTCTTCCTCGTCCCCCTGGCCGCACGCGGCCACCGGGTGACCGGCGTCGATCTGAGCCCGGCCATGCTGGAGCGCGCCGAAGCCGCCTGCCGCGCGGCGGGCGCGGCGGACGTCACGCTCGTACGCGAGGACATGCTCACGTACGCCGCCCCCGAGGCCTACGACGTGATCCTCAACGTCTTCACCTCCTTCGGCTACTTCGAGGACGCGGACGACAACTTCCAGGTGCTGCGCAACGCGTGGCAGAGCCTCGCTCCCGGCGGCCGGCTGCTGGTCGATGTCATGGGTAAAGAGGTGCTCGCGGGCTGGATCGGCCGTCCACAGGCTGTGGATCTGCCGGACGGTTCGTACGTCGTGCAGCGCGACACCGTCCTGGACAGCTGGCGCAGGCTCCGGACCGACTGGACGCTTGTACGCGGCGAGAGTGCCCGCACCGCGTCCATCAGGTCGTTCCTCTACAGCGCGGCCGAACTGCACGACCTGTTCGTGGCGGCCGGGTTCGCGGACGTCGAGTGCTTCGGGGACTTCGACGGCGGACCGTACGACCAGACCTCGCGCCGGCTGATCGTCCGGGGTGTGAAGAAGTGACGCACCCGCCCGGCATCCGGAGACGCGGACCGCCCCGGCCCGCCCGCCCCGGCCGCCTGCCCGCCCGCCCCGACGTCCGTACGCCACGCTCCACAGTCCTGGAGGACCCGTACGCCATGCCCCAGCTCAGCCCGACCACCCCCCGCCTGTCGGTCCCCGTGCACGACCACATCACCGACGCCATGAAAGCCCCGGCCTTCCTCCGGCTCTCCGAGAACGTGGTGCTGGCCCGCTTCGAGACCATGAAGGTGTACGCGGCGCTCGGCGCCGTACGCGAACTGCTCGAACGCGGCCGGGTCGTGCCCGGCCAGACCCTCGTGGACAGTTCGAGCGGCATCTACGCCCTCGCGCTCGCCATGGCCTGCCACCGCTACGGCCTGCGCTGCCACATCGTGGCCTCCACCACCGTGGACGCCACGATGCGCGCCCAGTTGGAGGTCCTCGGCGCGACCGTCGACCAGATGCCGCCGTCGCAGAGCCTCCGGCTAGACCAGGAGAGACGTGTCCGGCATGTACGCCAACTCCTCGACTCACGGCCGGACTTCCACTGGATGCGGCAGTACCACGACGGCGTGCACCACACCGGCTACCGCGAGCTGGCCGACCTCGCCGCCGCCGCGCTGCCCGGCGAGGACCTGACCGTGGTCGGCACCGTCGGCACCGGCGCCTCCACCGGCGGCCTCACCCGCGCGCTGCGCGCCGACGGCCGCTCGGTGCGGCTGGTGGGCATTCAGCCGTTCGGCAGTGTGACGTTCGGCAGCGAGGGCTTCAGCGATCCGGACGCGATCATCGCGGGCATCGGCAGCTCCATCCCCTTCGGGAATGTGCGGCACGAGCTGTACGACACCGTCCACTGGCTCGACTTCCGGCACGCCATGGCCGGTTCCGTCGCGCTGCTGCGGCAGCACGCGGTGTTCGCGGGGCTGTCGACCGGCGCCGCGCATCTCGTCGCGGGGTGGGAGGCGGCCGGCGATCCGCGCCGTACGCATCTCGTCCTCGGCGCCGACACCGGACACCGTTACGCGGAGCGGGTGTTCGCCCGGCACGCGGAGGCGTCCGACCCGAGCGCGCTGAAACCGGAACGGATAGACGAGCTGGCCGAACTGCGCCCGCCCTGGGCCGTGATGGAGTGGGCGGGCCGCCCCGCGCCGCCCGCCGCCGTCGTCACGCCAGAAGGCTCCGGGGGCTCCGAAGCCTCCGAAGGCGAGGCGGGCCGATGACCATCGCCGCCCTGGAAGCACTCTCCTTCGGCCTCGGGCGTACGGCACAGGCCGCCCGCGCCGCCGGGCACCGCTTCGTGCTGCTGACCGGCGACCGGGGCGTGTACCGGCACGAACTCGCCACCGTGAGTGGTGCGGACGTCATTGACGTCATCGACGTCGACACCTTCGACCCGGACGCCGTACGCCGCGCCCTCGCGAGCGTGCCCGACCTCGCCGGGCTGATCAACACGACGGACACCTGGAGCGTGCCCGCGGCCGACCTCGCACAGGAACTCGGATTGCCGGGTCCGGATCCGGAGGCCGTAAAACTTCTTCGTGACAAGGCGCGCGTACGGCAGACCCTGCATCGGGCGGGGTTGAGCGCCGGGACGTCGGTGGTGGTCGAACCCCGGCGGGAGAGCGCCGAGTCGGTGCGCGCGGGCGTCGGGCTGCCCGCCGTGCTGAAGGTGTCGGCGGGGACGTCGTCGCGCGACGTGTGGATCGTGCACGACGAGGAGGACCTGAACGCGGCGCTCGCGGAGGCCGAGGAACGCGATCGGAAGGCGGGCGGACAGGGGCTGAACGGGCGGCTGTTCGCGGAGCCGTTCCTCGCCGGGCCGCTCTACAGCGCCGAGACCCTGGGCTGGGAGGGGCACACCCGGCTGCTGGGCGTGCTGAGTCGGCAGACGTCGCGCCGCCCCGCCGTACGGGAGGAGGCCGCGGCCTTCCCGGTGGCTCTGCCGGACGACGAACTGGCCGCGATCGAGCGGTGGGTGGGCGACGTGCTCGCGGCGGCCGGGCACGATCAGGGCTTCGCGCACGTCGAGTTCGTCCTCACCCGGCGCGGACCGGAGCTGGTGGAGATCAACCGCAGGATCGGCGGCGCCCTGGTCGCCGAGGCCATGTGCCGCACGCTCGAAGTCAACGTGTACGAGGCGCTGGTGGACGTCACGCTGGGACGCCGCCCACGCCTGCTGGACGCGCCGCTGCGGCCGACCGGTCCGGCCGTCGCGTTCGTCCTCGTGTACGCGGACGAACCGGGCGTCCTGGAGGGGTGGGCCGGGCTGGACGGTCTGAACGCCTTTCCCGGTGAGGTGAGTTGGTACCCGGTGCGGGCACCGGGCGATGCCGTGCCGCACGTGGGCGACCAGCGCGGATGTACGGGCATGGTCCTCGCGGAGGCGGCGACGGCGGAGTTGGCGCAGCACCGGGCGTGGAGCGCGGCGACGACGGTGCGGCCGGTGATGAAGACGGCCGAGCGGGGGTGAGGCCGCCACGCCGTCCGGCGGGATCTCTGACGAGTCCTCAAGTCTTCCTGCTCGGCGGCTCGTTCCTCATCACCCTCGGCAGCTTCGCCGTACTCCCGTACATGTCGGTGCTCCTCCACGACCGTTTCGGGCTCGGCCTCGGGGTGGTGGGCGTCGTGCTGGCCGTCGCGTCGCTGGTGCAGTTCTCCGGCGGGGTCGTCGGGGCGGCGCTGGCGGCCCGGATCGGGCTGCGGGCCACGATGCTGGTGGCGCTCGCCGTACGTACGGCGGGCTTCGCCGCGTTCGTACCGGGCCTGACCCGGCCGGTCGTCGCGGTGGCCGCGCTGTTCCTGGTCTCGTGCGGCGCCGCGCTGTACCTGCCCGCCAACAAGGCTTATCTGGTGGCGGGTTGTGGGCCGGAGCGGCGGCCGGGGCTGCTCGCGGCGAGCGGTTCCGCCTTCAACGCGGGCATCGCGCTGGGGCCGCCGGCGGCGGCGCCGTTCGTACTGACGTCGCCGGGCGGGCTGTTCACGGGCGTGGCTGTGCTGTTCGCGCTGGTGGGGGCGGGGCACGCGCTGCTGCCGTCGGTGGCGGACGACCGGGCGGCGGAGGAGGGGGCCGAGGGTGAGCGAGCCGGCGAGGACAGGGGCGTGGAGAGCGGTGCGGTCTCCGGCCGCCACCTCCCGCCCTTCGCCTTCACCGTCCTCGCCGTCTACGTCTTCATGTTCTTCCAGCACTACCTCGCCCTCTACGCCGTGCCCCGCACCTCCACCGCCTTCTACGGCACCGTCCTCATGGGTTACGCGATCCTCCTCGTCGTCGCCCAGCCCCTCTTCGCCCGCCGCCTCGCCGCCCTCCCGTACGCCACCGCGCTGCGGCTCGGCTTCGGCGCGATGGCCGCCGGTACGGCCGTGCTCGCGCTCGGCGGCCGGGCGGGGATCGCGGTCGGCGCGGTGCTGCTCTGCCTCGGCGAGATCGTCCTCTTCCTGAAGAACGACCTGGAAGCCCTGGACCGGTCCACCGCCCCCTCCGCGACGGTCTTCGGCAGACAGCGGCTGGCGGCCGGGCTCGGGGCGTTCGCGGCGGCCGTGGTCGGCGGGCAGTTGTACGGGGTGGCCGAACGGGCTTCGGCGGTACCGGTGTTCTGGGTGGTGGTCAGCGCGCAGGCGGTGGTGCTGCCCGCGCTGCTGGTGGTGTGCGTGGCCGGGGCAGCGCGGCGCCGCACGGGAGGCGAGCCGGTCGGGGCCCGCCTCCCGCGCTGAGGTGTGTGCCTCAGACGGCCTTCACATGGCCATGACCGGCACCGTGCTCTCCGGGCTCTCCGGGCTCTTCGGGTTCTCCGTGCTCTCCGGGTTCTGCGGGTTCTGCGGGTTTCCCGGGTTCTGCGCGCTCTCGTCCTCCGGCTCCCACACTGCCGCGAGATCCCGCCGGGCGCGGGCGACCCGGGACCGTATCGTCCCGACCGGGCAGCCCAGCGCGTCGGCGGCCTCCGCGTACGACAGCCCGAGGAGGCGGGTCAGTACGAACGCCTGACGGCGACCCGGATCCATCGCGGCGAGCGCGTCCGCGAGCGCCACCGACTCCTCGAAGCCCGGCAGATGACGTGGCTGGGCACGGTCCGCGACGGTCACCCAGTCCGTGGTGTCGGCGATCCGGGGCCGTACGGCGGCGCGCCGGTACCGGTCGACGACCACGCGGCGCGCGATCGCCAGCAGCCAGACGCGCGCGCAGGAACGCCCAGCGAAGCGCGCGAGGCTCGCCAGCGCCCGCAGGTACGTCTCCTGGGTGAGGTCGTCGGCGCCGCGCACGTCGGCGCTGAGGTGCGCGACGAAGCGGCGTACGTCGTCGTACGTGGCGCGTACGAAGAGTTCGGCCGCCCGCCGGTCACCGAGACCGGCGGCCAGGGCCCACGCGGTGATCTCGGAGTCGTCGGCGGTGTTGGCGGTGTTGGCGGCGCGTGGGTGTCTGCCGGTGGTCGGATGTATGCGGGTGGGGGGTATGCGCGTGGGCACAGGGGTGTGCAGGGCAGCAGGTATCACGAGACGTCCTTCGCGTCCGGGCCGCGTGGCCCGTGGAATCAGAGCGGTGGTGTGCGTGGAGCGGAGAAGCGCTCAGGACGGAAGGAGTGGCGGCCCGCGCCGCGACACGACGTGCAGGGGCGGGAGTTGGGCCGGGGGCCGGATCGGCCGGTAGGCGACGGGGGGCGCGAGCACCGGGAGGTACGTCGGCCCGCCGCCGCTCAGCACCGCGTGGGCGAAGCGGAGCCGCTCGTACACGAACAGCCCGAGGGTGCCCATCAGTTGTACGAAGGCGCGGTCGCCGCGCCACAGCCACAGGCCGCACACGAGGCCGGCGAGCAGGTGGGCGCCGATCATGCCGGAGCCGAGGCCGGAGGTGTCGAGCAGTCCGGTCAACCCGTTCAGGCTGAGGAGTTCACCGAAGGCCTCGTGCGTCATCTCGCCGCTGCCGCTGCCTGTGCCGCCGCCTTCATGGCCGCTGCCATGCCCGACGTGGCCGCCGGGCGGCCGGGGATGCAGGCCGCTGAACACGGCGTGCAGCAGCAGCTGTCCGGCGGCGCTCGCCGCGACGATCGCCGCGACGCCGCGTTCCTTCCGGGACAGCAGCCAGCCCGCGCCGCAGACCGGCAGGAAGGCGAGGGCGAGCACGCGCGGCGGCAGCGGGCCACCGGACGACAGGGCGTGGCCGAGCCCGGACACCAGGACACACACGGCGGCGAAGACCGCGGTGCGTGCGAGGCGGAGTGCGGGTCCGGCTCCCATGGCCGTCATGGTGCCAGCGTGACAGGGCTGTCGCGAAAGGACACCTGATGGGTATACATCGGATGTTCACGCGCTATGCGGGGACAAGGAGTTGGTGTGATCCAGCTCACATGAAGACCTCGGGAACTTCTTGGCCCCGGCCACCGACACCTCCAACAGACAGTACGACCGCGCGCACCCACGCACGACCGCATCACTGCAACATCGCACGACCGCATCACCGCATCACCGCACCAACTCCGTACGACGGAAGATGACGGAACCGGAGACCGCCCGATGAATCCGCCCCCAGAGCCCGTGACACCCGACGCAGAGAAGACCCCGGCTTCGAGCCCGGCGGCCAAGGCCGAAGCCGAGACCAAGGTCGAGGCCGACGCCAAGGTCGAGGCCAAGGCCAAGGCCAAGGCTGAGGTCGAGACCCCGGCCGCCGCGGCTCCCGCGAGGGCCACCGCCACCACCTCGCCCACGCCGCGCGTCACCCTCCGCTCGGACCTGCGGGCGAGCTGGCTCGACGGCACGGTCGCCCTGGTCGTGACGGCCGCCGTCTTCGTCATCCTCTACGTCCGGATCAAGTCGGAGGCGTCCTCCACCCTCACCGTCATGCCCTTCATGGCGGACACGGGCGAGTTCTGGATGTACTACCTCAGCCAGGCGTTCGGCTGGTCCGCGCTCCTCTGGGCGTGGGGCACCGTCGTCATCGGCCTGCTGCTCTCCGGCCCGCGCCCCGCGCGCCTGCCGCTCTCCGGCCCCCGCCTGGAGCGGCTGCACCGCACCACCAGCCTCAACACGATCGCGCTCATCGTCGCCCACGCGCTGCTGTTCGCCGCCGAGTTGATCTACCAGGACACCGACTCCTGGCCCTCGCGGGTGGGCAGCGCCGTACTGGAGACGTTCATCCCCGGCGGCTACAACTCCGGCACCGGCGTCTGGGCCATGCCGATCGGCCAGGCGGCCCTCTACCTCGCGATCCCGCTCGGCCTGCTCTTCTACGTACGCCACCGCATCGGCCCGAAGACGTGGCGGATCATGCACCGCTTCGTGCTCGTCGTGTACGTCCTGAGCGTCTGGCACACCCTGCTGTACGGCACGAACGTCTGGTACGACGGAGCCTTCCGCAACACGGTGTGGCTCCTCCAACTCCCGCTCGCCGCACTCTTCCTGCTCCGCCTCCTCCGCCCGGCCCGCCGCTCGGAACGCCTCGCGTCGCCGAGCGCGCACCAAGGGTCGAAGGCCGGCTGGAGCCTGCGCATGTCGGGTCGGGTGGCGGTCGTGGCCATCATCGGTGTCCTGGTCGCGGTGATCGCCTCGGGACGTGACGGCGGGCGTACGGTGCCGCCGGAGGACACGTCGTCCACGCACGTGCACGACGAGTGAGACGAGTGACCGGGTGAGTCGGGTAGGACGAGTGACCGGGTGCCGGCCGGCGTCGGCGCCGGCGCCGGCGGCCAGGTGCGTGCGACCAACCGGACCGTCCCCTTCCGCGCCGTAACATCCGTATCTTCCCCACCTCCCGCACCTCCTTCACCACCCTTCCCGCCCCCTTCGCCCCCGCCCGGGTCGCACGCTCAACCGGGCCCGGCGAAGGGGGCGTTGCCCATGTGAATTCCATGCGGTTGCCATGGAGCACGGCACCTGAGGTCGCCATACTTTCCAGAGGGAACACCCACCCTCGACATGGTCGATTCGGAGCGTGCTGTGATCGACGAGACGACAGCGGGCCTGCTGGAGGCGGCAGGTCCGCAGATGTACCGGCGGAACTCGTTCCGTATCACCGGCCTGCCCACTTCCGCCGACCGGCGGACCGTGCGGCAGCGCCAGCAGCGCATCACCCCCGCGCTCGAACTCGGCGCCGACGTCGATCTCGGGCACTCGCTCCCCGTCCGGCTGGACGACGTCCGTGGCGCCTTCGACCGCATACTCGGCGATCCGCGCCGCCGGCTGGTCGACGAACTGTTCTGGCTCTGGGACGGGAACGGGGCCGGGGGCGGGGCGGCGAACGGGAACGGGTCGGCCGACGGCAGCGCGTCCACCTGCCCCTGCCCCAAGACGCTGCACCACGACCACGACGCGGCCGTGCGCGCACACAGCGCCGCGCTCGACCTGGAGGTCGAGAACGCCGCCCTGTCGTCGGGACAGCGCCTCGACGAGGTCACCCAACTCTGGTCCAACGCGGCTCGGTTGTGGGGCCAGGTGCTCCGCCGCGCCGTGTTCTGGGACCACGTACGGCACCGCATCTCCGTACTCGACGACCGGCAGCTCGACGAGTCCGTGATCGACACGCTCCGGGACGCGCTGCCGGCCATCCTCGTCAAACCGCTCATCGAGCTGGCCGCGGCGGCGTCGACGCCCGCCGACCGGGCCCGGCTCGCTCTCCGGGCACGGGACTGGCCCCTCGTACCGGCCAACCTGGTCGACGACCAGCTGGAGGAGGCCGCCGCGCCTCACTACGAGTCGCTCCGCGCGACCGCGAAACGGGCGTCGTCCCAGTTGGAAGGGGGGAACTGGGACGGCGCCGCGGCCGAGGCGTACGACCACGCCCTGCCCGCACTGGCCCGGCTGGAGGCCCTGGTCCCGTACGCCAGGCACCGCCGTACCGCGAGCGCCCGCAACGATGTCGCGGTGCTGCTCAACAACTGCGCCACCGCCGCCGCCGATGTGCTCGGTCCGGCCGCGAACCTGAACGCGTCGAAGTGGTTCCGTACGGCAGCCGAACTGGCGACGGACCCGGTCACCCAGCAGACGATCAGGACGAACCGTGACGGCCTGACCGAGATGATGACCACCTTCACGCAGATCAAGGCGCAGGTCGACCAGTTGGTCGCCGCCGGCCATGTGCATCTGGCCAGAACGCTGCTGCTGAGGGTCAAGAGCCAGCTGGCCGGCGGACCGGGGACCGAAGAGATCGACCGGATGCTGGCGAACCTCCGGGTCCGGCCCGGTACGTACACGCAGCGAAGCAGCGGTGGCGGGGTTCGGGCCCTGGCCTGGGCCGTGCTCCTCGCCCTGGGGATCCTCTTCGCGGCGTGGATCGGGGGGTACTTCGACGGCGGGGACTCCGGCTCCGGCGCCGGGTCGGTGAGCGGCACCGCGGTCGTGTCCGCGGCGGAGATCACGGACAACAGCCCGGTGGGCAGCTGCATCGGGCAGGAGTCGGACTGGGAGCCCGGCGCACGCGAGGTGGACGTGGTCTCGTGCGACGACCCGCACTGGGGGGAGGTGGTGGCGTACGTACCACTGGTGGACCTGGAGTCCAGGTACCTGACGGCGGAGTACCCCGGAATCGACCAGGCGGTGGCGCTCTCCCGGTTCCGGTGCGAACGCGCCCTCGCCGAGTTCCGTCCGGACGACACGACGATGACGGTCAAGTACGCGACCCCGGGCAAGGAGGACTGGGACCCGTCGGGGCCGACGCTCGACGAGTACACGACGTGCGTGGCGCACCGGCTGGACAACCAGAACATGACGTCCTCGGACCGGGTGAACGTGGACGCGCCGGCCTTTCCCACGTCCGTGCCGATGTCCACGTTCGCCGGGAGCATAGCGGCCAACGCGCCGGTGGGATCGTGCGTGGAGAGCAAGACCGACCTCGCCGTCACGACGACGGATCTCCCCATCGTGCCGTGCGAGGAGCCCCATTGGGCCGAGATCGTGGGCTATCCCGTTCTGTACGCGGACGACGCGGGTAAGTGGCCCGGCGACAAAGCCGTCTTCGCGCGGGCGCAGACGGCTTGCCAGACGCTGACGGGGGGCCTGACCAACGACCTGAGCCTGCACGTCACTTATCCGGCCTCGGACTGGTGGACCAGTCCGGACCGCCCGATCTACGCCATGTGTGCCGTGTCCTACCTGGCCGACAACACCTTCACCGGCGGACTGCGATGACACGATCGCCGGATGGACGGCTGCCGGAGGAACCACTGCCGGACGGACGGCCGTCTGAGGGTCGACTGCCGGACGGGCGACCGGCCGAGGGCCGGCTGCCGGATGGGCGACCGGTCGAGGGCCGGCTGCCGGACGGGCGACTGCCGATGATGACCACGGAGGAGAAACGGGTGGTGGGGGTCAAGGGGGCGGCTCTGCGCGTCAGTTCGCCGGAGGGCGGGCAGAGCGTCTTCGAGCTGAGCGGCGTGTCGGTCACCGTCGGGCGCGCCGTGCCCGAGCGGGCTCCCGACGTGGGTCTCGGACCGGATCCGCAGCGCTGGGTCGGCCGGCTGCACTGCACGCTCGACTTCGCCGACGGCATGTGGTCGGTGACGGACAACGCGAGCGTCAACGGGACGCTGCTGAGACATGGCGACGCCATCGAACGTCTCCAGGCGCGCAAGCGCATACAGCACGGGGACACCGTGCTGATCCTCGGCGACATGGACCCCGAAGGGGAGCCGGTGTACTGGGAGTTGACCTTCCTGGACCCGCACACCACCCGGCCGGCGCCGTTCGGTTCGCCGTCCGACGTACGCCACACCGGCCCGTGCCTGCGGTACGACTGGGTGGCCGCCAGGGCGTACCGCAACGTGGACGGCGAGGAGACGCTGATCACCGGACTGCGGCCGCAGGGGCATCAGTTGCTGCGCTACATGGCAGGGCGCAGCACGAGCGGCGCGGCCGTCGCGTGTGAACACGCCGAGCTGATCACGGCGTTGTGGGGCGCGCACGAGGAGTGGGCGCCGCACCGCTCGTACAGCAGGGCGGACATCGCGGGGGTCGTACGGGCCGTACGGCGCTGTGTGGAGGCGGATCCGTCGAATCCGAAGATCCTGGAGACGGTGACGGGGATCGGGTACCGCCTCAACGTCCTTGCGGGCGGGGGCAGTACGGGGACAGCAAGGCCTACGGGGAAACAGGGGGCGTGACGGGGATGACACTGCTCGTCAGTGGTGACCGGGTCAGCGACACCCTCGTGATCGACCGCTCGCTGGGTGAGGGCGCGTTCGCCGAGGTCCACCGGGTGCGCCACGAGTATCTCGGCTGGCAGGCGATGAAGCTGTTCAAACGGGTCGCCTCCAAGGAGGAGACGGTACGGATGCTGGACGAGGCCCGGCTGCTGTCGACGCTCGGGCACCCGAACATCGTCCGGGTCTTCGACGCGAACACCGTGCGTACTCCCGAGGGTGTGCGGGGCTTCTTCACGATGGAGTACGTCGCGGGCGGCAGCCTCGAACGACTGGCCGCCGCGCACAAGTCGATGGTGCCCAGGGACCTGGTCGCCGAGGTGATCACGCAGATCGCGAGCGGTCTCGCCGTCGCGCACGACCAGGATCCGCCGATCGTGCACCGGGATGTGACCATGGCCAATGTCCTTGTCGGCTACGACGGGACGGGCATGCGGGTGCGGGTGAGCGACTTCGGGCTGGCGAAGCGCGCCGATCCGTTCACGCATCTGGCCAGCGCCCAGGGGACGTACGCCTTCATGGCGCCCGAAGTGATGCGCAACCAGGGCTACTCGTGCGCCAGCGACGTGTGGTCGGTCGGTGTGATCGCGTATCTGCTGCTGACGAACCGCTTTCCGTTCCATCAGGGCGGGGAGGAGTTCTCGTCGTTCTCCTTCGGCCGGTTCAACCGGTCGCTGCTGCCGCCGAGCAGCTACAACGACGAGGTCGACGCGGACCTGGACCGCATCGTGCTCGCCATGCTCGAACTCGACCCGCAGAACCGGCCGGCCACGGCCCAGATCCTCGGGGACGCGCTGCGCGAACGCGCGGAGGCGGTGGCGGCCGTGGCGGCCGATGCGGCGGGCAGGTCCGTCGGATCCGCCGACGCCTCCGGCCACTCCAACTCCAACTCCAACTCCGATTCCGATTCCGATTCCGATTCCGATTCCGACGGCTCTGCCGGTTCCTCCGCGTCCGGGACTTCGCGCGCGGGCGGGGAGCCCAAGTCCGTAACCAAACGTCCCAACAGGCCGCCCACGCAACGCGCACGGCGGCTGGCCGAAGAAGCACTCGCACTGGCCCGCTCGCCGGGGGAACTCGACCGCGCCGCCGACCTCATGGAGGAGGCCGTCAACTTGTCGCCGTACCTGCGCGACCTGCATCTGTCCAAGCTCACGCTGTGGCGCCGGGGGGTGATGATGTGAGCGGGCGGCTGTCCCGGCTGCGGGCGGACCTGCGACAGCGGCGGCACCACCGCGCGTTCCGGATCGCGCCGCTGCCGTGGGACGAGCCGTCGCGCGAGGAACTGGAGCGGCTGCTCGCGGGGGTGACGGCGATGGCGGCGTCGGCGTCCGTGGTGTCGACGGAGTCGGGCGTCGGCGATGATCCCCGACCGGCCGCCCAACAGGCGCCTCCCGATGAGCCGTTGGACGAGAAGGCGCTCGCCGATGCCGCGACGAATCTGTGGCGTGCCCAGCGCAGGCTCTCCCGCCAGGGTGAGGAGGCGTCCACGCGCTCCCGGCAGACCGGCCGCTATCTGCGTTCGTGCCGCGAGGCGCTGGACGACGCCGGGCTGCTGGTACAGGAACACGAGGGCGACGCGTTCCACGCCGGTCGGTCGCTGGAGGCGCTGGCCTTCGAGGACGATCCGTCGCTGACGGCCGACACCGTACGGGAGACCATCCGGCCGACGATCTATCTGCACGGCCGTCGTATCCAGATGGGTCAGGTGATCGTGGGCTGTCCGCCCAAGGCGTCTGAGCCTGCCCCGTCTGAGTCTGCACCGTTTGAGCCTGCACCGTCCGAGCCCGAGGACTCCGTCCCCGTGGCTGCCCCTGCCTCCTCCCCTGTCTCTTCCTCTTCCCCTGTCTCAGAAGCACCGTCCAGCTCGGACCACGAGAGGACCGATCATGCGTGACACCGTCGACTTCGGTATCGACCTGGGTACGACCAACAGCGCCATCGCCGTCGTCGAGGGCGGCGGTGTGTCCGTCATCAAGAACAACGACGGCTGGGACATCACACCCTCGGCGGTCTGGATGCCCAAGGAGGGCCGGGTCCACGTCGGCCGCGCGGCGCGCGACTGGGTGGAGAAGGACCCGGCCAACGCCACCGCCGAGTTCAAGCTGGAGATGGGTCTGGCCGACTCGCGGAAGGTCTTCGAGACCGCCGGGGTCTCTTTCACCCCGCCGCAGCTCTCCGCCGAAGTGCTCAAGTCGCTCCGCGCGGACGCCACACACCACTGCGGCTCCGCGCCCGAATCGGCGGTGATCACCGTCCCTGCGGCCTTCGCGCTGAATCAGAACAAGGCCACCATCGAGGCCGCGAAGCTCGCCGGCTTCACCGCCGCCTGCCCGCTGGTGCAGGAGCCGACGGCGGCGGCGTTCGCGTACGGCTTCCAGGACGCCACCGACCGCGCGTACTGGATGGTGTTCGACTTCGGCGGCGGCACCTTCGACGCCGCGCTGGTCAGCAAGCGCGACGGCGACCTGCGGGTGCTCAACCACGCGGGGGACCCGTACCTCGGCGGCAAGCTGATCGACTGGGCGCTGATCGAGCGGCTGCTGGTGCCCGCAGCCGTTTCGCAGCTCGGGCTGGCGGACATGCGCAGGGACAACCCGAAGTGGCGTGCGAACTTCGCGAAGCTGAAGCGCGCGGCCGAGGACGCGAAGATCCACCTCTCGCGGCGCAACCAGGTCGAGCTGCTGGTCGACCTCAACGACGGTGACGGCAACCCGGTCACCTTCGAGCACACGCTGACCCGCGGTGAACTCGACTCGGTCGCCGAACCGTTCTACGTCCGGGCGATCAACCTGTGCCGCGACGCGCTCGCAGAAGCGGCTCTCGGTCCGGACGACATCGACCGTCTGCTGCTCGTCGGGGGCGTCACGCTCTCGCCCGGCCTGCGCGAACGGCTGGCCGACCCGCGCCACGGCCTCGGGATCGAACTGGACGTCAGCCTCGACCCGACCACGGTCGTCGCCCGTGGCGCGGCGATCTTCGCCAGCACGGTCCGGATCCCGCAGTCGAAGTCGGCGCCGGTCCCGGCCGGGCAGTTCGCCGTCGAGCTGTCGTACGAGCCCAGTGTCACCACCCTCCAGCCCACGGTCGGCGGTCGTCTGCGTGGCTCGTCGGAGTCGGGGGCAGGTGCGGGCGCGGATTCCGGGGCGGCGTCCGGGGCGCCGGTGAACTGGACCGGGTACACGGTCACGTTGAACAACCCGCAGGGCCAGCCGCCGTTCCGCACCGCCGCCATCTCGGTGAACGCGGAGGGTGTCTTCGTCACCGACGTCGCCGTCGACCCGCACACCACCTCGAAGTTCTTCGTCGAGCTGACCGACCCGTCGGGCGCACGGTGCGAACTCACCTCCAACACCCTGTCGATCACCCACCGGGACCTGGAGTTCGGCGGCGTACGGCTCGCGAACTCGCTCGGCATCCAGCTCGCCGAGCAGGTCTTCGCGCCCATGCTGCGCAAGGGCGCCACCCTGCCGACCTCGGTGCGTGAGGTGTTCCGTACGTCGGCGGCCCTGCACCGCTCCGACGCCGACGCGACGATCCGCATCCCGGTCATCCACGGCGAACGCAGCCGGGCCGACCGCAACCGTACGGTGGGAATGCTGGAGATCCGGCCGCGTGACATCCGGATCGACCTGCCGGCGGGCAGCGAGGTCGAGGTGACGGTCGAGGTCGACAGGTCCAGCATGGTGACGGTGATCGCCGATGTGCCGCTGGTGCAGGCGCAGTTCGAGGCCGAGATCGACCTCGACAACATCCGGACCAAGGATCCCGAGGTGCTGCGGGACGACCTGGACGAGGCGGAGGGACGGCTGGCGGCGCTGCGCGGATTCGTGGCGGACGCGGGCTCGGCGGACGCCGAGCGTCGGCTGGCCAAGCTGGACGAGGAGCGGTCCGTCAGCACCGCCCGCGACCAGGTGGAGGCGGCGGCCGTGGACAACGGCGCGGCGGCCACGGCGGAGGAGCGACTGCGCGATCTCCAGGCCGAGTTGGACGACATCGCGGACGCGGTGGGGCTGCCCGGTCTCGTACGGGACCTGCGGGCCTCGCTCGCCGAGGCCGACGAACTCGTGCGCCAGCACGGCGACACGGCCGACCGGCAGGAACTCGCCGCGATCCGGAGCCGGGCCGACGAGGCGATCAACGCGCAGGACTCGGTCGCCGTGCGAGGGCTCATCGACCGGACGGGGACGCTGCTGTTCGAACTTGAGCGGCGGAGCCCCGACTGGTCGGTGAAGCTGTTCTACACGCTCCAGGAGATGCTCCGGTCGTCCGGGCAGGCGGGGCCGCTCATCCAGGAGGGGCAGCGCGCCATCGCGGCGAACGACCGGCAGGGACTGGACGCGGTGAACCAGCGCCTGTACCGGCTGCTTCCGAAGGATGAGCAGGAGAAGGTCGTCTGGCTGGGCAGGTCATGAGCGGCGTGGGCGAGGTGAGTGAGGTGACCGAGGTGACTGACGACTCGGTGGACGCGCGGGCCCTGAGCCTCCAACTGGCCGTGAACCGGGCACACTCGGCGGCACGGGCGGGGGATCTTGCCCTGGCGGCGCGACTGCTGGACGAGCTGGGCGAGTTGGACTGGCCGGACGCGGGGCGGGTCAGCCTTGAGAAGGCCGACACGGAATCCGGTGCTGACCGGGCAACGGTGCTGGCCGCGCTCAATCTGCGCGCCAAGGTGCATGCCCAGCGAGGTGAGTTGGCCGAGGCGGACGCGTGCTGGTCCCGGGTGGAGGCGCTCGCGCCCGACGACCCGGACGCGGCGGCCGGCCGCCGTACGCTCGCGAAGATCGCCGCCGGACGTCGGCACGCCCGCCCCGTCGTCCACACCGGCCGGGTCGCGGTGATCGCCGCCGCGCTGGTGGGGGCCGCGCTGATCGGCGGTGGCGGCTGGCTCTTCGCGAACGCCGACGACGGTGAGGGCGGCGAGGGCGGCGATGGCGGCCGGGCCTCGAAGTCGGTGGCCGAGTCGGACACCGGATCGGAGCGGCTGAGGGTGGAGTCGCGTCGTGCGGACGAACTCAAGGCGCGGCTGGCGGCGATCGAGGACGGCTTCACGGCCGACGCCGAGCAGCGCGACAGCACGCTCGACGAGGTCGCGAAGCGGCTGGCGATGCCGGGCGTGGAGATCCGGCGCCATGCCGAGGACGTCCAACTGGTGTTCAGTACCGGGGTGTTCCCGTACGACTCCGTGATCAGCCCGGAGGGCGCCGAGGCGCTGACGGAGATCGGCCGCAGGCTGGCCGACCTGGAGTCCGAGGCGGGTACGGGGGTGGAGACCACGGTGGTGGGTCACTCCGTCGCCGTGCCCGGCGGGGCCCCGAGCGGCGGATCGGTCGTCGCGCTGAACCGCGCCCGGGTCGCTGCCCAGTATCTGGCGCAGGACAGCGACCTGCGGCTGACGGACTTCCGGCTGGTCAGCGCGGACCAGCGGCGGGGCCCCTTCCCCGCGACGGACGCGAACGCGCCTCGCAACCGTACGGTCACGCTGCTGATCACCCCGAAGGAGCCACGCCCCGCGCCCTGACCTACCCGCCTACTTACCTACCGTGCCGCGAACTGCGTGAGGATGGCCTGCACTTCGTAGATGTCGACGCCCTTGGTGAAGGTCTTCTGGATCGGCACCGAGGCGCCGGAGAGCCAGATCTTCAGCTCGGCGTCGAGATCGAACGTGCCGGCCGTCTCCACGGCGAAGTGCGTGATGCTCCGGTACGGGATGGAGTGGTACTCGGTCTTCTTGCCGGTTATCCCCTGCTTGTCGACGAGGATCAGCCGCCGGTCGGTGAAGAGGATGCTGTCGCGGATCAACTGGTACGCAGCGTGCACCTGTTCGCCCTGCCCCAGCAGGCGCGCGTAGTCCTGCTGAGCGGTGGCCGGATTGATGGTGTGTGCGTTGCCGAACAGCGCCATGTGAGTCCCCCATTTATCCAAGTTGCACGATCTTCGTACTATACCGGCGGACCGGTCAGGGGCCAGAAGTCGTCGCAGCGGCGGCCGGCTGCGAGCATCGCCGCCACCCGCGAGATCGTCGCGGTATGGCGGCGTGGCGTCCGACTCTCCCCCTGATGGCCAACATCTCCAAGGAAGTTGAGCGGACTCGCTCGGTGGTCTCAGCTCTGGCCGGGGTCGCGGTTGTAGAGCTTTCGGGCCCAGAGGTAGGCGAGGAGGGCGATGGTTGTGCTCCAGGCGGCGGTGAGGGCGGCGTTGTTGCCGATGGGTGTTCCGGTGAGGAGTCCGCGGAGGGTTTCCATGACGGGGGTGAAGGGCTGGTACTCGGCGAACCAGCGGAGCCCGGTGGGCATGGAGTCGGTGGGGACGAACCCGCTGCCGAGGAACGGCAGCAGCGTCAGGGGCATCGGCAGGTTGCTGGCGCCTTCGACGGTCTTGCTGACCAGGCCGAGAGCGACCGACAGCCAGATGACCGCGAAGGCGATCATCCCCAGGATCCCCAGCGCCGCAAGCCATTCCACCGGGGTCGCGTCGCTGCGGAACCCGATGACAAGCGCCACGGCCACCACGATCACCATCGCGATCACGGTCTGGACGAGACTCCCGACGACGTGCCCCGTCAGTACAGAGGCACGGGAGATGGACATGGTGCGGAAGCGGGAGATGATCCCCTCGGTCATGTCCATCGCGACGGAGACCGCGGTGCCCTGGGCGACGGCGGCGACGGTCATGAGCAGGATCCCGGGCATCACGTAGACGATGTACTCACCACGACCACCCCCCGCCCCACCGCCCGCCCCGCTGGTGGGGCCGAGTCCGTTGCCGATGGCGCCGCCGAAGACGTAGACGAACAGCAGCAGGAACACCACCGGCATCCCCGCCAGCAGCACCGTCATCGACGGATAGCGCAGCATGTGCCGCAGATTGCGCCGCAGCATCGTCGCCGAGTCCGTCAGCGTGTGGTTGAGAGAACTCATCGGGTCACAGCCTTCCCGGTCACAGGGCGGGTGGGGGTGGACTGGGGCTGTCCGGTCAGGGCGAGGAACACATCGTCCAGATCCGGGGTGTGGACGGTCAGTTCCTTCGCCTCGACGGATTCGGCGTCAAGGAGTTCGAGCAGGGCGCGCAGGGAGGGGACGCGTCCGTCGCTGGGCACCTGCAGGGTCAGTGCGTCCTCGTCACGCGGGAGGTCGTCCAGGGTCCGCGACAGGACCCCCACCGCCGTCTCGAAGGCGGTGGTGTCGGTGAACCGCAACTGGACGTGCCCGCCGGGGACCAGGCGTTTCAGCTCCCCGGGTGTGCCCTCGGCGACGAGGCGCCCGTGGTCCAGCACCGCGATCCGGTCCGCGAGCTGGTCGGCCTCCTCCAGATACTGCGTCGTCAGGAAGATCGTCACCCCCTGGTCCGCGACCAGGGAGCGGATGATCTCCCACATCGTGCGCCGGCTCCTCGGATCGAGCCCCGTCGTCGGCTCGTCGAGGAAGATCACCCGGGGGTCACCGACCAGCGTCATCGCCAGATCCAGCCGCCGCCGCATCCCGCCCGAGTACGCCGACACCACCTTGTCCGCCGCCCCGGCCAGATCGAACCGCTCCAGCAGCTCCTCCGTCCGCCGACGCCCCACGGCACGCCCCAGATGACGCAGATCCGCCATCAGGCGCAGGTTCTCCCGGCCGCTCAACAACCCGTCCACCGCCGAGAACTGACCCGTCACCCCGATCACCGACCGCACACCCTCCGGCTCACGCCCCAGATCATGACCCCCCACCCGCACCACCCCACCATCAGCACCGATCAACGTCGACAGAATCTGCACCACCGTCGTCTTCCCCGCACCATTAGGACCCAGCAACGCAAACACCGAACCCTCCACCACCTCCAGATCAACACCACCAAGAACAACCTTCTCGCCGAATGATTTTCGGAGTCCGACGGCGCTGATCGCCGATGCGGAGTGCTGGTTGGTCATGAGTCCTCGTTTCGTTGGAGATGGGCATGGCGGAGAAGGGCATGCCGGATCGAGGTCTGGGCATCGCATCGGACACCAGTTCGATCAACTGTGGATGGGCGGTCGCGCTTCCGGGGTGTACGGCTGGTCAGTCGTGCCGGACGCCGATGCGGCCGTAACGCCATAGTGGCATCATGATGGCGTCATGGCAAGGCTCTCTGGCTCAACCGTGCTGCACTCTTGGCTCAACCGCTCATCGCCACCCGGTGTCATCGCAGGTGAGGGGCCCTTCTCGGTATGAGTTGACGCGCCCCATCCAATAGCGCCAACCACCAGCTGCCCGGCCGCCGACGCCCGGCCGGATGCCACGCGGCGGCACCCAATGGCACCGACTGGCGCAGGGACTGGCGCCCATCCCCGTCAGATGGCACCGGCCGCCGTCGGCAGCGGACTCACGCGTCGCGCAGCTTGAACACCGCCGCCCCCGCCAGCAGCCCGGCTCCCGCCCAGCCGGCCAGGACCGCGAGGCCCGACCAGGGGCCGATGGGCAGGCTGTCCAGGTTCTTGGTCGCCTGAACGGCCAGCCCCGCCGAGGCGGGGGCCCACTCCCGTATCCGCTCCCGCCACTCCTCGTTGCCCACCAACTCGACCACGGCGGGCAGTGCGTAGAGCAGTCCGAGCACCGTCGTGATCGCCCCGGCCGTGTCCCGTACGAGCGCGGCCACGCCCAGAGAGAGCAGAGCTATCAGGCCGAAGTAGAGAACCGTGCCCACGGCGGCACGCAGGGCCGGTTCCTCGGAGAGGGAGAGCGGCGCCGCACTGAAGCCGTTGCCGGGCAGGATGAGCCGGCCGGCGAACAGTGAACCGAGGACGGCGACCGTCCCCGCGGCCAGTGCGGCACCCGTGACGACCGCCGCCTTGGCGGCGAGGACACGAGCCCGGCCCGGCACCGCCGTCAGCGTGGCGTGAATGGTCCCGGTCCCGTACTCACTGCTCATCGCCAGCACCCCGAACGCGGCCACCGCCGCCTGGCCGAGCCAGATGCCGGTGAGGCTGAGCTTGACGGTGTCCTCGTGGCACTCGTCCGGCGACGGACACTGGTCCGTCGACACCGTCCCCGTGGCCGCCGCCCCCAGCGCCACCGTCAGCGCGGCCACGGCGAGCAGCAGCCACCAAGTGCTCGGGACCGTGCGCAGTTTCGTCCATTCCGCGTGCAGTGCCCCCATCACGCGTCCCTCCGGCGCAGCCGCCAGACCGCCAGTCCCAGAAGCACGACCGCCCAGGCGCACAGCGCCGAGAGCCCTGCCCACGGGTCTTGCGGGTAACAGCCTTCCTCGGGCAGGCAGACGGTGTCCACGTGCTCGTACTCCGGGAGCGTCCGCTGCACCGCGAAGCCGGCGAGGGGGGTCAGCTTCATCACCCAGTGCGCGGTGCCGATGGGCAGTCCGGAGAGAAGGACGACCGGCAGGACGAGCGCGACCACGATCAACGTGACGGCCGCGGCCGTGTTCCGCAGGAGCGCGCCCACGGCCAGGGCCAGCACGGCGACGGCGGCCAGCAGCACGGCGGTGCCGACGACGGCGCGCAGCACGGGCCCGTCGGTGAGGGCCACGTCGGGATAGAAGACGGGGTTGGGCATCCGGTCGCGCAACTCGGGCTCGCTGAGCAGGAACGAGAGCACGGCGGCGACAAGTCCGGCCACGAAGGCGGCTCCCGCCAGGACGACGGCCTTGGCGGCGAGCACCCTGCCCCGGCGCGGACTGGCCGTAAGCGTCGTGAGGATCATGCCGCGCCGGTATTCGGCGGTGATGAACAGCACGCTCAGCGCCACCAGCGGAATGAGTCCTATCTGCGCCCCGGTGAGGGACTGCTGGGTGATGTCGACCTCCGGCGTGTGGGGCGCGATGTCGCCGGATCCCGTCAGTGTCCAGGTGCCGGACTTCTCCGTCGAACTGTCCGGTGTCCCCTTGGGGTCTCCGTTTCCGCCGACGGCCGCACCGACGTTGTCCTGACGCCAGGTGCCCTTTCCGCCGTCCACCGAGACGTGGTCGAAGGCCGCAGTGACCCGCGCGGGACGTCCTCCGACCGAGGTGGAGCCGAACTGCCGCTGCACCGTGGTCTCTCCGGGCGTGGCCACGAAGAGACCCGCCTGGGCGGTCTCCCGCAGTCCGGCGAGCCGCGCCGTGCCGACCTTCGTCCACGTCGAGCCGTCGGCCGACTCGTACGCGGTGAACTCCTCGCCCGAGCGGGTCAGTCGCACCCAGTGCGGCCGGTCACGGGAGACGGTGCCACCCGCGGTGTCGTGGGTGAAGTTGGACTGGAGCCGGACCCCGTGCTCCGGTGTGATCATGGCGGCCGCGTAGGGCGATCCCGGTTTCGTGCTCTCCTTGATCACCACTCCGGCCTTGGCCCACGGCTCGGCCGCCCGTCCTTCCCGGCCGCTGAGCGGGGACACCCGGGCGGTGATGCTGCCGTCGCCGGTCAGCGGCCGGTGGACGAAGGGAAAACCGTCGGAGACGACACCACCGTCCGGTCCCACCGGGGGTGGGGGGCGGTCGCCGCCGACGTCGCTGCCGCCGCTGAAGGCGGAGAGCAGCGAGACCAGCACCGTGATGACCACGGCGGCGAGGAGGGTGAAACCCCACCTGCGCACGGTGCGCAGCTTGGTCCACTCGGCGTGCAGCAGTTGCGGGAACCCGTCGCGCGCGGGGGGGAGTTCGGAACGGTAGGGGGTGACGGTGGGCGTGGTCATGAGCGGGTCCCCTCCGTCTCGTTCGGCGCGGCCGTGTCCGTGCCGGCCTCGACCGTGCGGAACTCGGCCGCGTCACGCGTCAGTTCCATATACGCCTCCTCAAGCGTCGCCCGGTGGGCGCCGACCTCCGAGAACGGCACCTGGCCCGCCGTCAGCAGCGCGACGATCCGCTCCGCCGGCATGCCGGTGACGGTGAGCGACCGCGGCCCGTCCGCCGCGACCGTCGCGCCCGCACGGGCCAGCAGCCCCATCGCCTCCGTACGCGCGGACGTACGCAACGCGACCCGGTCGCCCGAAGCGGCCGTCAGCAGCTCGGCGACGGAGGTGTCCGCGATGAGCCGGCCCCGCCCGACGACGACGAGATGATCGGCGGAGTCCTCCAGCTCGCTCATCAGATGGCTGGAGACCAGCACCGCGCGTCCCTCGCGCGCCAGCCCGCGCAGAAAGCCACGGATCCACCGGATCCCTTCCGGATCAAGGCCGTTGACCGGCTCGTCCAGCAGCAGCACCGGTGGGTCGCCGAGCAGCGCGGCCGCTATTCCCAGCCGCTGCCGCATGCCCAGCGAATAACCCCCCGCCCGGCGCCGGCCCGCCGACGCGAGGCCGACGCGCTCCAGCAGCTCGTCGACGCGCGAGGCCGGGAATCCGTGCGAGTGCGCGAGCCACAGCAGATGGTCCCGGCCGCGCCGACTCGGGTGCACGGCCGCCGCGTCCAGCAGCGCCCCCACCTCGGTCAGGGGCCGGCGCAGCGTCGCGTACCGCCGCCCGCCGATCAACGCCTTCCCGGAATCCGGCGCGTCGAGGCCCAGGAGCATACGCATGGTGGTGGACTTTCCCGCGCCGTTGGGTCCGACGAATCCCGTGACCTGACCCGGCCGCACGGTGAAGGACAGACCGTCGACCGCGACGGTCTGCCCGAACTGCTTGCGCAGCTCCTGAACTTCGATGGTTGCCTGCATGCTCAAAAGGCTAGGGAGCGGGGGTGCCCCGGGTCGTCACGCGACAGAGCGCACTTCGGCACCCCTGGCACGGGGGAGGAACCGCCGCCGGTATCGCTCGCGTGGGGGATGCGAAGAGGGCTGGTCAGGGGGACGCCAACGAGCCCTGGCGCCGGGAGAATGGTGGACGTGAGGCAAGAGATCAAGCGCGTGGCGAAGAGGATCGCCGGGTCGCCCGACCGACAGGTGGCGACCGGGGCGGGGCTCGCGCTGCTCGCGTGCGGGGAGACCGCGGTGCGCGGGGGAAGTATCGACACCGATCTCTCGTTCGCGCTCACGCTCGCGATCAGCACCACGACTCCGGCCGGGCTGCTGCGCACGCCGCTGGCGACCGCCGCCACCGTCGGCCTCACGGCCGCGGGTGTGGTGTCGCTCGTGAGTTTCCACCTGTTGACCGTCGGCGGGCTCGTCGCGCAGTTGCTCGCCCTGCACTGGCTGGCCCGCCGCGGCTCCCGCCGCCTCGCCGTGCTGCTGGTGCTCCCCTATGTCGCTACGGCCCTCGCGGGCCCGCAGATCAACGGGATACGGGTGTACGGGGTGGTGACGGCCGTGCTCGCGGCGGCGACGGTCGCGGACGGCACAGGCCGTCGTGCGCGCGCCGAGGAGGTGGCGCGTGACGCGAGCGAGCGGGCCGTCGCCGACACGCTCCACGAGCATGTGGCGCGGGGTGAACGGGCGCGTATCGCACGCGAATTGCACGACGTCGTCGCGCACCACATCTCGATGATCTCCGTGCAGGCGGAGACGGCCCGGCTGACCACGCCCGGTATGCCCGAGGCCGGGGCCAAGCGGCTGCGGGACATAGGTGACACGGCTCGCGCCGCGCTGACGGAGATGCGGCGGCTGCTCGGCGTGCTCCGTGAGGACGCGGGCACCCCGCCCGTCACCCGTCGGCCACAGCCGGGGCTCACCCAGCTCAACGAGCTGCTGGACGAGGCGCGTGAGGCGACCGGCGCCGCCACGCGGCTGATCGTCAGCGGACCGGTGGCACTGCTCGACCCGGGCATCGAGCTCACGACGTACCGCATAGTCCAGGAAGCCCTCACCAATGCCCGCCGGCACGCTCCGGGGGCGGCCGTCGATGTCGAACTGCGTTACCACCGGGAGGTGCTTGAGGTGCGGATCAGGGACAACGGCCCGGGACCACCGCCGGGATCTGGAGAGCGGTCCCCGGGGCACGGGTTGTTGGGCATGCGTGAGCGTGTCGCCGCGGTCGGCGGCGAGCTGCGCGCGGGTCCGGCACCCGGTGGCGGCTTCCTGGTGGAGGCGAGGCTGCCCCTCGCGGCGCCGGAGGCCGTCCGATGAGCACGCGCATCGTCATCGTGGACGATCACGAGCTGGTGCGGGCCGGCTTCGCCGGACTGCTCGCCACACAGGACGACTTCACGGTGTCCGGCACCGCGTCCGACGGCGCCGAGGGAGTGCGGGTCTGCCGCGAGCAGCGCCCCGACGTCGTGCTCATGGACGTCAGAATGCCGGTCATGGACGGCATCGAGGCGACCGAACGGATCTGCGCGGCGGCGGAGGACGGCGACGGTCCGCGCATCATCATCCTGACCACCTTCGACCTGGACGAGCATGTCTACGACGCCCTTGGCGCGGGGGCCAGCGGCTTCCTGCTCAAGGACGTCGCGGCCGAGCGGCTGTTCGACGCAGTGCGGGTGGTCGCCGCAGGGGAGGCGCTGCTCGCGCCGACGATCACCCGCCGCCTCATCGGCGAGTTCGCCCGGCTGCGCCGAAAGCCGGCCGCCGCGCCTGCCGCGTCGCTCGACGCGCTCACCCCGCGCGAGACGGAGGTGCTGCGGCTGATCGCCGAGGGCCTGTCCAACCCGGAGATCGCGGCCCGGCTGTTCGTCAGCGAGGAGACGGTGAAGTCGCACGTCAGCCGTGTGCTCAACAAACTCGGCCTGCGCGACCGCACGCAGGCGGTGGTCGCGGCGTACGAATCGGGCCTGATCGTGCCGGGCGTCGGCGGACAGGAGGGGTGAGGGATGGGCGGGAGGAGCGGACCGGGCAGCGGCCGGGACGTCGCGCCGCCGGACCGTGGACGGGTCAGGCCGGCAGGGGAGCGCCGAATACCTCCGGCTCGGCGGCGTAGGGCAGGGCTTCCAGCGGGCGGTCGGTACAGAAGCGCGCCATCAGGTCCGCGAAGTCGGCGATGCGTTCCACCGGGGCGAGGTGGTCCGTCTCCTCGATGGTCATGAACCGGGCCGCCGGCAGGCACGCGGCCATCGTGCGGCCCATGGCGGGTGTGGTCAGGGTGTCGTGCTCACCGGTGACGACCAGGCTGGGGACGGCGGGGGTCGGTTCGGGGCGGTACCACTCGTGGCGCATCAGCCGGGAGTTGTGCTCCGCGGACATGCGCAGCTGCTCGGGGTTCTGCGCCGCGATCTGCTGGTAGACGAGGCGGGCGACGGCGGCCTTCTTGCGTACGTGCCCGGTGCCGGGAGGCGACATGAAGCGGTCGGCGAGCTCACGGGCGATGGGCTCCGTCTCACCGCGTCGGATCATGCCGTCCCAACGCTCCATGGCCACCGCGTAGTCGGCCGGAATGACGGTGGTCATCCCGACGAGCATCATCCGTGCGAGGAGGTGGGGATAGTGCTGGGCGAACCGTACGCCGATGGCTCCGCCGTAGCAGGCGGCCACCAGGTTGACGCGGGGGATGCGGAGTTCCTGGACGACGTGGCGTACGGCGGCGGCGAGGAAGTCGACGCCGTACTTCGCGGGCAGGAAGTCGGCGGTCCCGTAGCCGGGGAGGTCGATGGTGATGACCGAGCTGAGGGGGGTGAGCCACTTCTCGTGCCGTTGCCACGAATGACGGTCCTGGGAAGACCCGCCCAGGATCACGATGGGCTCGGTGTCGAGCCGGCCCTGGCGGGCGACGCGGCAGGTGTAGCGGAACCCGCCGAAGGTCAGATCGTGTTCGACGATTTCCGCGTGCTGCCCGGCCCCGTCGGCCGTTCCGTCGGTGGACTGGGTCGGGAAGGAGAGGGCGGCGTCGGCGGTGGGGGTGCGTGAGCTGGTGATCGCGTCGGTGGGCACAGGCACAGGGTGGCTCCAAGGACTGAGGTGGGGGTCTCGCCGTCCGGCAAGTGCCCCTGCACGTCCCGCAGTGGCGGCACACCGGATCCGGACGCGAGCGAGCAGGAGCATTTCCGCTTCACTGCTCCTACCAACGACCAGAATTCGCCACGAAATCATCTGGGGACGGGTCTTGGGCAGAAAGTGGAACGGGATTCCCTCGTACGAGTTCCAGGAATTCGCGCACACCTGCGCCTTGCGGCCGGGTGCCCCACCGTTGGCCGGCTGTGACGGGCGCCAGTTCGACGGCGGAACGCGGGAGCGGAAAGAAAGGGGTGGATTGCCGGGTGACCTGGCGACGTAGGTTGACGGGCGTGGACGGACGGGGGCGGGGCTATCGGTATGTGGGGCCGGCGGATCTCGCGGCGGCGGTGAGGCGGCCGGGTCGCGAGGGCCGGGCGATCCGTTCGGCGGACGACCTCGACGACTGGCTGTCCGAACAGCCGGCGCCGGAGCGGCTGGAGCCGTTCACCTTCGTCGTCGACCTGGCCGGTGGGCTGCGGCTGGCGCCGCGCCGTAGCGAGCATGTGGCCTGCGCGGGCGGCGGCGACGAGGGGGACGAGGGGGACGGCGGGGGCACCGCGCGGGTTCTGGGCGCGGGGGAGATGACCTTCGGCCGCGAGGCGGGTCGTTGGGTGGTCACGGAGGTGAGCAACCAGTCGACGGGGTACTGCCCGGACGTCAGTTCGTGGCCTGCGGTCGCGGCGGCGGTCGAACGGGCGGAGGTCGCGCACCCGGGCGGGTACACGTACGAGGTGGTGTTCCGGCGCTGTCCGGGGTGTGGGGAGATCGGCATCGTTCGAGAGGGCGACTTCGTGTGCGTCTTCTGCGGCGGTGATCTGCCGAAGGTGTGGAACGTGGGGTAGTCGTTCGGCGGAGCTGGCCGGGTGGTGGCTGTTCTGTACATGTCGATGCGTGATAGGCAGCGAACACCGGAGGGCGGTGGCCTGCGGCTCCGTCCGTGGACGGAGCCGGTACGGCGACCAGTGCGTGACGACCGTGAGGAGTGGCCTCTCGTGCGGGAACAGGCGTGGGAGCGAGGATTGACGTCCGCGCTGTCCGGGGCCGGGCAGGAGCCGGCGCTGGTGTTGGTCGAGGGCGACGCCGGTATGGGGAAGAGCAGACTGGTGCACCGGCTGCTGGAGTTGCCACAGGCGCGGGCGGTGGCGCGGCTGGTGGTGGCCTTCCGGGCCTCGGGCGGCTTCGTGGTCGCCGATCCGCTAGGCCCGGACCCGCGGCTCACGCCGCACCAGGCACTGGAGGCGCTGCTCGCCTCCGCCCGCCCCGCCCTCCTCGTCGCCGAGGATCTCCATCACGCCGACGACGACTGTCTGGCTCTGCTGCGCGGTCTGCTGAGGGAGCCGCCCGCGCCCTTCGCGGCGGTGCTGACCTACCGGCCCGAGCAACTGCCGTGCCCCGGGCTGCCGTTGGGCCGGGCGGTGGACTATCCGGCGCGGCTGTCGGTCGTGCGGTGGCGGCTGGAGCCGATGGACGAGGGGCGTGTGCGGTGTGTGGCGGGGGAGTTGCTGGGGGCGCGGAGATGTCCGCAGGAGTTCGTGGGGCGGCTGCGGCAGCGTTCCGGCGGGGTGCCGCAGGTCGTCGTGGACCTGTTGCGGATGCTGCGGGACACCGCTGCCGACCAGCCGACCGGGCGGGAGTGCTTCTCCGCGCGGGACGTGGACGAGGCCGGGGTGCCGGTCCGGCTGGCGGAGTTGGTGTTGGACAGGACCGCCGCGTTGCCGGAGGCGTACCGCCCGATCGTCTGGGCGGCGGCGGTGCTGGACGAGCCGGCCGGGGCCGAGGACCTGGCGGCGGTCGCGGGCTGTCGCGGGGACGCTGGCCGTACGGCGCTGATCGCGGCGCTGGAGGGCTCGGCCCTGCGGGAGACGAGCGAGGGGCGGTACGGATTCGCGGTGCCGCTGGCGGCGTCGGCGCTCTACGCGGAGCTGCCCGGCCCGGTGCGGGAGCGGCTGCACCACCGGGCGGCGGCGATCCTCGCCGCGCACGAGCCGGTGCCGTGGGCGCGTATCGCACGCCACTGGCGCGGCGGCGGTCGCACGGAGGACTGGCTGCGGGCCGCGGAGCATCTCGTGAACGACGACGAGGCGGCGGTCACGCTGCTGGAAGAGGCGCTGGACGTGGGCGGCCTCCCGCCGGACAAGCGGGGGCGGTTGGCGCTGACGCTCGCCCGTGGCGCCGTGTTCGGCTGCCGTTCGGAGGGGACGGCCCGCGTCTTGCGCGGGATCGTCGAGGACCCGGCGCTGCCCGCCGCCGACCGGGGCGAGATACGGCTCGAACTGGGCCTGCTCCTGCACAACCGCAAGAGACGCTTCGAGGAGGGGCGTACGGAACTGCGCCGGGCGGCACACGAGTTGGCCGAGGCCGAGCGGCCCGCGCTCGCCGCGCGGGCGATGGCGGCGCTGGCGAACCCGTTCTTCCCCGGCGCCTCCCTGGCCGAGAACGTGACCTGGCTGGAGCGCGCGGAGGCGGCGGCCGACGCGTCGGGGGACCGCGCGGCACGCACGGCGACCGGCGCCTGCCGGGCGACCGTACTGATGAACACCGGCGACCTGGAAGCCTGGCGACTGATCGCGCGGCTGCCCCGCGACAGCGCGGACCGGGCCAGCCGTCGGCAGGTGGCGCGGGGCCTGTGCAACACGGCGAACGGCGCGGTGTATCTGGGCCACTACCGGCGCGCGGACGAACTGCTGACGGAGGGCATCGAACTGGCGGCGCGCAGCGGCGCGCCGTTCCTGGAGCGGGTCGGACGTGGGACGGCCCTGTTCCGTGACTGGTTGACCGGCCGCTGGGAGGGCCTGGCCGAACGGTGCACGGGCCTGGTCGCCGAGGACGGCAGTGCGAGCGACGCCCGCGTGGTGCTGGCCCTGCTGGCGCTGGCGAAGGGGGACTGGGCGGCGGTGCGGGACTGGCTCCCCCGAGGCGACCCGCCGTCGCCGCGCGCGCCGTGCGGCACCGGCACCGGGGCCGGGACGGGGGCCGGGACCACGACGGACGACGCGTACCAGACCTACCAGGCCTACCGCGCGTACGAGACCTGCGAGGCCCCGGTGGCGGCCACGGCGGCCGGCGCCCACATCCGGCTCCTGCTGGCCCGGCAGGACGTGGAGTCCGCCACCGAAGCCGCCACGTCGGCCTGGGCGTGGCTCGGCAGGAAGGGGGTCTGGGTCTGGGGCGCCGAACTGGCTCCGTGGGTGGTCGAGGCCCATACCCGCGCCGGGCGGCGGGAGTCGGCGCAGCGGGTGGTGGCCGAGTTCGCGGCCGGTCTGACCGGGCGCGACGCCCCGTCGGCGACGGCGGCCCTGCTCTGGTGCCGGGCCGTGCTGGCGGAGGCGGACGGCGAGTTGGCGGAGGCGCGGGCGCGTTTCCAGCAGTCGGGCGCGGCGTACGCCGGGCTGCCGCACCCGTACGCCCACGCGCTCATGACCGAGGGCGCGGGCCGTTGCGCGCTCCTGCTCGGCGGCGGCGAGGTGGACGAGGCCGTCGGGGAACTCACGCGCTGCGTGGCGGAGTTGACCGACCTCGGCGCGGTCTGGGACGCCGCGCGCGTACGGGCGACGCTGCGCGCCTACCGCCCCGCCGCGCAACGGCGGCCGCCGGGCCGGCCGGCGTACGCGGAGCGCATGTCCCCGCGCGAGGGGGAGGTGGCGGAACTGGCGGCCACCGGGCTCACGAACCGCGAGATAGCGGCGACGCTGTATCTGTCGCCGCGCACGGTGGAACAGCACGTGGCGCGGGCGATGCGCAAGCTCGGCATCGCCAGTCGGCAAGGCTTGGCGAAGGAGGTGGCGCGGGTCCGCCCGACGTACGGCGACGATGGAGTCAACGATGGTGGTCGCGCGTAGAGCGGAACCAGGAGGCGAGCGAACGAAGGGCGGGCCGACCGTCGTACGTGGTCGGCCCGCCCCACCGGCGAGTGCCGGTCAGTTCGAATGACGAGACATCAGCTGCACATGGTCGTGCGCATCACATCGGCCTGGCTCGCCCAGCTCGCGCAGCCGGTGCCCGAGTGTCCGTACCAGTTGTGGCCGAACTCGTGGGCGGCGAGCAGAGCGAAGTCGCCGACCATGGTGGACAGTTCGATGCGCTGGCCCGCGCCCCAGTTGCAGCCCACGACGTTGCCCGCGCCGCAGCCCTGCACGTAGCCGCCGACACAGGAGACCGGTGTACCGCTGGAGGCCGTCTCGGTCCCGGCGCCCCAGTAGTTGGCGCCCTGGCGTATCGCGCCTTCGCGACCGCTGCAGGACGAGGTGATGTGGTAGCTCCACGCCGGGACGCGGACGTCCCGCTTGTTGGCGTTCACCGTCGGGAGGTCCGACAGGTTGCCGGCGTCACCGGTCTCGAAGCGCGGCGAGGAGGGGGTGGGGTCGGCGACGGAGGCCTGAGCGGCCTGCGTCACGGCGGCGGGACGGGCGTTGTCAGTGTTCTCGACGGCGTTGGCCGACGTGGGGAGCGCGAAGAGAAGGGCGGCTGCTACGGCCGATGCCCCAGCGATTCTTCGGATTGACGAGAGCATGACATATCTCCTTGTGGGGGGAGCGGCGCACATTCACGTCGGTACGACCAGTCACGCCGGTACGACCCGTCGTGGACGACGCCGCGAGACTCGGGCCCGTGGGGCGGGCCCCGTACATGGGGGGATCGCGAGCAAAGTACGTGCGCCCGTGCCCGCCGCCTATCCGGGTCGCCCGACATACGGATACGCAAAGAACCCCCGACGACGGCGTCGCCGGGGGTACGGGCAAGACACCGCCTAGGCCCTCAGCGGAGGTTGAAGCGTTCCGCCCAGGAGATGACGTCCGTCGTGGTCGCGTTGCCGCCGCACAGCACCAGGCCGAGGCGCGCCTCGCCGCCTACGCGTTCCAGTACGCGGCGGGCGGCCGGGACGAGACAGCCGGCGGCCGGTTCGGCCCAGACCTTCGCGTGGTTCGCGAGGTCGAGCGTGCCCTGGACGGCCTCGGCGTCCGAGACCACGAGTACGTCGCTGACCAGGGCGGTCACATGGTCGTAGGTGAGCTGCGAGACCGTGGGCGCGCTGAGCGTGGAGACGATCGACGACAGCCGCACGGGTTGCGGCCCTCCGGCCGCCAGCGCCTCGGACATGGCCTGCGCGCCCTCGGTCTCGACACCCCAGATCCGTACGCCGGGCAGGCGCGCGTGCAGAGCTGCCGCGACGCCGGAGATCAGCGCGCCGCCGCCGATGGAGACGAGCACATCCGTGATCTCGGCGGGGGCGTCCTCGGCGAGTTCGAGGCCGACCGTGCCCTGTCCCGCGACGACGACCGGGTCGTCGAAGGGGTGGACCATGGTCAGTCCCTCGGCCTGGAGCTGGGACATGAGTGCGAACGCGTCGTCCATCGTGTCGGTCAGCCGCACCGTCGCGCCGGCCGCCTCCGCGATCTCCACGGCGCGCGCGGGCGCGGACTTCGCCATGACGACGGTGGCTTTCACGCCCAGCGCCTCGGCCATGACCGCGACGGAGATGGCGTGGTTGCCGCCGCTCACCGCCACCACCCCGGCCGCGCGATCGGCGTCGCTCAGCGACAGGAGCTTCGCCGTCGCGCCGCGAGCCTTGAAGGAGCCCGTGCGCTGCAACAACTCCAGCTTGGCGGTGACCGGGACCCCGAGCAGCGCCGACAGTCCGGGGCTCTCGACCGTCGGCGTACGCACGACATGTCCGGCGATCAGTCGCGCCGCCGCTTCGATGTCCGAGATGCCGATCACGACACGTACCTCCTGTTGACGCCCGCTGTGACGATCGGTTGCTTACGCCCGATCGCCGCCGCCTCAGGAGAGACCGTACAGATCGCCGTCCGCGCGATCGGCCGGGGGTGCGGATACCGGGGCTTTTGCGGACACGGCCAGGTCGTGCCGGACACGGCCTAGTACTGCAGTGCCGTCGCGACGTCCCTGCCGATGCGGTCGACCGCGCCGAGGTCGAGGCCGTAGTGCACGTAGCGGCCGTTGCGTTCCGTCCGTACGAGTCCCAGGTCGCGCAGCGCGCGCAGATGGCGTGAGACCTGGGGGCGGGTCATCGACAGCCGGTCCGCCAGGTCCGCCGTGGTCATCGACTGGCGGGCGATCAGCCGGCACAGCCGTACGCGGCTCGGATCGGTCAGCGCGAGCATGCGGCTGCGGGCCAGCGTCACGCCCACCACCGGGGCGTCCACCGGGAAGTGCACGACCGGGGGCAGGCCCGGCTCGTTCTTCACCACCAGGTGCGGGGCGCCGTAACGGGTGGGGATGAGCAGCACCGGCGTACGGGCCGGGGAGATCACCGCGTGGTGCACCTTGTCGAAGATGACGCGCGGCGGGTCGGCGAGCCGGACGCTGGACGGGCTGAGCGCGGCCAGCGCCGCCGCGGGGCCGTCGTCCGCGAGCCGCTGCCGTACGCGGTGCGCGGCGCGGGCCAGGAGGGGTTCGGTCTCGGCCCACAGGGCGCCGAAGAAGACGGGGCGGCACAGGTCGAGGAAGGCGAGCACGTCCGCGCGCAGGGCCTCCGGGTCGCGCAGCAGGGCCTCGGCGAGTTCGAGGTGCGGTTCGGGGAGGCCGGAGGCCGCGTGGTGCAGGGCGGCGGCCTGGGCGGGGTTGTGGAGGACGCGGTCGAAGGTGTAGCCGAGGTAGCCGCTGGCGCAGGAGTACGCGGTGAGCTCGGCGAAGCGGTCGACGGGCAGGCGGGACAACGGGGACAGGGGAGAGGGCGGAGGGGGTGGGGAGGGTACGGGCGGGGCGGATAACGCCGTCGACCGTCGCCCGGTCGCGCTCCCGCTCCCTGACCTCGGCGACCCGACCGACCCAACCGCCCCAGCCGATCCCGCCGACCCCTCCAACCCCGTGTAGAACCCGCGCCACCGCAACGCCGTCCACAGCGGTGAGAAGCGCCGCAGCCCGGCCCGGAAGGCGGCCGGCGCGGAGCCCGCCACCTCCCGGGCCCAGGGCGCGTGTTCCGCGTGGTGGTCGTGCCCGGTCAGCACGTGCAGGCTGGCGGCCAGCTCGGCGAGGGGCGATACCGCGACCGTGAAACGGCCCGCCCCCGCCCCCTCCAGTACGACTACGACCGACATGGCCGGATTGTACGAGCGCCGCCCGGGTGACCGTAGGCCGCGATGACCTCCAGGATCTCCTCGTCGTCCTCCGCCTCCTCGGCCTCTCCCGCCTGCGCCGCGTCGAACTCCGCCCGCGCCGCCGCCAGGAACTCCGGATCCGAGACCAGATCCGTCACGACCCGGGCCAGCCCCGTCGCCGCGACCTGGGTGCGGTCGTGCGCGAAGTCGGTCGCCGCCGCGTCCCGCATGGCGTCGGAGTGGCTGGGCGTACCGAACTCGGCGGTCTGTACGTACGGGTGGATGACGGGCAGCAACTGGGAGAGGTTGCCGATGTCCGACGAACCGGCTGGCTCGTGCGGCGCGCCGGGGGCGATTCCCACGCCCAACGCCCTTACCGTGGCGCCGAATCGGGCCGCGATCACCTCGTTGTTACGGCGCTCCGCGTACAGCGCGCCGGTCTCCGTGACCGCCGCCTCCGTCCCGGTGGCGAGCGCCGCGCCCCGCGCCGCCGCGCGGACCCGCTCGACGAGCGCCTCGGTGGCGGCCGACGTCGTGTCCCGTACGTAGAAGTCCACCGCCGCCCGAGCGGGGACCACGTTCGGGGCCTGGCCGCCGTCGGAGACGATCCCGTGCAGCCGGGCGGTCGGCGGCATGAACTGCCGCATCGAATCAAGCGCGTTGAGGAAGAGCTGGGCGGCGGCCAGCGCGCTGCGCCCCTCCCAGGGGGTCTTCGAGGCATGCGCGCTGACACCGATGAAGTCGGCCCGCAGATGCGCGGCGGCCAGCGCGTGCTGCGTGGTCGCCGAACGGTCGGCCGGGTGGAACATCACCGCCGCGTCCACCCCGTCGAAGACCCCGGCGTCGGCCAGCAGGACCTTGCCGGCGCCGCCCATCTCCTCGCCGGGTGTGCCGATGACGGCGATCGTGCCCGCGTGGTCGGGCAGCGCGCGTACGGCGGCGATGGCGGCAGCCGCGCCGCCGGCCGCGATGAGGTTGTGGCCGCAGCCGTGCCCGACACCGGGCAGCGCGTCGTACTCGGCGAGCACGGCGATGTACGGACCGGGCCGGCTTCCCTCGTGCACCGCCACGAACGCGGTGTCGACCCCGCCCACCCCCGTCTCGACCGCGAAGCCCGCCTCCGCGAGCCAGCCGGTCAGCACCTCCAGGGCGTGGAACTCGGCGAACTTCAGCTCCGGCCGCGCGTGGATGGCGAGGCTGACCTCCTCCATGCGGGGCCGCAGCGCGGTGAGTTCGCCGGTCAGGCTCTTCAAGGTGGGCACGGGCACAGGCACGGGCGTGGGCGTGGGCTCGGGTGCGGGGATGGGGCCGGTGGTCGTTCCGGACATGGGGACTCCCGTCGTACGAGATCGAGTTGAGGTGTCTCCGACCACGCGGCCGGACACGACGAGCTTGCGTCCGCCGTCGCCCGTCCGGTCTCCGATTACCGCGCCCCAGGTAACCCCGCTCCCTGCCCCCGCCCCGCTCCGTGCGCCGGACAGGACCTACGCGTAGACGCCCGCCTTCGCCGCCGCCGCGGCCGCTTCCGCCGCACGTACCCCCGCCGCCTCGTCGAGGGGCGCGTCGCTGGTCAGCAGGCGGTAGTAGAGCGGGGCCGAGACCGCGCGGATCACCTCGTACGGGTCGGTGCCTACCGGCAACTCGCCCCGCCGCACGGCCTGTTCGGCGCACGGCGCCCACTCGGCGACCCGGATCTCGTAGAAGCGGTGCAGGGCTTCGGCCGTCCTCGCGTCCGTCGTGGCCGCCGCGATCACCGCCTTGAACAGCGCGCCTTGGCGTGGGTCGGCCAGCGTGCGGCGTACGAGTTCGGCGTTGGCCCGCAGATCGCCGAGCAGTGAACCGGTCTCGGTACGCGGCAGCGACTGCTCCGCCATGTCCGTCAGCAGGTCCGCGACGAGGCCCGCCACCGTCCCCCAGCGGCGGTACACGGTCGACTTCCCGACGTCCGCGCGGCGCGCGACATCGGCCAGGTCGAGGTGGGCGAAGCCGTGCTCGGCGAGGAGGTCCCCGGCGGTGCGGAGCACCGCCGCCCGCACTCTCGCTGTACGGCCTCCGGGGCGGACGGTCCCGGGATCGCCACAGGCATCGTCGTTCTCCTCGGCAGCCATAACGGGACTCCAGTTTCATTAGTTGCGCTTCGGTGTTACGTTGAGGCCATACTAAAGGGACGGAAGTCCCGTTAGGAACTCATGGAGGGGCGATCATGGAATACAGGCAGTTGGGCGCGTCCGGGCTCAAGGTTCCGGCTCTCAGCTTCGGGGCGGGCACGTTCGGCGGCCGGGGGCCGCTCTTCGGCGCGTGGGGCAACACCGACGCCCAGGAGGCGCGCCGTCTCGTGGACATCTGCCTGGAAGCGGGCATCTCGATGTTCGACACGGCGGACGTGTACTCGGCGGGCGCGTCCGAGGAGGTCCTCGGCCGGGCGATCAAGGGGCGCCGCGACGAGGTGCTGCTGTCGACCAAGACGAGCCTGCCGATGGGCGACGGGCCGGGCGATGCCGGCTCCTCGCGCTCGCGCCTGATCCGGGCGACGGAGGACGCGCTGCGCCGGCTCGGCACCGACCACATCGACCTCTTCCAACTGCACGCGTTCGATGCCGGGACGCCGGTCGAAGAGGTGCTGTCCACGCTCGACCAGCTCGTACGGTCCGGGAAGGTCCGCTACGTCGGCGTCTCCAACTTCTCCGGCTGGCAGCTGATGAAGTCGCTGGCCGCCGCCGAGCGCCACGGCTACCCGCGCTATGTGGCGCACCAGGTCTACTACTCGCTCGTCGGCCGCGACTACGAGTGGGAACTGCTGCCCCTCGGTCTTGACCAGGGCGTCGGCGCGATGGTCTGGAGTCCGCTGGGGTGGGGGCGGCTCACCGGCAAGGTGCGCCGTGGCCGGCCGCTGCCCGAGGGCAGCCGGCTGCACGAGACCGCCGACTTCGGGCCGCCGGTCGCCGACGACCATCTTTTCCGTGTGGTCGACGCGCTGGACGAGATCGCGGCGGAGACCGGCAGGACCGTCCCCCAGGTGGCCATCAACTGGCTGCTGCGGCGCCCCACCGTGTCCTCCGTCATCATCGGCGCCCGCAACGAGGAGCAGCTGCGCCAGAACATTGGCGCCGTGGGGTGGGAGCTGGCGCCCGAACAGGTGGCCCGGCTCGACGCGGCGAGCGCGAAGGTGGCGCCGTATCCCTACTTCCCGTACGAACGCCAGGAGGGCTTCGCCCGCCTCAACCCCTCACCGCTCGTTCGCGGGTGAGGGTGAGGGTGAGGGTGAGGGTGAGGGCCGAACGTCTCTCGACCTGGCCGGTCAGCCTCCCCCGTCACCCCGCCTCGACTGTGCGACGGTGAACGGGGGTAACCGGACCGAGCACCGGCAGTGACGACGTGACGGAGAAACCCATGCGGCAGGCGAAGGCGAAGGCGATGGCGAAGCGCGATGGCGACACCGTGCTGACCGAGGAAGAAGTGACCGCTCTCGACGCCCACTGGCGTGCGGCGAACTATCTCGCCGTCGGTCAGATCTATCTGATGGGCAACGCGCTCCTCACCGAGCCCCTTCGGCCCGAGCACATCAAGCCCCGGCTTCTGGGGCACTGGGGCACTTCCCCGGGACTCAACCTCGTCCACACCCATCTCAACCGGCTCATCAAGGACCGGGATCAGTCCGCGCTCTGCATCTGGGGTCCCGGACACGGCGGACCGGCCGTGCTGGCGAACTCCTGGCTGGAGGGGACGTACGCCGAGACGTATCCCGACGTGAGCCGGGACGCGGCCGGCATGGACCGGCTCTTCCGGCAGTTCTCCTTCCCCGGCGGCGTTCCGAGCCATGTCGCCCCCGAGACACCCGGCTCCATCCACGAGGGCGGCGAACTCGGCTACTCCCTCGCGCACGCCTACGGCGCCGCACTCGACAACCCCGACCTGCTCGTCGCCTGCGTGATCGGCGACGGCGAGGCCGAGACCGGGCCGCTGGCCGGGTCCTGGCACGCCAACAAGTTCCTCGACCCGGTCCACGACGGCGCCGTCCTGCCGATCCTGCACCTCAACGGCTACAAGATCGCCAACCCCACCGTCCTCGCCCGCATCCCCGACGACGAACTGGACGCCCTGCTGCGCGGATACGGCCACGAGCCGCTGTACGTGACGGGCAGCGACCCGCGCGAGGTCCACCGCGCCATGGCGGCGGCCCTCGACCGCGCGGCGGACCGCATCACCGAGATCCAGCGGGGCGCGCGGGACGGAGCCACCGACGAGCGGGCCGCCTGGCCCATGATCGTGCTGCGCACGCCCAAGGGCTGGACCGGCCCCGCCGAGGTCGACGGGCTGCCCGTCGAAGGGACGTGGCGGTCCCACCAGGTCCCGCTCTCCGGAGTACGCGAGAACCCGGCCCATCTCGCCCAACTGGAGGCGTGGCTGCGCTCGTACCGCCCCGACGAACTCTTCGGACCGGACGGCCGCCCCTCCGCGCAGGTCCTCTCCTGCGTCCCGGCCGGCACCCGGCGTCTCGGTGCCACCCCGCACGCCAACGGCGGCATTCTGGTCCGTGACCTGCCGGTCCCGCCGCTGGAGGACTTCGCCGTCCAGGTGGACAAGCCCGGTGTGGCCCTGCACGAACCCACCCGCGTCCTCGGCGGGATGCTGGCCAGGATCATGGCCGACACCGCCGAGCGCAGGGACTTCCGGGTCGTCGGCCCGGACGAGACCGCCTCCAACCGGCTGGAGGCGCTCTTCGAGGCCACCGGCAAGGCCTGGCAGGCACGGATCCTGCCCACCGACGAACATCTGGCCCGCGACGGCCGGGTGATGGAAGTCCTTTCCGAGCATCTGTGCCAGGGCTGGCTGGAGGGCTACCTCCTGACGGGTCGTCATGGGCTGTTCTCCTGTTACGAGGCGTTCGTGCACATCGTGGACTCGATGGTCAACCAGCACATCAAGTGGCTGAAGACCTCCCGGGAGTTGGCCTGGCGCCGCCCGGTCGCTTCTCTCAACTACCTGCTGACCTCCCATGTCTGGCGCCAGGACCACAACGGCTTCTCCCACCAGGACCCGGGCTTCGTCGACCACGTACTCAACAAGAGCCCCGAAGTCGTACGGGTCTACCTGCCGCCGGACGCCAACACCCTGCTCTCCGTGGCCGACCATGTGCTGCGCAGCCGCGACTACGTGAACGTCGTCGTCGCCGGCAAGCAGCCCACCTTCGACTGGCTCACCCTGGACGAGGCACGCGCGCACTGCGCCCGTGGCGCGGGCCTCTGGAAGTGGGCCGGTACGGAGGACGGGACCCGGGAGCCGGACGCCGTCCTGGCCTGCGCGGGAGACGTCCCCACCCAGGAAGTCATCGCCGCGGCGGGCCTGTTGCGCGAGCATTTGCCGGAGTTGGCCGTCCGTGTGGTCAACGTCGTGGACATGACCCGGCTGATGCCGCGCGAGGAGCACCCGCACGGGATGACCGAGGCCGAGTACGACGACCTGTTCACCACGGACAAGCCGGTGATCTTCGCCTACCACGGCTACCCCTGGCTCATCCACCGTCTCGCCTACCGCCGCGCCGGCCACGAGAACCTGCATGTCCGCGGCTACAAGGAGATGGGCACCACGACCACGCCCTTCGACATGGTCGTCCGCAACGACCTCGACCGCTACCGCCTGGTGATGGACGTCATCGACCGGGTCCCGGGCCTCGGCGTCCGGGCGGCCGACGTACGCCAGATGATGGTGGACACCCGGACCCGTCACCACAGCTGGATCCGCGAACACGGGGTGGACCTGCCCGAGGTCTCGGACTGGAGCTGGGCGGGCTGACGCCCGGCGGGGCGTTCGCCGCGGTGGCGGTAGCGGCGATGATGGCGGTGTCGGCGGCGGGCGGTTCGGTCAGATGCGCTGCCGCGCGGCTCGTCGGGGACGGCGGCGGCGACCCTGACCGCGACGGCCACGGTGCTCGCGGTCATCGCGTGACCGCACGCGCACGATCACGTAAGTGACGACGGACAGCACGACCAGGACGAGAACCGCCTTGGAGACCACCCCGACATACGTCTCCACCAGATGCCACTGGTCGCCCAGCCAGTAACCGGCCAGCACCAGGACCGAGTTCCACAGCAGGCTGCCGAGCGTGGTCAGGGATATGAAGAGCGGCAGCCGCATGCGCTCGACTCCGGCCGGCACCGAGATCAGACTCCGGAATATCGGGACCATGCGGCCAAGGAAGACCGCCTTGGTGCCATGCCTGGCGAACCACTCCTCCGTACGCACCAGATCCGCGTCCTTGACCAGCGGCAGCTTCGCCCAGATCGCGTGCATCCGCTCGCGGCCGAAGAGCATCCCCACCCAGTACAGGACCACCGCCCCCACCACTGAACCGAGCGTGGTCCAGAAGAGCGCGGACGCCAGGCTGATGACTCCCTGACCCGCCGCGAAGCCGGTCAGCGGCAGGATGATCTCGCTCGGCAGCGGCGGGAAGAGATTCTCCAGCGCGATGGCGAGCCCGGCGCCCGGAGCCCCCATCGTGTCGACCAGATCGGCGGCCCAGCCCGCGATACCACCCGCAGGTTCCTGCGGGAGGGCGAGCAGTACGACATCCATGAGCTGTCTCCAAGCCGACGGTGAGGGAGCGAGAGGGAGCGAGAGGGAGCGAGGGGGAGAAGGGAGAGAACGGAGAGAGGGGAGGGCAGGGAGGGAACGGGGACGCCGAGGCCGGTCGCTTCAGCGCCCACGTCGCCTTTCCCCCACAACACTAGAAAGGGCAGGCCAGCCCCGGTATGCGGGTTCCCTCCCGGCTCGCTGCGGCTTTCCGCAGCCCGCACCCTGTGGTTTTCCGCAGGGCACCTGTCATAGCTGACCGATCGGACAGTTATGGTTGGGCGTATGGCACGCCCCGCCTCCGCCCTGCGCGGACACATCCTGGAATCGGCGCTGCAGCTGTTCGCGACGCGCGGCTACGAAGGCACGTCACTGCATGACATCGCCTCCA
This sequence comes from Streptomyces sp. NPDC057137, assembly GCF_042670825.1. NCBI lineage: Bacteria > Bacillati > Actinomycetota > Actinomycetes > Kitasatosporales > Streptomycetaceae > Streptomyces > Streptomyces sp. NPDC057137. The sequence goes on along the minus strand of NZ_JBHUUW010000024.1, from coordinate 38,871 downwards.
CCGTCGGCTGCTCGAAGGCGTCTTTGCTCTACCACTTCACCAGCAAGGACGCGATCCTCACCGAGCTGCTGACCCCCGCCGGCGAAGGACTCGCCGGGCTCGACGCCCAACTCGTCGCCCTCGACGGGCGGGAGGCGGCGGAGGCCGCCGTCACCGGGTACATCGATCTCGCCATGCGCTTCCGGCGCGAGATCAAGATCCTCTTCGCGGACATCCCCGGTATGACCACCCATCCTGCGCTCGGCAGCATCCCCGGCACCGTCGACCGCCTGCTGGACGCGCTCGCCGGCCGGTCCACGGAAGTGCGGGACTTGGTCGCGGCCCACATGGTCCTCGGGGCCGTCTTCGTCACGGGCGCCAGCGACATCGACGTACCGGACCAGGAACTGCGCGACGAGTTGATCCACGGCGCGCTCCGCACCCTGCGCCCCGACCCCGACCCCGACCCTGACCCCGCCCCCGAGCACCACTGACCCCGCCCCGGCTCACCACCCATCACCGACCACCGAGAAGAGAAACCTTCGCCATGGCTTCCCTGCTGTACCGGCTCGGCCGGTTCTCCTTCCGCCGACGCAAGCGCGTCGTCGCCGTATGGCTGCTCCTGCTCGTCGTGCTGGGCGGAGCCGCCGCCACCCTCATGGGCCCCACCAGCGACAAATTCACCATGCCCGGCACTGAGTCGCAGCGCGCGCTGGACTCACTCCAGGAGCAGTTCCCGCAGGCCAGCGGTACGACCGGCACGATCGTCATAGCCGCGCCCGAGGGCGCGAAGCTCGACAAGGCCGCCGTCGCTCCCGTTGTACGCGAGGCCGCAGCCGTGGACGGTGTGGTCGGCGCGGTGGACCCGTTCGAGGCGGGCGCCGTCTCCGAGGACGGCCGATACGCCCTGGTCCAGGTGCAGTTCGAGGCCGGCGCGGACGAGGTGACCGACGCGCAGCGCGCGGCGTACGAGAAGGCCGGCGCCTCCGCGGCTGACTCCGCCGCAGGGCTGCGGGTCGAGCACGGCGGTGAAGTCCTCAGCGCCGAGGTCGAGGTGGGCTCCACCGAGGCCATCGGTGTGCTGATCGCCGCAGGCGTCCTCGTCGTCACCTTCGGCTCCCTGGTGGCCGCCGGTATGACCCTGCTGAACGCGCTCGTCGGCGTCGCGGCGGGGATGGCCGGGCTGTTCGCACTGAGCAGCGTCATCGAACTCACCAGCACAGCACCCATCCTGGCGCTGATGCTGGGTCTCGCCGTCGGTATCGACTACTCGCTGTTCATCACCTCCCGCCACCGCCAGTACCTCACCGAAGGTATGGACGCCGAGGAGGCCGCCGGACGCGCGGTCGGGACCGCCGGTTCGGCCGTGGTCTTCGCGGGCGCCACCGTCGTCATCGCCCTCGCCGGGCTGACCGTCGTCAACATCCCCTTCCTGAGCGTCATGGGCCTCGCCGCGGCGGGTACGGTCGCGGTCGCCGTCGTCGTCGCGCTCACCCTGCTGCCGGCGCTCCTCGGGTTCGCCGGCGACCGCGTACTGCCCCGCAAGCAGCGCGCCGGGCACCCGGCGGCGGCGGACACTTCGACAGACACCTCGACACAGACCTCGACGGACACCTCGACCGACGCCGCCCCCGAGACCGGGCCCCGCGAGGGCTTCGGCTTCCGCTGGGGCCGTACCGTCACCCGCTTCCGCGTCCCGGTCCTCCTCGTCGGCATCCTCGGCCTCGGCGTACTCGCCCTCCCCGCCGCCGACATGCGCCTGGCGCTCCCGGACGCGGGCACTGCCGCCGCCGGCTCGGCGACCCGTGAGGCGTACGACCTGACCAGCGAGGGCTTCGGCCCCGGCTTCAACGGCCGCCTGATCGCCGTCGTCTCCGGCGACGACGCCGCGAGCACGGCCGTCGCCGCCAAGGAAGCCACCAAGCGCATCCAGGGGACGAAGGACGTACTCGCCGTCACCCCACCGCTGTTGAACAAGCAGGGCACCACCGCGCTCCTCACCGTCATCCCCAAGGCCGGTCCCACCGACGAGGCCACCGAGGCGGTCGTGCACGCCGTCCGTGACCGCGTCGCCGACATCGGCGACTTCGCGGGCGCGGAGGGCACCGACGTCGCGCTGTCCGGCACCACGGCGGTCGGCATCGACGTCTCCGAGAAGGTCGCGGACGCCATGCTGATCTATCTGCTGCTCGTGGTCGGTCTGTCGATCCTGCTGCTGATGCTGGTCTTCCGCTCGTTCCTGGTACCGCTGAAGGCCGCGCTCGGCTTCCTCCTCACCATCGGTGCCACCTTCGGCATCACCGTGGCGATCTTCCAACAGGGCCATTTCGCCGACCTGTTGGGCGTCGACACCCCTGGACCGCTGGTGAGCTTCCTGCCGATCCTGCTCATCGGCATCCTGTTCGGACTCGCCATGGACTACGAGGTCTTCCTCGTCTCGCGTATGCGCGAGGACTTCGTCCACGGTGCCGGTGCCCAGGAGGCGACCGTCAGTGGCATGGGGCACAACGCACGCGTCGTCACGGCCGCCGCGCTGATCATGACGGCCGTGTTCGGCGGGTTCATCTTCATGCCCGACCCGATCATCAAGTCGATGGGATTCGCGCTGGCCGTGGGTGTGCTCGTCGACGCGTTCATCGTGCGTATGGCGCTGGTCCCGGCGGTCATGTCCCTGCTCGGGCGCGCCGCCTGGTGGCTGCCGCGCCTCGTCGACCGGGCCCTGCCCAACCTCGACATCGAGGGCGAGAGTCTGCAGCGGAAGCTCGTACCGGAGCAGCGGCAGGGCACGGCCGACGAGAGCGAGGAGGCGGACGCGGTCAAGGTGTGAGCCTGTCGGCGCTGATCAGCCTTCGTCAGCCCTCGTCAACCGTCGTCAGCCGACGTCAGCCCTCGTCGGCAGTCGATCGGTGGCTGCCGGTGAGGGTCGCGTACACGACCACGTTGTCGGCGTAGCGGCGGTCGGCCTCGGAGAAGTCGCCGCCGCAGGTGATGAGTCGCAGTCCGGCGTGGTCGAGGTTGCGGTAGACCTCGACCGTCGGGAACTTGTCCTTGGCGTACGTCGCTACGCGGTCGACCGTGAACTCGGCGGTCCTGCCGTCCTTCCGCGTCACCTCGACCGTGTCACCAGGATCGATCCTGGCCAGGTCGAAGAAGACGGTGGGCGCGCCGTCCCAGGTCACGTGGCCCGCGATGACCGAGGGGCCGTTGGCGCCGGGGGCGGGTCCCGGGTGGTACCAGCCCGCCTTGTCCGGGTCCTCGGGCGTCTCCATCGCGCGGGTCTTGTCGAGCCCGAGGCGCTCCAGGGCGGAGTCCACCTTGAGCGAGGGGATCAGGACGCGTACGGGGTCGGACGCGGGGAGGGCGGCGGCCCCCTTCTTGCCGGACTCCGGGGCGGGGCCGGTCGACCGGGGAGCCGAATCCGCCACCGACGGACCGCCCTTGTCGACCGCCCTCGGCGGTGCGGGCTGCTGCCGGCCCATTCCCAGGACCAGCAGCAGCCCGCCGACGACCAGCAGGACCGGGATCGCGACGATCAGTGCCGTACGGCGTCCCGGGCGACCCCCGGCACCCTCGTCACCCTCGCCCGTACCGTTCGACTCACTCACAGGATCAGCCGAGCAGTCGGTTCGTGCCCGAAGCCGTGCCCGAAGCCGTGCCCGAAGTCATCGGCCGCGTACGGCGCTTCACCGCGAACAGCCCGCCCGCGACGAGGATCGCCGCCGCGCCGCCGGCCACCATGCTGGGCGCCTCGATGCCCGCCGCGCCGCCCGGGCCGGCGGCCGTACCGGTCTCGACGCCGCCCACCGGCATCGAGCCGACGGCCGCGCCCTTGACCATGCCGCAGTCGGCGGGTGCGGTGGCCTCCTGCGGGAGCTTCGGGTCCAACTCGCTCTTGCCGGCGCCGAAGTCGTACTTGCCGTCGTCGTTGCGGTCGATGCCGTGCTGCACGACGTGCAGGTCCTTGATGTGGTCGACGACGTCCTGCGACACCTCGATGGTGCGGGAGTAGTCGAGCTTGCCGTCCTTGTCGGCGACCGGCATCCGGTCGACGGCGAGTCCGCTGTCCTTGGACGTGTCGCCCTTCGTCGTCAGGGAGATGTTGATGTCCCCGTACTGCGGCAGGCCCTCGGCGGTGCTGACGATGCCGTCGCCGTCCTTGTCGGCGCTCGCGTCGGGGCAGCTGAAGTCGTGACCGTCGGTGGAGCCGTGGATGTGCTGCGCGTGCGGCTGGCCGGGTACCAGGCCGGTGGCCTCGATCTTCACCGTCAGCTTCGTGCCCTGGAAGCTGACCAGGGCGGCGCCACTGGCACCGGAGTCGTTCAGCGGCTCCAGATCGATCTGGTACGTCTCACCCTCCTTGGCCGTCGACGCGGCCTGGGAGTTGGCCGGCTTGCCGCCGTGCTCACCGTGTTCGCTGCCGGCGCCGCTCGCGAGAGCGGGCGTGGCCGCGACGAGTGTGAGGGCGGCGGGCAGGGTGAGGAGGGCCGTGAATCGTGCTGTGCGCTTGCGTATCACTACGATGCATCCCCTTTGCGACGGTGAGCCTGTGTTGTCGGTGTGCATTCGGTGACCTGGGTCATGCGGATTGGTCCCGGCGGCAAGGCAGTTGTTCTACAGTCCTGTAGAAGTAAGCACGCATCAGGAGATCAGGGAACGAAGGAGGGAACACCTCGATGGTGTTCAAGCGACTGCTCGGTTCACTCGGCGTCGGTGGGCCGACGGTGGAGACGGTGCTGGAGGACGGCGCGGTCCTGCCGGGTGGCACCTTGCGGGGCGAGGTACGGCTGGCCGGCGGGAGTGCGTCGTACGACATCGACCGCGTCACCCTCGAACTCGTCGCCCGCGTGGAGGCGGAGCACGAGGAGGGTGAGAGCGAGGGCCTGGTCGGCTTCGCGCGGTACGAGGTCGGCGGCGGCTTCCGGCTGGGCGAGGAGGACTCGTACCGCGTGCCGTTCGAGGTGACCGTGCCGTGGGAGACGCCCGTCACCGAGCTGCACGGTGAGGCGCTGGGCATCACCCTGGGTGTACGTACGGAGCTGGAGATCGCCGGAGCCAGGGACAAGGGTGACTTCGACACCTTCGCCGTACGGCCGTTGGCGGTGCAGGAGGCCGTGCTGGAGGCGTTCGGGCAGCTCGGCTTCGGCTTCGGGTCGGCGGACCTGGAGCTGGGGCACATCAACGGGAGCGGGCAGCAACTGCCGTTCTACCAGGAGATCGAGATCATTCCCGCGCCGGGTTACGCGGACCGGCTGAACGAGATCGAGGTGACGTTCCTGGCTCACGCGGGCGGGACGGAGATCGTCCTGGAGGCGGACGGGCGCGGGGGCACGGGCGTGGACGACGCCCTGAACCGGCACACCGTCGGGCACGACGAGGTGGCGCACACCGACTGGAACACGGTGGTCGGGGGCTGGGTCGAACAACTCGCCGGCCGGTACGCGGCCCGTGGCCGCCACGGCTCCGGCGCGGGCACGGGCGCGGCGGTCGCCGTCGGCGCGGCCGGTCTGGCCGTGGGGGTCGCGGGTGGGATGGTGGCGGCCGAAGTCGTTGACGAGGTGGGCGACTTCTTCGAGGGCGACGAGGAGGGCTAGACCGCGTTTGAGAGGTAGCGCCGTCCCCCCGAGGGCGGGCCGGGTGGGACTCTCCGGACAGGCCCTGGTGCTGTGACCGGAAAGGTTCACCGGGTCCGTCCGGTGGCCGGTTCCGGGTCGGCTCTTGTCGAACGTGTGCGCCCGTAGGCGTTGATCCCACCCTCATGGAGAGGACACTCCCTGTGCGAGTCCGACGTACGCGGTCCGTGTTGGTCGCCGCATCCGCCGCGCTGCTGCTCTCCGGTGCCGTTGTCATGCCCGCTGTCGCCCAGCCGCAGCCCGCAACGTCCGCGCCTGCTGCCGCTCCTGGACTCACCTCGTTGACCGACCTGTTCGCGGAGCGGCTGCTGATCGCCGACAAGGTGGCCGCCGCCAAGTACGGCACCGACCGGCCGATCGACGACCCCGCGCGCGAGCAGATCGTCCTCGACGACGTCGCCGCTCGGGCCGTCGGGCTCGGGCTGGATCCCGGCGTGGTGGTCGCCGTCTTCCGGGACCAGATCGAGGCGAACAAGGTGGTGCAGCGCGGGCTGTACACGCGCTGGGACAAGCATCCTGAGGAGCGGCCCACCCAGCGGCCGGATCTCGACAAGGAAGTCCGGCCGGCACTCGACCGCATCACCACGCAGTTGCTGAGCGCGCTGGCGGCGACGGAGGGCGTTCGCGCCTCGCTGTCGTGCGAGCCGCGACTGTACGGCGCGGCAGCCCTCTCGGCGTACGGCCACAAGCTGAACGTCCTGCATCTCAAGGGCCTGGAACGGGCGTTGCCCTCGGTGTGCGCGCGTGCGGACGATCGCGCGATTCGCCCGCGCGGCCAGCTGTAGCGCGAGCAGCGAGCGATGGTGACGGTTCGTCAGATGTGCTCGCACGCCGTACCCCCTCCGCCCCGGCGAACCGACGAACGACGAACGACACTGAGACGCTGAATGGACGGACACCGACTCACCGCGCCCGCGCCCCCGGCGTCGCCCGCCGACTTCCCCTCAGTGATCGTCTTTTTGCGATGCCTCGATCGAGAGGTTCGGCACGATCCGGTTCAGGCGGGCCGGCATGGCCCAGTTGGCCGGGCCGATCAGGTGCATCAGTGCCGGGACGAGCAGGCCGCGGATGATCAGGGCGTCTACGAGGACGGCGAAGGCCAGGCCGAAGCCGAATTCCTGGAGCACATGGTTGTCGCCGATCAGGAACGAGCCGAACACCAGGATCATGATCCCGGCCGCCGCCGCGATGACGCGGCCGCTCTTCGCCTGACCGTGTGTCACCGCCCAGTGGTTGGCCGCGACTTCGTCCGCGTGTGACGAGGCGGACCGACGCCGATGGCCCCACTCCTCCTGCATCCGGCTGACCAGATACACCTCGTAGTCCATCGAGAGCCCGAAGAGCACCGAGAACAGCAGGACCGGGATGAAGGCGTCGACGGGCCCGGTCCCCGCGATGTTGAAGACCGAGATGCCCCAGCCCCACGTGAACACGGCGTTCATCGCGCCGAGCGCGGCGCCGACGGACAGCAGGTTCATCACGGCCGCCACCAGCGGGATCAGCAGGCTGCGGAACACCGCCACCAGCAGCAGGAACGCCAGGATGACGACGATGGCGATGAACAGCGGCAGTTTCGAGCTCAGCACCCGCGAGAAGTCGATGTTGGTGGGCGTCACTCCGCCGACATGGACGGCGGAGTGGCCGGGGCCCTCGGCCTTGGGCGCCAGGTCGCGGACGGTGCTCACCAGGGTGACCGTCTGTTTCGCCCCGGGGCCGGTGCTCGGGTAGAGGATCGCGAGCGCCACCTTGCCGTTGGGCGAGGTCGTCGGCGGCGTCACCGACACCACGCCCGGCGTCTTGGCGACGGCGGCCAGGTAGGTGTCGAACGCCTTCGCGTCGTCCGGCGACTTCAGCTCCGTCACCAGCTGGAACGGCCCGTTGAAGCCCGGCCCGAACCCCCTGGCCAGGGTGGTGTACGCCTGGTGGGTGGTGGAGTCGGAAGGGTCGTTCGCGGCGCCGGACGAGCCGAGGCGGAGCGAGAACAGCGGCAGCCCGATCACCACGACCAGCGCCAGCGCGCACGCGGCCACCGGCACCTTGCGCCGTTCCACGAACGTGGCCCAGCGCAGCCAGAATCCGCTGGCGTCGTCGGAGACCGGCCCCTTCTCCGTCTGCGCGCGCCGCTCGCGCCGCGAGAGGGTCTTGGGGCCGAGGAAGCCCAGCATGGCGGGCAGGAACGTCAGCGAGCTGGCCATGGTCAGGGCCACGGTGAGGGCGGACGCCGCCGACAGGCCGTACAGGAAGTCGATCCCGAGCGCGAACTGCCCGAGCAGCGCGATGCACACCGTGATCCCGGCGAACAGCACGGTCCGCCCTGAGGTGTTGACGGCCTGCACCGTCGATTCCTCGTACGACAGACCTGTCTTCACCGCGCTGCGATGGCGGCTGATGATGAACAGGCCGTAGTCGATGCCGACGCCGAGACCGATCAGTACGGCGAGGTCGCTGGACACGCTCGGGGTGTCCATGACGTGCGACAGCAGGCTGATGAGGGAGGTGCCGATGAACAGCGCGATGGCGGCGGTCACCAGCGGCATCAGCGAGGCGAACAGGGCGCCGCCGAAGACGATCAGCAGGACGACCAGTGCGGCGATGGCGCCCACCGCCACCGACAGGCCGGGGCCCGCGCTCTCCTCGTTGGTGATGGCCGGGCCGCCGAGGGAGATACGGATGTTCGGTCCGTCGGCGGTCTTGGCGGCGTCGATCAGCTTCCGGGCGTCCGACTTCGTGACATCGGCGGCCTTCATCTTCCAGTTGACGGCGGCGAACGCGATGGTGCCGTCCTTGCTGATCTGCGCCGCGCCCTGCTTGCTGTACGGGCTGACGACCGACGCGATGCCGGGGATGGCGGCCACCTTGGTGAGCGCCGCGGTGACCGGCGTCTTCACCGCGTCCGAGCGGACGGTGTCCCCGCCGGTGGCCTCGATGACGATCTGGTCGCCCTCGCCCGAGGCCGTGGGGAAGTTGTCCGTGAGGAGGGTGATGGCCGCCTGGGCGTCGGTGCCCGGCAGGCTTGCGCTCTCGTTGTACTTGCTGCCGAGCGACTGGCTGAACCCGACGGCGAGGACCAGGACCAGGAGCCAGATGGCCACCACTCTGCGGCGGTGCAGGAAACACCAGTGAGCCAGTCGAGACACGATGCTTCTCCGCCGGGATGTCGAGTGGCCGGACAGGACGGATGAAGATCTACTCGACGGACTCGCTGCGGCGGAGAAACGTCACTCCAACGTGGGCGGGTCACGGGTCATTCGCCCGTGCGACCCGATCCCACTCCGGCATGTCCACGCCGTCATGCCCTCACCGGCCGGCGCCGACCGACGTTCACCGACCGACGTTCACCGGCCGGCGGTCACCGTCCCCGCGAAGGGGACGGACGCGCCCGACGCGCCCGCCGCCGACGCCCCCGCCGGGTGGGTCCACAGCCCGTCGGCCGCCAGCAGCGGCAGCACGCCCTCCCCGAACCAGTACGCCTCCTCGACATGCGGATGCCCGGAGAGGATGAACTCGTCGATGCCCAGCCGGTGATATTCGGTGATGCGCTCCGCGACCTCCCGGTGGCTGCCGACCAGCGCGGTCCCGGCGCCGCCGCGCACCAGCCCGATCCCGGCCCACAGGTTGGGTGAGATCTCCAGGCCGTCGTCGCTGCCGCCGTGCAGCGCGAGCATCCGCCGCTGGCCCTCCGACTCGCTGCGGGCGAGCCCGGCCTGCACCGCCTGTACGGCCTCCGGCGAGAAACCGGCCAGCAGCCGCCGGGTCTCGGCCCACGCGTCGTCGGCGGTGTCGCGCGCGATGACGTGCAGCCGGATGCCGAAGCGCACGGTACGGCCCTGGGCCTCGGCCAGCCGCCTGATCCACGCGATCTTCTCGGCCACCTGGGCGGGCGGCTCGCCCCACGTGAGATACACGTCGCTGTGCCGGGCCGCGACCGCCCCGGCCGCCGGCGACGAGCCGCCGAAGTACACCTCGGGTACGGGGTCGGGCACCCGCGTCAGCTTGGCGTTCTCCACCCGCAGGTGCTCGCCCTCGAAGTCCACCGACTTGCCCTGCCACAACTCCCGGACGATTTCGAGGAATTCGCCGGTACGGGTGTAGCGGGCGTCCTTGTCGAGGAAGTCCCCGTACGCGCGCTGCTCATGACTCTCGCCGCCGGTGACCACGTTGAGCAGCAGTCGGCCCCCGGTGTGGCGCTGGTACGTGGACGCCATCTGGGCGGCCAGTGTCGGTACGACGAAGCCGGGGCGGAAGGCCACCAGGAACTTCAGCCGTTCCGTCTCGCGGGCGAGCATGGCCGTGGTGAGCCAGGCGTCCTCGCACCAGGCCCCGGTGGGTGTCAGGGCGCCGGTGAAGCCCAACTGCTCGGCCGCGCGGGCGATTTGGGTGAGGTAGCCGAGGGTGGCCGGCCGCTCGCCCCCGGCCGCGCCGACGGGCACGCCGTGCCCGCCGCCGACGACGTTGCGGCTGTCCCCGTAGGTGGGCAGGAACCAGTGGAAGGTGAGGCTCATCGGTGTCGTTCTCCGATCGGTGGGGCGGGGCGAGCGGCGGGGGCGAGCAGCGGGCGGGGACTCGGAGGAGGTCGTGGCGCGGGGCTCAGAGCAGGCCGTGGCGCGGGGGTCGGGTGCCGTTCAGGACGTGGCGCCCGATGTGCTGGACCTTCCAGCGGGCCGGGTCGTGCAGGGTGTGGGTGCGGGCGTCGCGCCAGTGCCGGTTCAGGTTGAGGGCGTCCAGCGCGGACCGGGTGCCGGACACCTCGAAGACGGCGCTGCCCGTGTCGACGGCGACGCCCGCGGCGAAGGCCCGTACCGCCGCGACCGCGACGGACGCCTCGGCGGCGCTGTCGTCGGTGAGGTCGGCGGACGCCGCGTCCACCGCCCGGCCCGCCGCCGACAACAGGGCCTCGGCGGCGCGCAGTTGGATCGACAGCTCACCGAACCGCTGGATGAGCAGGGGGTCTTCGTCGGCCCGGTCGAACCCGCTCTCGAACCAGGGCCGGCTCTTGGTCCGTACGAACTCGACCGCCTCCGCCAGCGCGCCGCCCGCGATCCCGACGTCGATCGCCGCGTGCAGCAACTGGGCCACGGCGCCGTGCAGTTGCGGACCCTCGAAGGTCAGATGGTGCGGCACCACCCGGTCGGCCGGCACCGCGACCGCGTCGAGGCGGACCGTACCGCTGGCGGTGGTGCGCTGCCCCATGCCGTCCCAGTCGTCGACCACTTCCAGCCCCGGGGCGTCGCGCGGTACGAACGCGACGTGCAGGTCCTCGTTCGCGGCACGCGCCAGCACCGGGATCCAGTGGGCGAACAGGGCCCCGGTGGCGTAGTGCTTGACGCCGTCCAGCCGGTACGAGCCGTCGGGGAGCGGTTCGAGACGCGTCCGGATGTCCTGGATGTGCCGGGTGCCGGCCTCCGACTGGGCGTTGCCGAGACGGCGGCCCGCGAGCAGTTCGCCGAAGAAGAACTTCCGTTGCTCGTCGGTCCCTTGGCGGCGGAGCACGTTGACGTACGCGAAGTGGCTCTGCGGGATCTGCGCGAGGCTCGGATCGGCGGTCGCCAGCAGCCGGAAGACCTCGGCCAGCGTCTCGGCGCGCACGTCGGCGCCGCCGTACGCGGCCGGGACGGTGACGGCCAGCAGCCCGCTGGCCGTGAGCCGGTCGAGTTCGGCGCGCGGCAGGGTGCGGGAGGCGTCCCGCGCGGCGGCACCGGGCCGGAACTCGTCGGCGAGGGTGGCCGCCGTGCGCAGGGCCTCCGCGTCGTCGGCGATCACATGGGCGGGGGCGGTGGTCACAGAGGTCTCCAACAGAGGTCTCCAGAAGAGGGAGCGGCGAGGGGACGGAACGACGGCGGGCGGCTCAACTCGCCGCGCGGAGGAACACACCGCCCCCGAGGGCCGCGGAGAACTGCGCCAGTACCTGGTCGAGCGCCCCGGCCGTGCTCTCCTCTATCTCCGTCGACCCGTCCGGGGCGGTGACTATGTGCCGGTCCAGGACGAACCAGCCCGGCACGACATGCGTCGCCCCCATCGCCGTGAGGACCGGGCGGAGCGCGTAGTCGATGGCCAGGACGTGCGCGACGGAGCCGCCGGTGGCGAGCGGCAGGACGACCTTGTCGGCGAGGGCGTACTGCGGCAGCAGGTCGAGCAGCGACTTCAGCAGTCCGGAGTAGGCGGCCTTGTAGACCGGCGTACCGACGATGACACCGTCGGCCTGCGCGAACAGCTCGGTCGCGCGCTTGATGTCGGGGTGCCCGAAGTCGGCGCCCAGCAGGGCCTCGGCGGACAGGGTGCGGACGTCGAGGGGGACGACCCGGTGGCCCTGGGCGATGAGCACCGCGTCGAGATGACGCAGCAGACGGGCGGTGCGTGACGTCGGGGACGGACTCCCCGAGACGGACAGAACGGTGGCCATGAAAGCTCGCTTCCGTGTTCGGGTGGGTGGACGTGTGGGCGGGTGGTGGGTGTCCGGCGGCCCGGCTCGGCCCCGGAGGCGCGCACTCGCGCAGTTCTCCGCGGCGGTCGGGGAAGCGGGCATGGCGAAGCACGGCCCAGGCGGGGGAGTGCCGCTCGTGGCTAGGGAGAGAGGGGTGGTGGGGCCTGTCTATCGCCGCGTACGACGCGAGCTACCGGTGGTCGAAGTGGCGCGCCACGCAGGGGAGTTGCCCCTCAGGCTGCGCGACAACAGAAGGCACTGGAGACACGGGCGAGGTCGATGTGACGTCGCCGCGTCAGAATCCGTTGCGCCGGGATCGGCGCCGACTGGGAATGGCCCACGTCATCGAGAGTACGCATACCGGGCCGCCGGGTCGAGACGGTCGGGTGTCCGGGAGGGCGGCGACGGACCCTCGGCCGGTGGCAACGGCACGGGCGAGGACCTGCTGGTCTTCGCCCGCGGGTCCTGTCCTCGGACAGGACCTAGGGCCTGTCTTCAAAGTAGCGCCGTCCGCCCGTAGGGCGGGGCCTGCGGCGTCTGGTGCGGTGCATCGCAAGGCGGAGGATCGTCGTTGTAGATGGCCCGGGCGTACTTGGTCGATTCCGACAACGCAGGGGGCACCCCCGTGGCCCCCTCGGGGCCTACGGGGGAGAGGTGCCGTCCAGGCGTCGCGGGCCAGGCGGGACTTTGAAGACAGGGCCTAGGCGCCGTCCGCCTGTGCTCGCCAGCCGAGCGCCGGGCCGAGGCCGGTGGCGATGTCGGTGAGTATCTGGACGTAGTCGTCGTGGTCGAAGGTGAACGGCAGCGCGAACGCGACCTCGTCGATCTCCCGGAACGCGGCGTGTTCGTAGAGACGTTCAGCGATCTCCGCGGAGGGTCCGACCAGATCGGGCGCGAACATCAGACGGGCCGGGCCCTGGGGTGTGGCCGTACGCGGCAGCCGCGTACGCGCGTACTCCTCGTACTTGGCGCGCTGCGTCGCCGTCGCGTTGTCCGTCGGGACGACGACGAGCCCCTGCGAGACGCGGGCGCGGTCGCCGTCGGGGTGGTGGGCGCGGAACGCGCGGACGGTCGAGAGCTGGATCGCCGCGAAGTCCGGGGCGTCCTGGCCCTCCTCCGCCTTGACGACGCTGCTGGTCAGGAAGTTCATCCCGTGCTCACCGGCCCACCGCGCGGACCGCGTGCTCGCGCCGCCGTACCACATACGGCTGCCCAGACCGGCGGCTTGGGGCTGTACGCGGTCGGAGAAGACCTCGAAGCCCTCGACTCCCCCGGATCCGGTGGCGGGTTCACCGCGTACGTGGGCGAGCAGCCGCCGTACACGCTCGTAACTGAAGTCCTCGGCCTCGGCGGTGTCCGGGTAGAGCGCGCCCTTGACCTGGTCGTAGTGCATGGGCGGGCCGACGCTGACGCCGGGGTTGAGCCGGCCCCCGGACAGGATGTCGACGGTCGCCAGGTCCTCGGCCAGCCGCAGCGGATTCTCCCAGCCGAGGGGGATGACGGCGGTGCCCAGCTCGATACGGCTCGTGCGCTGCGAGGCGGCGGCGAGGACGGCGACGGGGGAGGAGATGCCGTACTGGAGGTGCCGGTGGCGCACCCACGCGCTGTCGAACCCGAGCCGTTCGCCCAGCTCGATGATCTCCAGGGTCGACTCGTGGCCCCGCCGGGGATCGGCGGCGTCGAACAGCCCGATGGTCAGGAAGCCCAGCTTCCGCAACGGCTCCGAGGTCAGCGGCACGAGGCTCCTCCATCGTTCACGGCGTACTGCTTCGGTCTTTGTCGGTGGTGCTCAGCGGGGGCGCCGCCCGGCCGTGGCGCAACGTACACAGGTACGCGCCGCCGGCCGTACCTCCAGCCGCTCGACGGGGATCGCCTCACCGCACACCTCGCACTGCCCGTAGTCACCCTGCTCCAGCCGTTCCAGTGCCTCGTCCAGCCCGAGCAGCTCCTCGCGCGCCTGCGCCAGCAGGGAGGCGACGTGGGCCCGCTCGAAGGCGGTGCTCGATCCGTCGGGGTCGTGCTCGTCGTCGACCGCGACCAGCGTGTTGGCCTCGACGATCGCGTCGAAATCGCGCTCAAGAGCCTCGATCCGCGCATGCGTGTCCGTACGGCGGGCGGACAGCCGCGCGCGTACGGATGCGTGATCGGCGGGGACCTGATGGCTCACGGCTCGAACAACGCCGACCCCGGCCGAGTCATTCCGGCGGACGGATGGGGGCCTCATGCCCGAGGGCCTCGTCGATCAGCGCGCGCAGTCGCTCGTCCTGGAGGATCCCCTCGTAGTTCCACCGTGTCGACAGGCGACGGTCCGACCCGCGCGCGGTCAGCAGCGCGGCCCGGATCGCCGGGCTGACCTCGCCCATGCGGATCAGGGCGTGGAGCGCGTCCTGGAGGAGGCCGGGAGTGTCGAGAACGCCGAGACCGTCACCGCCGCCGGCGACCGGCAGCACGTACTCCTCCAGGACCCCCATGGTCGGCTCCGTCCGGCCCGTGATCGACCAGAGCGTGATCGCCGCGGTCAGCCGTGTCCCGTGCGAGCTTCGCTCCATGACCGAGCGGACGCGGTCCGCGTACGGCGCCGCGTCGGGACCGAAGTCGGCCAGGGCGCCGACCGGCCCGTATACGGGCGCTTCGCCCGCCAGGACCGCGTCGCCGAGGAACCGGAGCGCCGCCGCGCGGTCTCCGGTGATACGCATGGCGGCCGCGGCGACCGCGGCATGGTTCCCGGGGTGGTCGAGCACCCGGCAGGCGCGCAGGGCCGGCTCGGCGGAGGCTGCGGCCGGGCCCATCGCCGTCAGCACACCGATCACCGGGATCGAGGTGCGGGTGCTCGCGAGCAGCGGCAGGAGATCCGGCAGCGCCGGCAGCGCGTCCTGGCCCCAGGCCTCCAGGACCCGCAGGAAATCACCGGTCGCACCGCCGGTGGCCCCGCCGTGCCGGATCGCCTCGCGTACGGCGGGCAGCAGCGTGCCCGCGTGTGCGCGCAGAGGGATCAGGACGTCCGGGATGTCCGGCAGTCTCGGATCACCGCTGCCGTAACTGCGGCTGTAGTGCTGCTCCCTGTAGGGCGCGTACAACTGCTCGACAAGCCCCGGCAGGGCGCGCGGATCGCCGATCCGGGCCAGCGCCCAGCGCGCGAACTCGCCTACCGTGCCTTCGAGATACTCGTCCTCCGCCGTGTCGTGGAGCAGCGCCGCGAGCCGGTCGGCGTACGGGGCCGCCGCCGGGCCGCCGAGCACCGCGAGGATGTTCGCCGCCCGTAGCCGTACGGGGCCGTCCGGATCGGCCAGCAGCTCGCCCGCGTGCGGCAGCAACGTGGCCGCCACGGAAAGCCGTTGGGTCAGCAGGAGCCACGCCAGGTCCAGTGCCTCCCGGAGCAGGGCGGCGTCGCCGGTACGGCGCGCCGCCTCGATCAGGCTTACGGCGAAGGAGAGTTGGGCGCCCGGGATGTGCTCGAACAACCGGGCGGTGGTGCGGACCAGGTCCTCACGGGTCCAGGGGCCCTCGATGCCCGGTGTGTACCAGACCTCCTCGAACCGTGGACGCAGGGCGAGATCGGAGAACACCTCGACCAGCCGGTCCATCTGACGGACCGTCAATTCCGGTTCCAGAGCGGCCGAAGCGTCGAGCGCCGCGACCCACAGCACCGGGTCGCCGCCGCGCAGCACCTCCGCGAGCACCGCCCGCGCGGCGGCGTCCTCCCCCGTACCGGCCGGGGCGCCTGCCGCGGCCTCGCCGAGTGCGAGCAGCACCGGCAGCCGTACGGTCGGGTCCGTCTCCACCCGCCACCGCTCCAGCAGCCGCGCGACACCGCCCGCGAGCGGGATCGCCGCCCGCCGCACGGCCGGATCCGGATCCGCGAGCAGCGCGCGTGCCCCGGCCCGGTTCTCCTTCGCCGGTTCGGGCCCGTCCATGTCCACCAGCAGTTCGACGAGGGTGACCCGCACCGGCACCCGCATGGCCGGGTCGGCGGCGAGTTGGACGACGAACGGCAGCGCGGTGGCCGCGGCGGAGGGGGCCGGCCCGTGCCACGCGGTGAGGCAGTCGTGCAGCGGATGACAGTCCTCCTCCGTCGCCTCCGCCCCGGCGAGGGCGAGCCGGCGGAGCGTCCGGGGTACGACCTCGACGGGGTACAGCGGATGCGCGGTCTCCAGCCCCACCCACACGACGGCGTCCAGCGCCGCGAGCGACATCCCGGCCACGGTCACCCCCTTCCACGCTCACGCCGGACCGCTCGCCGCCGGCCCCCTCCGCGCCGCACCGCTCGCCGCCGGATGCCCGCTTTCGGGTGCGGCCGCCATTGCCCGCGGTAGTCGGGGTGGTCGGAGTAGGGGAGCGCCAGGTCGAGGAGGTCGGGGCAGGGCCAGTCCTCCCCGTCCCACTGGCAGTCGTCGCGGTTGTCCCAGGGCAGCTCGGGGTCGCCGACGGCGGGGCTGAGCGCGTGTCGCGCCAGGACGCGGCGCTTGGCGTCGACGTCACGCAGGACACGGGCGGGGTCGTGCGCGGCCACATGGCGGGCGACGGTGGGGTGGAAGCCGGCCAGCTCCGACTGGCAGAAGTCCACCGTGTGCCCGTGGGCCAGCCACTCGCCGCACTCGTCGGGGCCGCTCCGTGCCGCCAACTCGGCATCCTCGGCCAGGCGTGCGCGCAGGAACTCCACGAGGTCGTCACTCATGCCCCCATCCTGGGCGGGCGCGGGGCAGGCGTCAGCTGATTTGATCCGGCCCCCCGCCGCCGCGCCGGTCGTTGTCAGTGGGCGTCGCTACGGTGGGAGGCGCGCGGTCGGCATCCGAGGTGTCCAACTCCGCAGTGTGGCTGCATCCCTGGTTCTGCTCGGGGGAGGCCCGGGAACAGCCGGGACCCAACCGGCGGCCAGGCTCCGACGATGGCCTGAGCGAGACCTGCCAGCGCCGACCGCGCACCTTCACCGCGCACCGTCACCGCGCACCGTGCACCTTCACCGCGTGTCGCTCGGGCGCCTCAGGCCCGCAACCGCACCCCGTGCCATGTACGCAGCCGGTGGATCTCCCACCACGCCAACGCCGAGACCGTCGCCGGGCCGCCGACCGCCGCGAGGAGCGCGAGGAAGGTCGGGCCCGGGGGCAGACCGCCCACCGCCAGGCTGATGGCCGCGAACTCCCACACCAGTACGCCGGTGAGCAGGGCGGGCAGCGCCGCGTGCACGGGCGCCGTGTGGAACGCCGAGCGTACGACCGTCGGGGACGCGAACGCGACGAACAGCCCCACCCACAGGGCGGGCACCAGCAGCACGATCGCGACGAGCGGGGCGAGCGGGCCCTCGTACAGCTCGTAGTTGACGAAGAGGCCACCCATGAAGAGAAGCGGCGTCGCCGCGAACGCCCCGCAGTACCAGAGCGCCGACCGCAGCGACGGACGGAGCCTGGCCCGCATGCCCGCTCTCGCGGTGGGCGCGGCCAGTCGGATGATGACCGTGATCACCAGGGGCGCGCTGAGAAGCAGCAGCCATGGAGTGATCGCCATCCGGAGGGCGAACTGCTGTATCGCCAGGTCCCAGTCGTCCGGTGTCGCGTACGCGACCATCAGCGCGAAGGTCGCGGCGAGCGCCACCCACGCCCGGGTCTTCTGGATGCGCACCACGTCGGGGAAGTGGACCCGCAGATGGGCGCCCGGCGGGAAGATCCGCCGGGCGTGCGTCCGCGCCGAGCGGGCCAGCGGGTAGCAGATCAGCAGCCCGACGACCGTGGGCCCGAAGCAGCACAACGCGAACAGCCACAGGCAGCCGTGGATCTGACTCGCCGACCGCAGGACTTCCCTGAGCGTCGGCCACTCGTCCTCACGGAACCGTCGCCACAGCGGCATGTGCGGCGGCGGGTACGGCACGTAAGGCGGATACGGCGGCGGCTGCGGTGGCTGTGGGCCGTAAGGACCGTGTCCCCCGTGACTCACGCTCGCTCTCACTCCTCGCTCACTGTGGCGGGTACGCGAACGACCGGCGACCACCCGCCATAAGACGGGCCCCACTCCGCGCAGGAGCTAGGCGGGCGTGGTCGCCGGTCAGGGCCCCGAACTTGCCAGCACCCGGGGGTGTGGGCAGCTTAGGCGTCAACTTCCCTTCGCCGGAAGTGAGTTATGTGAGTGCCGGGGCCGCGCCAGGGCCGTGCCGGGGCCGTGCCGTGCTGTTGCCGGGACGGGAAAGTTCCCGAGCTGGATATTCCCGGCCAAGTGGAGACGGGCGCCCGGCCGTGCCGGTCGGCGGTGAATATCCGCCGGCGCCCGGTCCCATTCTCGAACGCGCGGCCGGTTTTCCGCTGTATGTGCGCGGCACGGTGATAGTCGAGACATCGTCCGTTCACATCAATGACACATGCGGCGGCTTTCCGGAAGCTTTTATTTGGCGTGATATCGTCGCCGCTACCAAGGTAATGTATTGGTAAAGCGTACGGTCTTCCCAGGAGAGCGCCCGGTTCGCGATGTCGCGGTCCGGTGCACTCCAGCCTGCCCGTGACTCTGTGCGGAGACGTCACGGACCAGCAGGTATCTTCCCTTGACCCGACCACACCGCGCCCCGTCCCCACATCGCGGGCGCAGGAGGCAGGCCGCCATGAAATCCCTTATCGAAAACGCCCGTTCCTTTCCGGACCGCGTGGCCGAGCGACGCCAGGAGTTCCGCGTCCTCGCCCACGGACAGCGGCCGGAAGCGCTCTTCATCACCTGTTCCGACTCCCGAGTCGTACCGACACTCATCACCGGCGCACGGCCGGGTGAACTCTTCGAACTGCGTACGGCGGGGAATATCGTGCCCCCCTACGATTCCGACCGTCCCAGCGGCGAGACCGCCACAATCGAGTACGCCGTGCGGGTCCTCCAAGTGCGCGACATCGTCGTGTGCGGGCACTCCCACTGCGGTGCGGTCGGAGCGCTGGTGAGCGGGACGGACCTCTCCGCCGTCCCCGCCGTACGCGGCTGGCTGGACCACTCGGTCGCCGGGCTCCCCGGCGACGCGGGCGTCCCCCACGCAGTACGGCACCATGCCGCCGCCCAGCTCGACACCCTGCGGGGCTACCCGTGCGTCCGGGAGGC
The DNA here is from genome assembly GCF_042670825.1 of Streptomyces sp. NPDC057137. Classification (NCBI taxonomy): domain Bacteria; kingdom Bacillati; phylum Actinomycetota; class Actinomycetes; order Kitasatosporales; family Streptomycetaceae; genus Streptomyces; species Streptomyces sp. NPDC057137. The sequence continues at coordinate 19,779 of NZ_JBHUUW010000024.1, read as the reverse complement.
GCTCGCCGAGGGCACCCTCGCGCTCAGTGCCTGGTACTACGAGGTCGACACCGGCACCGTGAGCGTCCAACGGCCCGACGCGGGCGGCGCGTTCGTGCCGCTCTGACCGGTACGCGCTCCGCGCCGCCGCCCACGCGGCCGACGCGTCGAGCCGCGCCCGAGTCCGTCTCGCGAGTCTGTCTCCCGAGTCCGTCTCCCGAATCCGCGTCCTGAGTCCACGGCCTGAGTCCGTGTCCCCTCGTCCGCCGCCGTCGGCGGACCGCTCCGCAAGGAACACACCCATGGCTTCACCCCCCTCACCCCCCTCACCCCGCTCACTCACCTCGCTCGTTTCGCAGTTGAAGGAACCTGCCGTCCTACGACGTGACGTCCTCGCCTCGTTCGTCGTCTTCCTCGTCGCCCTGCCCCTGTGCGTCGGCGTCGCCGTCGCCTCCGGTGTGCCGGCCGAACTGGGCCTGATCACCGGCATCGTCGGCGGGCTGCTCGTCGGTCTGCTGCCCGGCAGCAGCCTCCAGGTCAGCGGCCCCGCGGCCGGACTGACCGTCCTCGTCTTCGAGGCCGTCCAGGAGTTCGGGCTCGGTGCGCTGGGCGCCCTCGTCCTCATCTCCGGGCTGCTCCAACTCCTCCTCGGGGCGCTGAAGTTCGGACGCTGGTTCCGGGCCATCTCGGTCGCCGTCGTCCAGGGCATGCTCGCCGGCATCGGGCTGGTCCTCGTCTTCGGCCAGATCTACGCGATGGCCGACGAGACCCAGCCCTCCGGCGGGCTCGCGAAGATCGCGGGGCTGCCCGGTCTCTTCGGCGAAGTCGTCACCGGTGGAACGGCGTTGACGGCCTTCCTGCTCGGCGCCGCCACCATCGCCGTCCTGTTCCTGTGGCCGACCCTGCCCGCCAAGGCGCGCGTCGTCCCCGGTCCGCTCGTCGCGGTCGGGCTGGCCACGGGCGCCGCCGTCCTGCTGAATCTCGATGTCGCCCGGGTCGAGGTCCGGGGCCTGCTGGCGGCGGTCGACCCGCCCGGCCTCGGGGACTTCGGCAGCCTGGCCGGTGTCGCCGCCATCGGCACGATCCTCGCCTTCACCCTGATCGCCTCGGCCGAGAGCCTGTTCAGCGCGGCCGCGGTGGACCGGATGCACGACGGTCCCCGTACCGACTACGACAAGGAGCTGATGGCGCAGGGCATCGGCAACACCGTCTGCGGCGCGCTCGGCGCGCTCCCGATGACCGCCGTCATCGTGCGCAGCGCCGCCAACGTGCAGGCGGGCGCGAAGACTTCACTCTCCCGCGTCCTGCACGGCGTATGGCTGCTGCTGTTCGCCGCGCTGCTCCCGTTCGTCATCGGCGTCATCCCGCTGGCCGCGCTCGCGGGTGTCCTCGTGCACGCGGGGATGAAGCTCGTGCCGGTCAAGGAGATCGTCCCGCTGTGGCGGACACACCGCGGCGACGCCGTCATCCTCGCCATCACCACCGGCACCATCGTCATCGGCAATCTCTTCGAGGGCGTGGTGCTCGGACTGCTCCTGTCCGTCTGCAAGTCGGCCTGGGAGACCTCCCACATACACCTCAACGTCCACGAACTCACCGGCGGACGCCTGGTCGTGGCCATCACCGGCAACGCCACCTTCCTGCGGCTGCCGCGGATCCTGGACCAACTGGAGGCACTGCCCCAGAACCGCCCGATCGAACTGGACCTGACCGGTCTGCGCCATCTCGACCACGCCTGTCAGGTGGCACTGGAGACCTGGTCCCAGCGCCACAACGACGCCGACACGGTCCCGGTCCGCATGGTCCCGCCGCCGGCCAAGGACCCCTCCTCGACCGCGACCGTCTGACCGGTCCGGCAGTCTGACCGGTCCGGCCGGTACGACCGCCGTCCCCCGCGGAGTCCGGGGGACGGCGGTCAGGTCCGTTCCGGGCGTCAGGTGCGCTCCGGGCGTCAGCTCAGCGAAGCGTCTTCAGCATCTCCGCGGCGAACGGCGTGATGCCCTCGGTGCGCCCGCCCAGGGTCTTCACCGGCCACTCGGGGTCGGCGATCAGGGCCCGGCCCACGGCGACCATGTCGAACTCGTCGCGCTCCAGCCGGTCCAGCAGCTCATCGATGGGGGTGACCGCGGAGTCCTCGCCCTGGAAGGCCTTGGCGAAGTCACCGTCCAGGCCGACCGAGCCGACGGTGACCGTCGGCCGGCCGCTGATCTTCTTCACCCAGCCGGCGAAGTTCAGGTCGGAGTCGTCGAACTCCGGCAGCCAGTAGCGGCGGGTCGACGCGTGGAAGACGTCGACACCGGCCTCGACCAGGGGCCTGAGCAAGATGTCGAGTTCGGCGGGCGAGTGCGCGAGCTTCGCGTCGTACGAGTTCATCTTCCACTGGGACAGGCGGAGGAAGATCGGGAAGGAGTCCGACACGGCGGCGCGGCAGGCCGCGACGATCTCGGCCGCGAAACGCGTGCGCGCGACGATGTCGCCCCCGTACGCGTCGGTACGGCGGTTGCTGCCCGCCCACAGGAACTGGTCGATCAAGTAGCCGTGCGCGCCGTGCAGTTCGATCCCGTCGAAGCCGAGCCGTTCGGCGGCGGCGGCCGCGTCGGCGAACGCGCCGATGACGTCGTCCAGGTCCTTCTGCGTCATGGCGCGGCCCTTGGGCGCACCGTCCAGGGACACGCCCGAGGGGCCGACCGGCTCCGCGTCCGCGACCGGCGGGGCGCCCTCGTCCCGTGTGACACCCACATGCCACAGCTGCGGGATGATCGCGCCGCCCGCCCGGTGCACGGAGTCCGCGACATCCGCCCAGCCCGTGAGCGCGTCCTCGCCGTGGAACCGCGGGACCCGGTCGCTGGTGCCGGCGGAGTCGTGGTCGATGTAGGTGCCCTCGGTGATGATCAGCCCTACGCCGCCGGCGGCGCGTCGTGTGTAGTAGTCCGCCACGTCGCGGCCGGGGACGCCGTTGGGGGAGAACTGCCGGGTCATGGGTGCCATGGCGATCCGGTTGCGCGTGGTGAGGCCGCGGACCGTGAAGGGGCGGGCGAGGGTGTCCGCCGAGCGGCGGGCGTTCGCGTCTGTCATGGCCAGTCCTGTTCCTTGGGTGGGGGTGTCCGTCGGGCGGCAACAACCGAAGGTTGCCTCCGCTTCCCGCCGCCGGGCCGATGTGGCGCAGGTCTCCGGACCGGTCGGCGACGGCCCCTGTTCAGGACAGCGTTGTCATACGGTCGCCGGGGCGGCACACGATCCCCACGGACACGCATGTGTCGAGACCTGGGAGATCGTAATGAGCAAGTCCATTCCTTCCGTTCCGGACGGCGGCCTTTCCGGTCCGGACCGCCGGTCGCTGCTACAGGCCGCGCTCGCCGTCCCCGCCGTCGGAGCCACCGCCGCCGTCCTGGGCACGCAGCAGGCACAGGCCGCGCCCGCCGCCACCTCGGCCTCCTCCTCCGGACGAGGCCGCTACGACGAGGACAGCCCGCGCTTCGCGCTGGCCGTGCTGCCGGACACGCAGTACCTCTTCGACGCCGACAGTGCCGACCCGGAGCCGCTGCGCGAGACCTTCGACTACCTGGTCTCGGAGCGCGCGGAGGCCAACATCGCCTTCATGACGCACCTCGGCGACGTGACCGAGCACGGTACGGAGCAGGAGATCACGCTCGCGGCCCACACCTTCAAGACCATCCACGGCAAGGTCCCCTACAGCGTCCTGGCAGGCAACCACGACATCGACGGGAGCAAGGACGACCAGCGCGGGGACTCCGCCTATCTGAAGGCATTCGGCCCCGCCCGGTTCACCGGCATGCCGACCTTCGGCGGCGCCTCACCCGGCGGCTACAACAGCTACCACGTGATCAAGGCGGCCGGCCGGCAGTGGCTGGTGTTCGCCATCGACTGGCGCGCCTCGGACAAGGCCCTGGCGTGGGCGCAGGGCGTCCTCGACGCCCACCCCACCCTGCCCGCCATCCTGACCACCCACGACCTCGCCTGGGCCGAGGAGAACGGCGAGGCGCGGCTGTCGGAGCACGGACAGCGGCTCTGGGACGGCCTCCTCCGGGGCAACGACCAGTTCTTCCTCGCGCTGGGCGGTCACTACTGGCCCTCGGGCCGTACGGTCCTCACCAACGACGCCGGGCACGACGTGCACGTCCACATCACCAACTACCAGGACCGCTACTACGGCGGCGCGGGCATGATCCGCCTCTACGCCTTCGACACGGCGCGCGACGTCGTGGACATCGAGACCTTCGCGCCGTGGTTCCTGCGGCGCGACCCCGCGAAGCGGACACCGCTGGAGGCCGAGACCCTCGAACTGACCGGCCCTGTCGACCGGTTCAGCCTGGACATCGACTTCGCCGAGCGGTTCAAGGACTTCGACGGCGTCGTCCCGCCGAAGCCGCGACCGGCCGGCCGGGTGATGCCGCGGGGCACCGTGGCGTACTGGCGGTTCGACGCCGACGGACTCGCCGGCGCCGGAAAGCCGGGGTCGGTGGTGGGCAAGGGCGCGGTGGCGCGCGACCTCTCGGGGCACGGCAACGACCTGCGCGTACAACTGCTGCACGACAGCGCGGCCGAGGTGCTCACCCGCTCCGCCGACCACCACACCCACCAGCCCGCGCACGCGAGTCTGCGCTTCGACGGCGGCAAGGCACCCGACCGGGGCGCGGTGCTGACCACGAGCCCCACGGCGCCGCTCAACAGCGCCACGTTCAGATCCGGCTTCACCATCGAGACGTTCATCAAGCTGCCGGAGCCGTACGAGGGCAACCACGACTGGATGGGCATCCTCAGCTGGGAGGGCCGCAACGGCGACGCCGGGAAGACGACGGGCTGGTCGACGGACGAGCCCACGTGCAGCCTCAACATCACGCCGGAGCGGTTCCTGCAGTTCGTGCTCTACCCGCACGTCCAGGACGCCGACCCCACGTCGTGGAGCCATGCCCTGCCCGTGGGCCGCTGGACGCACATCGCGATCGTCAACGACGGCCGACGCACGGTGATGTACGTGGACGGGTCGAAGATCGCCCGCAACCCGTCCCAGCGGGCCACGGGCATCGCCACGCTGGGCAAGCCGTTCGCGATCGGCGGCACCCAGTTCGCGGAGGAGTTCGGCCAGGGCTTCTACGGATGGATCGGCGACACCCGCATCGTCGACCGCGCCCTGAGACCACGGGACTTCCTGCTGCCCGTCGAGTAGGCGCCGAGCCGAGTTCCACGACCTGCCCGTAGGTCTGCCCGTCGGTGAGGTAACGGGACACCTCACCGGCGGGCAGGTCGAGGATCACCTCGCCCCGGCGGGCGGCGGTCGCGCCGAAGTTCCGTACGAGATCGATTGTCGTCCGAGAAGCGGCCACAACCTGTCCTCTTGCCCTGAGACTGTTGTCCGTGTCAGAACGCGAGCAGGACAACGTGAACGTGAACGTGAACGACCGGAAGGGCCCGATCACCATGAACGCCACCCCCACCCCCACTCCCGCCCCCGCCCCCACGCCCGACTCGACCGCCGACGCCGAGCGCGCCGATCTGCTCGCCACGCTCGCGACCACGCGAGCCGCCCTGATCAACACGGTGCGCGGGCTCAGCGACGAGCAGCTCGGCGAGACCCCGACGGCCGGCTCGCTCTGTCTGGGCGGACTGATCAAGCACGTCGCGTCCACCGAGGAGGCGTGGCTGCGCTTCGCGGCCGAGGGCCCGTCGGCGATGAGTTTCGACCTGCCGGAGGGCGTCACCTGGGCCGATCTGGCGGCCGGTACCGCCGAGTTCCCCCAATGGGCGATCGCGCGCGAGAACGACTTCCGGATGCTGCCCGACGACACGTCGGCCGGGATCCTCGCCCGCTACGAGGAGGTCGCCGCCGCGACCGAGAAGATCCTGGCCGCCGTGCCCGACCTGTCGGCGACTTACCCGTTGCCGGAGGCGCCCTGGCATGTGCCGGGAGCGGTGCGGAGCGTACGAGGGGTGCTGATGCACGTCATCGCCGAGACCGCGCAGCACGCCGGGCACGCGGACATCGTGCGCGAGTCGCTCGACGGCCAGAAGTCGACCTGACCGATGGCCGTTCGTACCGTGCTCGGCACCCGGGCACTCAACCGCGCCACGCTCGCCCGGCAGTTGCTGCTCGACCGCGCCGACGTGCCGGTCCTCGACGCCGTCGCGCATCTCGGCGGTCTGCAGGCCCAGGAACCGCAGGAGCCGTATCCCGGGCTCTGGTCGCGGCTGCGCGCCTTCGAACCGGCCGTGCTCTCGGGCCTGTTGACGGAGCGGAGCGTGGTGCGGACGCATCTCATGCGCCGTACGGTCCATCTCGTCACCGCCGACGACGCCCTGGCCTGGCGGTCCCGCCACGAGGCCATGCTGCGTCAGCGCGTACTCGGGGTCTACCGCCGCGAGCTGGCGGGCACGGATCTCGACGAACTCGCCTCGGCGGGGCGGGCGTTGACGGCGGACGGCGAGCCGCGCACGATGACCGAGGTGGCGCGGGCGCTCGCCGGCCGGTGGCCGGCGCCGGGGCCGCGGGCGCTGGGCGAGATGGTGATCACCGCGCTCGTGCCGATGATCCAGCTGCCGCCGCGCGGGCTGTGGCGGACGAAGGCGGGCGTACGCAACGTCCCGCTCTCGTTTTGGCTGGGCCGTGCGGCCGACCCGCTGTCCCCGGACGGCTCCGACCCGGTGGGCCAGGCGCTGCTCCGGCGCTATCTGGCCGCGTACGGCCCCGCCGCCTCGGCCGACCTGCGCGCCTGGTGCGGCCTCGCCGGACTCCCGGCCGCGGTGGCCGCGTTGCGCGAGGAGCTGGTCTCCTTCCGCGACGAGCGCGGCCGTGAGCTGCTGGACCTCCCCGACGCGCCGCGCCCCGATCCGGACACACCGGCGCCGGTGCGGTTCCTGCCGGCGTTCGACAACGCGATCCTCGGCTACCACGACCGCGGCCGGATCATCGACGACGAGCACCGCGGCCTGTCGGTCGCGGGCGAGCGCGTCGTCCTGGTCGACGGCCGGGTCGCCGCGACCTGGCGCGTGGAGGCGGGCACGGTGACGGTCGCCCCGCTGGGCCGCCTGTCCCCGGCGGACCGTACGGCCGTCGCCGAGGAGGGCCGGGAGATGGCGTTGTTCCTCTCCGACAAGGAGAACGACGGTGTACGGGTGGCCGCTTCGCCCGACTGAGGTGCGTGGGGAGTACGGGGAGTGGTACAGCTGGCTGTACCCCGGAGTGGCCTGCTGGCCGGATCGTGGCCGACCGGGCATTTTCCTAAGTTGGTGATCACACCGCACGGAGCGGTGGCACCACCAACTCCCAAGGAGTCAGCGGACCATGGCGACCAAGACATTCAGCCGGACCACCTCCCGTGTCGTGACCACCACGCTCGTCACGGCGCTTGCCGCGCTGGGTGTCGCGGTGCCCGCCGCGAGTGCGACGGAGCGGGGGACGGAGACGTCCCGGCAGGAGTCCTTCCAGCGGCAGGTGGACGCCGTTCAGCAGACGGGGACCGTGGGCGTGCTCGCCCGGTCGACCGGGCCGCGCGGGGTGCGGTACGCGACGGCCGGGGTGGCGGACGCGGAGACGAACCGCAAGGCGCGGCCGGGTGACAAGTTCCGGATCGCGAGCGCGACCAAGACGTACGTCTCCACGGTGGTGCTGCAACTGGTGGGCGAGGGAAAGCTCTCCCTCGACGACACCGTCGAGGACCTGCTGCCCGGTGTCGTGTCCGGCAACGGCAACGACGGACGCAAGATCACCGTACGGCAGCTCCTGAACCACACCAGCGGCCTGTTCAACTACACCGCCGACTTCCCGGCGTTGACCGGCATCGCGGCCTACGAGGCCGGCCGCTACACGACCTGGACGGACGAGCAGCTCGTCGGCATCGCGATGCGCCACGAGCCCGCCTTCGAGCCCGGCGCCACCTGGTCGTACTCCAACACGAACTACACCCTCGCGGGAATGATCATCAAGAAGGTCACCGGCCACACCTGGCAGCAGGAAGTGACCAAGCGCGTCGTCCGGCCGCTGGGTCTGCGCAACACCTCGACCCCGACCACGTCCTCCGGTATCCCCGGCTCCCACATGAAGGGCTATTCCGCCTTCGGTGAGGCCGCGCCCGCCATCGACGTCACCGCCATCAACCCCAGCGCGGCCGGCGCCGCCGGGGCCATGATCAGCACCACCGGCGACATGACCACCTTCTACCAGGCGCTCATGCGCGGAAAGCTGCTGAAGCCGGCGCAGCTGAAGGAGATGAAGAAGACGGTGCGGGCCGCGGAGCTGGACGAGGCCTGGCCCGGCGCCCGCTACGGCCTCGGTCTGATGGAAATCCCGCTCACCTGCGGCGGCAGCTACTACAGCCACGCCGGTGACCTCCCCGGCTACGCCACCCGTACCGGCGCGACCCCGGACGGCCGCCGCGTCGTCGTCCTGGAGGCCACGGGCGACGGCTCGATGCCGGGCACCATCCACGCGGCGAGCGACCTCATCGACAAGCAGCTGTGCGCCGACGGCGCCGACGGCGCCAAGTGACTGAAGACCGGTGACCGAAGGCCGGTGAGGGAAAGCCGGTGACGGAAGGCCGGTGAGGGAAAGCCGGTGACGGAAGGCCGGTGAGGGAAAGCCGGTGACGGAAGTGCGCGGGGCCCGTCCGGACCAGGTCCGGGCGGGCTCTCTTCCGATGTCTGACACCATCGGGCCGTGGACCACCTGAACGCTCACGCACCCGGCGCACCCATCCGTTCCGGCATTCCGGAGCACGGCCGTATCCCCAAGTACTACGCGGTCAAGGCCCATCTGAGCGTCCTGGTGGACGAGTTGGGCGAGGGAGGGCTGCTCCCCACCGAGCGGGACCTCGCCCTGCGTTACGAGGTGTCCCGCGAGACCGTGCGCCAGGCGCTGCGCGAACTCCTGCTGGAGGGGCGGCTGCGCAGGCAGGGCCGCGGCACGGTCGTCGCCGGTCCCAAGCTGGAGCAGCCGCTGTCGCTGGCCAGCTACACCGAGGGCGTCCGGCGGCAGGGCCGCCGGCCCGGCCGGAGCCTGGTCGGACTCGACCGCTTCCCGTGCCCCGAGTCGCTCGCCCCCGAGATCGGCGTAGGCCTCGGTGAGCCCGTCTGGCACCTGGAGCGGGTGCTGCTCGCCGACGACGAGCGGGTCGGTCTGGAGAGCACGTACGTCGCGGTCGACCGCGTCCCGGAGCTGGACACGGGGTTCGAGCCGGACTCCTCCTTCTACGCCTACCTCCGCGACCGGCTCGGCATCTCCTTCGGGGACGCGGACGAGCGGATCGAGACGGTGCTGGCGACCCCGCGCGAGGCGCTGCTGATCGGCACGCCGCCCGCGCTCCCGATGCTGCTGATGCACCGGCTCTCGCGGGACACCGACGGGCGTCCGCTGGAGCGCGTACGGACCCTCTTCCGGGGCGACCGGTTCTCCTTCACCACGCACCTGGGGACCTGACCGACCGCGCGCCGCCGCACCTCACTTTCGTAACGAGAAGATAACGGGTCTAGTCCAAGTTTGGCGGGTCGTTCACCGTCCCGTCGTCTCGCGGATCCGTACGGGTCGCCCGCCCCGCCCAGCGTTGGCGCCGTGAGAGTCATCGTCGTAGGAGCCGGCGTGGTGGGAACCATGCACGCCTGGCACGCAGTGAACCGCGGCCACGAGGTCGTACAGATCGAGCGCGAGAGCGAGGCACGCGGGGCGTCACTTCGTAATTTCGGGCAGATATGGGTCAGTGGCCGGGCCGGCGGCGAGGAGTTGGCGACCGCCCTGCGGGCCCGGGAACTCTGGCAGGGACTCGGCGAGCGGGTGCCCGGTCTCGGCTTCCGCGCCTGCGGTTCCCTGACCCCGCTCCGCAACGAGCTGGAGACCGCCGTGGCCGAGGCGGCCGTCGCCCGGCCCGACGCGGCGGACCGCGGCTACAAGCTGCTCACCGCCGACGAGGCCCGCGTGCTCAACCCCGCGCTGCGCGGCGACTTCACCGCCGCCCTGTGGTGCGAGCGCGACGCGGCGGTCGAGCCGCGCACCGCCCAACTCGCCCTGAAGGAAGCCCTGTCGGCGTCCGGTCGTTATGCGTACCTCGGCGGCCGCGAGGTCCGCGAGGTCGTGGGCACCGCGTCCGTACGTGACGACCACGGCGACATCCACACCGGCGATGCCGTCATCCTGGCCACCGGCGCCTGGCTCGGCGGCCTCGTCCGAGAGCTGGCCGGCCCCGACCTGCCCGTATGGCGCGTCCGCCTCCAGATGATGCAGACCGACCCGCTCGGCGAGGACCTCACCACCTCCGTCGCCGACGCCGACAGCTTCCGCTACTACCCCGCCTACCGCGGCGCGGCGCTGGACGCCCTCAACTCCGGTCAGCCACAGGCCCCGACCGCCGCCGAGCACCGGATGCAGCTGCTGATGGTCCAGCGCCGGGACGGCGGACTGACCATCGGCGACACGCACGAGTACGAGCACCCCTTCGCCTTCGACACGGTGGAGGAGCCGTACGAGCACCTCACCCGGGTCGTGGAGTCCTTCCTCGGCCGCCCGCTGCCGCGCGTCCGGCGGCGCTGGGCCGGGGTCTACGCCCAGTGCGTGGACACCGGCCGCGTCGTCCACCGCCAGGAGGTACGGGACGGGGTCTGGCTCGTCACCGGGCCCGGAGGCCGGGGCATGACCTGCTCGCCCGCCATCGCCGAAGCGACCGCCGACCAACTGGACTGGTGACGAACATGCCTGACACCGACACCGACACCGACACCGACACCGACACGCTGAAGCTGATCGTTCTCGACATGGCCGGTACCACCGTGGCCGACGGCGGCCTCGTCGAGCAGGCGTTCTCCGCCGCCGCCGAACGCCTCGGCGTGACACCCGGCTCCGCCGACCACGCCGACCAACTCGCCTATGTCCGCGCCACCATGGGCGAGTCGAAGATCTCCGTCTTCCGCCATCTCTTCGGCGACGAGGACCGGGCCCGGCGCGCCAACACCGCCTTCGAGGAGGCGTACTTCGAGCTCGTCGCCGCCGGTCGTATCGCCCCGGTCCCCGGCGCCCGGGAGGCCATCGAGACGCTTCAGGACGCGGGCCGTACGGTCGTGCTGACGACCGGCTTCGCCCGCACGACGCAGGACGCGATCCTCGATGCCCTCGGCTGGCGGGACCTGGTCGCCCTGACGCTCTGCCCGGCCGACGCGGGCGGCCGGGGTCGCCCGTATCCCGACATGATCCTCGCCGCGTTCCTGCGCACCGGCGCGGTGGACGGGGTCCGGCGCGTGGTCGTGGCGGGGGACACCTCGTACGACATGCTCAGCGGCGTCCGGTCCGGCGCGGGGATCGTCGCGGGTGTCCTCACCGGCGCCCATGACGAGGAGCAGCTGACCGGCCACGGCGCCACGCATGTCATCGCCTCCGTCGCCGAACTGCCGGACCTGATAGCGCGGGCCGAGGCATGACGGGCGCCGGCGCCGTACCGGGCGGCATCAGGTTCGACCAGGTCAGCGTCGCGTACGACGGCAACACCGTCCTCGACCGGCTCGACCTGACCGTCGAACCCGGCGAGGTCATGGCCCTGCTCGGGCCCTCGGGATCGGGCAAAACCACCGCGCTGCGCGCCGTCGCCGGCTTCGTCCGGCCCTCCAACGGGCGGGTGTTCCTCGGCGGGCGCGATGTCACCGGGCTGCCTCCGCACAAGCGTGGCATCGGGATGGTCGTCCAGCAGTACGCGCTCTTCCCGCACATGCGGGTCGCGGACAACGTCGCCTTCGGACTCAAGGCCCGCAAGGCACGGAAGGCCCCCAAGGCGCGGAAGTCCGAGATATCCCAACTGGTCGCCGACGCACTCGAACTCGTCGGCATGGCGACGTACGCCACCCGCTATCCGCGCGAACTCTCCGGCGGCCAGCAGCAACGCGTCGCCATCGCCCGCGCTGGCGACCCGCCCCGGTGTCCTGCTGCTCGACGAACCGCTCTCCGCGCTCGACGCCCAACTGCGCTCCGGAATGCTCGCCGAACTGGCCAGACTCCACCGTGAACTGCCGGACGTCTCCATCCTGTACGTCACCCACGACCAGGTCGAGGCGCTCACCCTCGCCGACCGGATCGCCGTCATGGACCGGGCGCGGCTGCGGGACTGCGGTACGCCGCAGGAGCTGTACCGCCGGCCCCGTACGGAGTTCACCGCGTCGTTCGTCGGGAACGCCAACCTGCTGCCGGTCACCGTCGCCGGCGGCCGCGTCGATTTCGCCGGACACCAACTGACTGTTCCTACGGGCGACTTGGCGGCCGGAGTCACCGCCACCCTCTGCGTCCGCCCCCACCTCGTCGGGCTCGGCGACGGGCCCAACGCCCTGACCGGCACCGTCTCCGAGGTCCAGTGGCGCGGCTCGACGCACCGTCTGTACGTGGATGTCGAGGGCCACCGGGTGAAGGCCGACCTGCGCGAGCTGCGCGAGACCCCGGCGATCGGCGCCCCCGCCACCCTGCACTTCGCCACCGAGGACGCGGTGCTGCTTCCGGTGGGGGCGGGCGATGAGTAGCGCCGGTCTCGCGGGGGCGAGGCGGGTCCCGCGCTTCGTCTGGGCGCTGCCGCCCGTGGTCGTCCTCGCGCTCGCCTTCCTCTATCCGCTGGCCCTCGTCGTGCAGCAGTCCGTCTCACCGGACGAGGGCGGCACCTCACTCACCCCGTACGCCGACGTGTTCGCCTCCGAGTCGTTCCGCGACGCGCTCGCCACCACCGTGTGGCTCGCGGCGGGTTCGACCGTCGGTTGCCTCGTCCTCGGGTTCACCCTCGCCCTGATCATCGCCTTCGTGCCGTTCCCCGGCGGCAAGGCGGTCGCCCGGTTCATCGATGTCTTCCTCTCCTTCCCGTCGTTCCTGATCACGCTCGCCCTGCTGTTCATCTACGGCACGGTCGGCATGGCCAACGGCCTCTGGACGGACGTCACCGGCGCCGCCGACGGACCCTTCCACTTCCTGACCACACCCTGGGGCGTACTGCTCGCCGAGATCACGTACTTCACGCCCTTCGTGATGCGCCCCCTGCTCGCCGCGTTCTCCCAGCTCGACACGGCCCAGTTGGAGGTCGCCTCCTCGCTTGGCGCCGGACCGGCCCGGATCGTGCGGCGGGTGATCCTCCCCGAGGCGCTTCCGGCGCTCGCGGCCGGCGGCAGCCTCGTCCTGGTGATGAGCCTCAACGAGTTCGGGATCGTGCTGTTCACCGGCGCGAAGGACGTCACCACACTGCCGATGCTCGTCTACGGCAAGGCGATCCTGGAGTCCGACTACCCGGCCGCCTGCGTCGTCGCCGTCGTCAACATCGCGATCTCCGTCGGTCTCTACAGCCTCTACCGGATGGTGAGCCGCCGTGTTGGCGCATAGCCCGTTGATCCACAGCCGAGCCGGGAAATGGGCCACCTGGGCCGTCTTCCTCCTGCTCTTCGTCCCGCTTTTCGCCGTGCCGCTGCTGGTCGTCGTCGCCGCGTCGTTCACCACGAACTGGTCCGGAGCCTTCCCCTCCGGAGCGACGACCGAGCACTACGCCGCCGCCACCGGCGGCGACTCCCTCAAGGCGCTCACCACCAGCCTGGTCACGGCGGTCACCGCCAGCCTCCTGGCGCTGCTCGTCGGCGGCTGGGCCGCGCTGGCCGCCGCCTCGCTGCGTACCCGCGGCAAGCGGTTCCTCGACGTGCTGTTCATGCTGCCCGTCGCCGTGCCGTCCGTCGTGGTCGGCCTCGCCGTGCTGGTCGCCTTCAGCCGGCCGCCGGTCCTGCTCAACGGGACGCGCTGGATCGTGATCCTGGCGCACACCGTCCTCGTCACCGCGTTCGCCTACCAGTCGGTCTCGGCCGCGGCGGCGCGTCTCGACCCGATGTACGAGCAGGCCGCCGCCAGCCTCGGCGCCCGCCCCTCGTACGTCCTGTGGCGGATCAGGCTGCCGCTGCTGCTGCCCTCGCTGACAGCGGCCACGGGGCTCTGTTTCGCCCTGTCCATGGGCGAGTTGAGCGCCACGATGATGCTCTACCCGCCCGACTGGACACCGCTGCCGGTACGGATCTTCGCGGCCACCGACCGCGGTTCGCTCTTCACCGGTGCGGCGGTCGCCGTGGTCCTGATGGCGACGACGCTGCTCGTGCTGCTGGCCGTGTCCCGTATCCGGACGAGGGCGTCGTACCGCTGACCCTTCGCTCAACTCCCCGTAACCGCTGATCGTTTCCGACTGTTTCCCGGAGGACCCCGCCCATGCGCAAGAACCACATCCAGCCCGTCGCCGCCGTCTGCGGCACCTTCGCCCTCGTCGCGGGCCTCGCCGCCTGCGGTGGCTCGTCGAGCGCCGCCGACGAGAAGGTCGTCACCGTCTACAGCGCCGACGGACTCAAGGGTGAGAACGGCGACGGCTGGTACGACAAGGTCTTCGAGGACTTCGAGAAGGAGACCGGCATCAAGGTCGAGTACGTCGAGGGCGGCTCGGGCGAGATGGTGCAGCGCGCCGTCCGCGAGAAGTCCAACACCCAGGCCGATGTCCTCGTCACGCTGCCGCCGTTCATCCAACAGGCCGATTCCAAGGGCCTGCTCGCGGCGTACGAGCCGGCCGGCGCCGACCAGGTCGACGGCGCGGACAAGGCGTCCGACGCCAAGTGGACGTCCGTCGTGAACAACTACTTCGGCTTCGTCTACAACAAGAAGGAGCTGACGAGCCCGCCCAAGAGCTGGGAGGAGCTGCTGGACGGGAGGTTCAAGGAGAAGATCCAGTACTCGACCCCCGGCGTCGCGGGTGACGGTACGGCCGTCCTCATCAAGGCGATGCACGACTTCGGCGGCGAGGAGCCGGCGATGGCGTATCTGAAGAAGCTCCAGACCAACAACGTCGGCCCGTCCGCCTCCACCGGCAAGCTCGCGCCCAAGGTCGACAAGGGCGAACTCCTCGCCGCCAACGGCGATGTCCAGATGAACTTCGCGCAGTCCAAGGACATGCCCAACCTCGGCATCTGGTTCCCCGCGAAGGGCGACGGCCGCCCCACCAGCTTCGCGCTCCCGTACGCCGCCGGGCTGATCGGCAAGGCCCCGCACAGCGCCAACGGCAAGAAGCTGCTGGACTTCATGCTCTCCGAGCAGGCGCAGCAGGACGTGAGCGCGGTCGGCGGCGGCTTCGCGGCCCGTAAGGACATCAAGGCCACCGACCCGAACGCCACGGAACTCACCGCGCTGATGGACGGCGTGGAGATCTTCGAGCCGGACTGGTCGGACATCGGCGCCAACCTGGACGGCTACGTGGACGCGTGGAAGTCGGCGACGGGCAGCTGACGCGCGCCTCTTTCGTAACGGGTCTGGACCCATGGACCCATGTGACGCCGTATCACCCCATCCAATTCCCTTGCTCGGAACTGAACTCGGAGGCCCTTCGTGTCATCAAGTCTGTCTCGCCGCAAGCTCCTCATGGGCGCGGCCGCCCTCGCCACCGCCGCCGGACCACTCACCACCGGACCACTGGCCGCGGCGACCGCCCACGCGGCGGCCCGTACCCCCAAGGTCCTGGTCATCGGCCTGGACGGCGCCCTGCTCGGCCGGATCAGGGACGCCGCCGCCCCGCGCCTCGACGCGCTGATGGCGAGCGGCCTCACGTCGGTGAGCCCGCTCCCCGCCAACCCCATGGCGCCCACGGTCTCCGGGCCGGGATGGTCCACGATCATCACCGGTGTCTGGCCTGACAAGCACGGCGTGAAGGACAACAACTTCACCGGCAGCCGGTTCGGCCAGTACCCGGACTTCCTGACCCGTATCGAGACGGCGAAGCCCGCCCTGTCGACGTACGCCGTCGCGTCCTGGAACCCGGTCACCACGACGATCTTCTCGTCCGCGGTCGACACCCGGGTGTCCACGCCCGCCGCCGAGTACGACACCGGCACGACGGCACGGGCCGTGGCCGAACTGCGCGACGGCAACCGCGACGCCGTCTTCGTCCACCTCGACAACATCGACCACGCGGGCCACAGTTACGGCGCCGCCTCCGCGCGCTACCTGGAGGCGATCCAGGACGTCGACGCGCAGGTGGGGCGGATGGTCGACGCCGTACGGGCGCGTGCGACGTACGGCTCGGAGGACTGGCTCATCATGGTCACCACCGACCACGGGCACACCGACGCGGGCGGCCACGGCGGCTCCAGCAGTGCCGAGCGGCAGACGTTCCTCATCGCGAGCGGCGGCTCCGTCACCGCGGGCTCCACCCGCCATGACATCAAGATGCCCGACGTCGCCGCCTCCGCCCTCGCCCACCTCGGCATCCCCATCGCCGCCGCGTGGGGGCTGGACGGCCGTCCGCTCCAACAGCCCGCGCCCGATGCCTTCGACGCCCTGCGCCCGCTGCTGACGGGCCGCGTCGACGAGACCGGCATCCCGGCCGGGACGCTCGGCTTCACCCACACCCCGCCCGCCGGCTGGTCGGTCGAGAACGGGGCGATGGGGACGGGCGGCATGACCGAATGGCGCGGCTGGGCCTTCACCACCGACGAGTTCTGGACCGCCGCCGAACGCGATCAGTGGCGCGAGAACAACGTGCGCGCGCGGAACGTCTTCGCCGTTGCCGACGGCGACGAATGGGTCGACAAGGCGTACGCCGGCACCTTCGACTCCACGCTCGTCAGCCCGGCCTGGCCGGTCACGGGAGGCCGCGCCGCCACCCTCACGTACACGACGCACTACCGCCACGAGTCGCCGCAGCGGGGCGAGGTCCTCGTCTCGTACGACGACGGCGCCCCGGTCCCGGTGAGGACCTACACCGCCGACGCCTTGTCGCGGGTCGAGTCGATCACCCTTCAGGTCCCGTCGGGAGCCCGGACGGCGCGGGTCCGGTTCCGCTGCACGGCGGGCAACAACTGGTACTGGACCGTCGACCAGGTTGGTATCAGCGGCAGTTGAGCCGCCAGCGGATTGACGGATTGGTGTCAGGCCGCGTTGGGCAGTGAGGAGGGGAACTTCGTGTCATGTCCACGACCCTGGTCCAGGACTCCGGTCCACGACCCCTCGTCCACGACTCTCTCCCCCCAAGGAGGTCGACCATGCACATCCGTAAGTTGACCGGCGGACTCGTTGCCGCCCTGGCTGTCACGTTCTCCCTGATGAGCGGCCAGGCCACGGCTGCCCCGGCTCCGGCCCCCGCCGCGGACACCGCCGTCGCCGCACGGATCGTCACGTACGACGCAAGCGGTTCGGCGGAGTTCAGGTCGGCGGTCGACCGGGGCGCGGCGATCTGGAACGAGAGCGTCAACGCCGTCGAACTCGTCCCGTCCGCGGCCGGCCAACGCGCCAACATACGCGTCCTGGCGGACAACGGCTGGCCCCGCGCCCAGACCACCTCACTGGGCAACGGCACCGTCTGGATCGGCCGCCAGGCCGTGACCGAGGGCCACAACACGATCCGCATCTCGTCCCACGAACTGGGCCACATCCTGGGCCTGCCGGACATCAAGCCCGGCCCCTGCACCAGCCTGATGTCCGGCTCCACGGCGGGAACCTCGTGCACCAACGCGTACCCGAACGCGGCCGAGAAGTCGGCGGTCGAGGGCTACTTCGGCGGCGCGTTCGCACGGACGGCCGGAGAGGCACCGCTCAACACCATGATCGTGGACTGACGCACAGCGCGTAATCCCACGGCGCGGTGCCCGTACGCCCCGGAGCGTTGAACCAACGCTCCGGGGCGTACGCGGTCCTGGACCTCAAGCGGCCCTGAACCCGTTGACGAGATTGACGACTGCCCCCAGCAGCACGAACCACCCGATCACCAGATACACCCGCCCGGCCATCCGTTTGCCCTTGCTGGGCGGCGACTCGGCCACCAACGCGTCGCCCACGCGCACGGACTTGTCCGGAGAGAAGACACCACGGCCTGTCCGGCGCTGGGTCCGGCCGATCCAGATGAGGACGACGGCCACGAGGAGACAGAAACCCGCCGTCTGGAAGTACGTCTCGGGCGGGGACAACTCAGCCGCCGTGTAGTGGTGCGTCAAGACCGACCTTTCCTGGCACATATCGAACAAGTGAGTGTGCCACGGCCACCGGCCGTCCCGTCGGTCGCGGGGGCGGTGCGCGGGGGCGGTTGGGCCCCTGGGTGGGTCTGTGGACCCTGCGAATTGGGCCTTCCGTTTCCGTACGGTGACGACGGTGACGACGCGTGCGCTACGGCTGGACGCCGGTGGCGGAACGTCTTGAGCAGTGCGGTGGAAGGGTTTCCAATGTCCGACCCGGGTGTCCTGACGTTCCACGGCGTCGCGCCGCGGCTGTCCGACGGTCGCAGGGAGTTGCCGCGATCACTGGCCGCGACTCGGGTTCTGTTGTATTTGATGTTCGGGCTGACGCTGCTGGGTGGCGTGGGTGTGCTGAACTCGTTGTTGGAGCTGGGCACTCGCGTGTCGGTGACGGTGGGTGTGGCGGCGGTGTACGCGGTGGTGCCGGGTGTCGCCGCGGTGGTTCTGGCGGGACGTTTGTGGACCGGCGGGAGGGTGGTCTGGTTCGCGTTGGTCGCTCTGCAGGCGTGGTTGCTGGTGGGCGGCGTCGCGAACTTGTACGGGGGGTCGACGCGGGGTATCAGCCAGCTGTTGCTGCCGGGTGCGCTGCTGGCGTTGGTGAGTGTGGGGGCGAGCCGGTCGTGGTTCGATCTGCCGGCGGAGCGGCGGGTGGTGAGGCCGCGGTGGTCGTTGGAGCGGTTGCGCCGGGAGGCGGTGCCGTCGGTTCCGCATCTGATCACCTGGCGTCGTAACCGGGGGCAGTCGACGGTCGAGTACGTGGGCATGGTGGGTCTGGTCGCGCTGATCGTCGGGACGCTGCTGTTCAGTGGTGTGGCGCCGCAGATCGGGGAGGGGCTGCGGACGCAGGTCTGCAACATCCTGGGTGGTGACTGCGAGTCGACGACGGTCGCGGGCGACGGCGACAACGGCGGGGGCAACAACGGCGGCGGCGCCAACGGCGGGGGCGGGGGTGGCGGCGCTAACGGTGGGGGCGGTTCGAACGGCGGCGGTGGGAACAACGGCGGTGGAGGCGACTCCGGCGGTGGTGGTTCCAACGGCGGCGGTTCGAACGGGGGCGGTTCGAACGGTGGTGGCGCCAACGGGGGTGGTGAGTCCTCCGGCGGTGGGAACAACGGCGGTGGCGACTCCGGCGGTAGCGGTAACAACGGCGGCGGTGACAACGGCGGGGGCTCCTCCTCAGGCGGGGGGTCCAACGGCGGTGGCAATTCCGGCGGCGGCTCGAACAGCGGTGGGTCGGATGACGATGACGACGACACCGGCGGCGCCTCCAACGGTGGCGGTTCGTCCGGTGGTGGTTCCTCCAGCGGGGGAGGGAACAGCGGCGGCAGTGACTCCGGCGGCTCCTCCAGCAACGGCGGCTCCAACAGCGGCGGGTCGGATGATGACGACGATGACACCGGCGGCGTCTCCGGTGGTGGTTCCTCCAGTGGCGGTGGTTCCAACGGTGGCGGTTCGTCCAGTGGTGGCTCCTCCAGTAACGGTGGCAGCTCCAACTCCGGCGGGAGTTCGAACAGCGGTGGCTCCTCCAGCGGCGGATCCTCTGGTGGCGGTTCCAACAGCGGCGGCTCTTCCGGGGGCTCGTCCGGCGGCAGCTCCAGCGGCGGCAGCTCCAACTCCGGTGGTTCGTCCGGTGGCGGTTCCAACAGCGGTGGTTCCAGCGGCGGTAGCTCCGGTGGGAGTTCCAGTGGTGGCAGCTCCAACTCCGGCGGTGGATCCAGTGGCGGCGGCTCCAACTCCGGCGGCAGCTCCAGCGGTGGCGGTTCCAACGGTGGCGCCGGCTCCATCGGCGGAATGGCCAGTGGCGGGCTCATCGGCGGACTC